>NZ_JBFTJF010000007.1:0-316169 GCF_056395305.1 Variovorax sp. 10L426 | reverse complement strand
ACAGTGAAACGCCTCAGCGCCGATGATAGTGCGGGTTCCCGTGTGAAAGTAGGTCATCGTCAGGCTCTTACAGCCCCAAAAAGCCCAGCCCTATCAGGCTGGGCTTTTTGCGTTTCCAAACACCAAAGCGCAACACACGTCAGAACGGTGTTCTGGCTAATAGGATCCTGCAATTGCAGTAGCCAAGAGCTGGAGATGGTCGTGTCCCCCCCGCGGGCGGCGCCATTGGACCATTGGAAGCAACTTATTCGGAATCTCTTACGATTATTCCGCCTGCAACAGGCTTTCCTGCGCTGCCCCCAGATTTCATAGCATTTCGATTTAGAGCCCAGGTGCGCTGCCCCCTAGTTCTAGAGTCCGATCAACCCGGAGATGGAGCTCGAACTGCTGAAGAAGTGTAAGTGTGGGCTCAGCACCCTCTTGACGGCCGTCTGATCGATGGCAATCAGATGTCGAGCACGTGGCGAAGCATGTGGAACGGCACGCGCCATGAGTGACCGTCGCCGGTGTCGACGGTGGCCGTTCTCTGGTTGATGCGAACGACGGTGCCCACCTGGGGTTGAAGGTACTTGTCGTCGAACGAGACCTTCTCACCGCCGCGGAAGTCACTGCGAGAGGCTTTGATCGGTGGAGGTTTCGGCGGTGCTGCGGTCGCTGTCGGCTGCGCAGTTGCGGTCGGCGGTTCGACAGCCGTATAGGGAAGCTTCCACTCGCGCCGCGTCCCTTCCTCATGCAGCGTGACCTGCGTGTCCTTCATCGCCACGACCTTGCCGTTGCGCATCTGACCGTCGCGCCAGTCGAGGAAGCGCACGGTCTGCCCCAGGTTCATGTTCGTGCGCACCGCGATGATCCGTCGCGGATCGGCCAAGAGGCGCTCGATGATGGTGCTCAGCTTGAACAGCTCCAGGCTGCTCGCGCGGTTGAGTGCATCGATCAGCTTCGGGTCGGTGCCTTGCAGGTTCACTCTCGTCTTCCTTCGTTTGCGCAGCTTGGTCGCGTGGGGTTCAGGCTGCCAGTCGTTGCTCAATGTGGTGTCCGCCGATGTTCCACGGGAGCAACTCGTCGATGCGGTTGATGGGATGGTCGGCGATGCGTGCGAGCACATCGCGCAGGTACGCCTGCGGATCGAGCCCGTTCAGCTTGGCCGTCTCCACCAGACTGTAGATCGCCGCGGCCCGCTCGCCTCCGGCATCCGAGCCCATGAAGAGGTAGTTGGACCTTCCAAGGGCCACGCCACGCAAGGCGCGTTCGGCGGCGTTGTTATCGATCTCGATGCGGCCATCGTCACGGTAGCGGGTCAGCGATGTCCAGCGCGTCAGCGAGTAGCCGATCGCCTTGGCTAGTTCCGACTTCTTCGACACCTTGCCCAGCATGCTCGCGAGCCAGGCACGTAGTTCTTCGAGCAACGGCCCGGCGCGGGCTTGTCTCACCTGGCGTCTCACGTCAGGCGGCTGACCGCGGATCTGGGCTTCGATCGCGTACAGCGCCGCAATGCGTTGCAGCGCCTGTTCGGCGATCGAGCCGGGCACGAAGCCCTGGCTCTCATGCAGATCCCAGAACGGCCGACGCGCGTGAGCCCAACAAGATGCTTCGACGACCTGCCCGCTTGCGTAGATCTTGCCGTACCCACCGTAGGCATCGGCTTGAAGGATGCCGCTGTAGTTTGCGAGATGCGCCTGCGGGTGCTCGCCCTTGCGGTTGGGCGAGTAGCGATACCAGGCTGCAGGCGGCTCTGTGTTTGCGGCCGGCCGGTCGTCGCGCACGTACACCCACAGCCGACCGGTCTTGGTGCGCCCCGACCGGGATCGAGCACGGCCACCGGCGTGTCATCGGCATGCACCTTCTCGCCGGCCAGCACGTAGCGTCCGAGCGCGGCCACCAGCGGGTCGAACAGCTTCTCGCTCTGGCCCACCCAACCAGCCATCGTCGAGCAGTCGATGACGACGCCATCGCGGCCATAGATGCGGCTCAGGCGATGCAAAGGGATGTGATCGCAGTACTTGGACACCAGCACGTTGGCCAGCAGCCCAGGGCCGGCCACGCCGCGTGCGATCGGTCGGCTGGGCGCAGGTGCCTGGAAGATCGCTTCGCAAGCAACGCACGCGAGCTTGGGCCGCACATGACGGATCACCTTGAAGCGTGAGGGCACGTACTCCAACTGCTCCGAGACGTCGTGTCCGATCAGGCGAAGACGACCGCCGCAGGCGGTGCAACCGCACGGTTGCCCATTGGCGTCATGGTGATCGGTACTCGCTTCTGACCGGTAGACCTGGGTCTCGCGCGGCAGATGGGCCGGAAGCTTGCGATCGATCTCAGGTGCGTTGGCTGCAGCGACCGCAACAGCGATCGGCGGCGCGTGTTCATACAGTGGTTCGCCTTCCAGAAGAGCGATTTGAGGGTCATCGAGCTGCTCGCTGGATGATCCGAACCGCGCCCGAAGGCTGCGCAGCAGTTGCAGCTTGAGCTTGTCGACCATGAGCTTGAGGAGCACCACTTCGGCATCTCTCTCCTCGACCACTCGCAGCCAACCTTCAACGGTGTGGGGCGTGGTGGAGTCGTTGGTCGGCGTCGTCACGTCCTCCACTGTGCCGCGCGCACGGCACGTCGAACATCGGTGCTACACCGGAGGATTCTTCATACAGTGGTGGCGCACTTGATTACGCTGCAAGCAACGGCTCATGCGTTCGCACCGGCATGCGCCAGTCGATGCCTTCGAGCAGCATCGAGAGTTGCGCCGGCGTGAGCGAGATGCCGCCAGACGTGGCCTGCGGCCAGACGAAGCGGCCGCGCTCGAGGCGCTTGGCCAGCAGCATCAATCCTTGCCCGTCAAACCACAGCACCTTCAAGAGGTCGCCGCGCTTGCCGCGGAAGACGAAGACGTGGCCGTAGAACGGGTTCGCTGTGAGTGCCGTCTGCACCATGGCGGCCAAGCCGTCGAAGCCCTTCCTCATGTCGGTGTGTGGCCCGCCACGATCCACACGCGCGTGTTCGAGGGAAGGCCAATCACGCGATGGCACCCAGCAGGCGCAGCACGCAGCGCACGCTGGCTTCGTCGACCGCACCGCGCAGTCGAACACGTGTGGCACCAACGTCAATCTCGATGACGCCGCTCGAAGGGCGCGGCGCAATGGCCTTGTTGGTCTTGGTGACGGGCTCCACCTGTACCGTCACCGGCAATAGCGTCGCAGGCGCTGCTTCCTCGACTGCCGGAGCCTCCTTGCGCAGGCGAAGCCGGCGCCAGTTGAACAGGAGGCTCGCATTGATGCCATGCTCTTGCGCGATGGCTGCGACCGACGCGCCAGGTTCGAGCCTGCGATCGACCAATTCCTGCTTGAGCTCTTCGCTGTGCCTGCGCCGGGTGTCCTTGGCCGAAGTGACTCGCTTGTCCATGTGTGCACGTACCGGTTAAATGCACACATCCAAGTGTGAGCACGATCAGGCGATCCTGCTCACACCCGCCAGATCTCGCCAGAGGGCCTTGAGGCCACGCTTACGAAGAAGCGACGCACCTGTCGGCGCCGATTGAGCTTTGACCCGCCGGGGGTCAATTTTCGGCCGGCGCCAACAGACAATGGCGGTCCCGCACGAATCGCTCAACTGGTGCTCGAGTTCACGCACCGTGTAGAGCGGGTTGACGTTGACGCAGTTATGTCCTGCTTTGAGCACCCTGCGCATCGTCGTCGGAAACTGCGGAACGTTGGCGAGCATGATCGCGTGCGTTCTGCGTCCAGGCCGCGTGCCTGCAGCCATACCCTGATCGTCTGCGATCAGTCGAACAGTTTTCCCAGGTCCCGATATTGCTCAGGATGGATTTCGTGCGGCCCGCCCATGGGTAGTTCTGTCGCACAGTGGTCTTCATGCGACCTCGTTTGGCGTGGATTGTCGAAGCCACCTCGGGCCTGTTGCCGGCCCTAGGGGCGATCGCCCTTGTCGCGCATGCGATAGTTGCGCCCATGATTGCCCGTCTACAGCGTTGGTTGGTGTTGGGGTGGCTCATCGTCACTATCCTGTGGACGACCGTTTGGTGGGCGCATTCGCCCGCCATCGCCATTGTTGGACTTTGCGTTTTGATCTTCGGCCATGCATGTTTCCTGGCTGCCGAATTCATCGCGAGCTATCGCGTGGGTGTGGCGGACTCGATTCCTCGGGCCAGCGCGATGCTGTACGTGACCGCTTGGTTCGCGGAATGTTGGGCTGCGCCGCGTGTCTTCTGCTGGCAGCAGCCTTTTCGATGGCGCTCGATCCCCGATAATTTGAGACCCGATCCACGCCGCGGCGCCGTCCTGGTCCATGGGTTCGTCTGTAACCGTGGCTTCTGGAACCCATGGCTGCGCCAACTGCGCGCGAGTGGGCACGCTTTCGCCGCAGTCAATCTCGAGCCCGCCTTCGGCTCGATCGACAACTACGCGAAGATCGTCGATGAGGCGGTAGTCAGAGTAACCGCCGCCACCGGGCGACCGCCTCTCCTGATCTGCCACAGCATGGGCGGCCTTGCGGCACGAGCCTGGCTACGCGGTGCAGATGGCACTCGGGTGTATCGCATCGTCACGATTGCCACGCCACATCAAGGTACGTGGCTTGCTCGGTTCGGCCGCACGGTGAACGGCCGGGAGATGCGCATGGGCGGCGAGTGGCTGAAGAAGATCGACTGCGAACGAGCAAGCGCGCGGCAGGTGCCGTTCACATGTTGGCATTCGAACTGCGACAACATCGTCTTTCCGGCGTCGGTCGCCACGATGCCGGGAGCCGACAATCGTCTCGTTCCCGGGCGCGGTCATGTTGAGATGGCCTTTGACGAGCTCCTCAGGCGCGAAACCTTGGCTTTGCTCGATTGATCGCCAAGGCTCCACGTCGGGCCGCCTGTTCAGAGACTGATCTGAGTCTCGCCCGGCAACAGAAGGCCGGCCTCGATATCCGGCTGGGTCTCCAGTTGGCGATACAGCGGCGTGAAGTCCGGTGCGGTGAGGTCGAATAACTGGGCGAAGCTTTCGATGACGAAATACGTGCTTTGATAGCTATCGATCTTGTAGCGCGATCGCATTGCGCGCAGCAGGTCGATTGGCAGGCGGCGCGGCGCCGCGCTTCGCACCGCATGCTGGAGTTCGCCCACTGAACTCAGGATGCCCGCACCGTAAGCGCGCAAGCCGTCTGGTTGGCGGATCAAGCCGAATTCCACCGTGTACCAATAGAGGCGTGCCAGCTTCTCTCCGGCACCGAGCTCGTGCGCCTTGATGCCGCCTTGACCATAGCGCTGGACGTAATCGGCAAAGGTGGGATCGAACAACATCGGGACGTGGCCGAACAGATCATGGAAGACATCGGGTTCGACGATGTAGTTGAACTCCTCGGGCTTGCGGATCCAGTCTGTCACCGGGAATTTCCGGTTGGCGAGCAGCGTGAAGAAGGGCAGTTCGGGGATCAGTCCCGGCACTGCGACGATCTCCCAGCGGGTCGCTTTGTACAGCCGCTCGTTGATCTCGTCGAAACGGGGAATGCGATCCTTGACGCCCAAAGAAGGCAGCGATGCGATGAACGCGTCGCAAGCCAGCCCTGGAAGCTGTGCAGCCTGGCGTTCGTAGAGTCGGCGGTACGTGTCGTGATCGGCCACCGTGTAGCTGGCCCAATCCTGCGGGCATGTGTAGTCGGCAAGGACTGCGCCCCCGCGCGAATAGTCGCCGCGCGGCGGACGCTCGGATTCGCCGTAGACGGCGGGCGCGACCAAAGTCGCAGTGGCGGGGTCCATGAAAAGCTCCATTGCTTGATTACTTGAGCCAGTGATCCGTCACCCGCTGAAACTCACCGCCAGCCACCGAAAGATGCAGCCACTGGTCGACGTAGGCCTTGAAGGCGACGTCGTCGCGCGGCAGCATCCAGGCCATCTCGCCGTACTGCAGGGGCTTGTCGGGGTTGATGGCGCACAGGCCGGGTTTGAGTTTCTGTTGCGTGATGGCTTCGGCCGATTCGGTCACGAAGACGTCTGCGCGATTGGCGAGGATCTCGTCGAAGATCGTCACGTTCTCGCCATGCTGCGTGAGCTTGGCGTTCTTGAAATTGGCGCGTGCGAAGCGCTCGTTGCTGCCGCCCGGATTGAAGATGACCCGCACTTCGGGCCGATCGATCTGGGCGACGGTCTGGTACTTGGCCGCGTCGGCGCAACGTGCGATCGGGGTCTTCCCGTTGACCATGTACGGCGCACTGAAGAAGGCGCGCTTCTGACGCTCGGTGGTCACCGAAACGCCGCCCACCGCGATATCGCATTTGCCGGCGGCGAGATCGGGCAACAGGTTGGCCCAGGTCGTCTTGATCCACTCCGGCTTGGCGTTGAGGCTGTTGCTGAATGCCGTCACCAGGTCAACGTCGATACCCTCGTAGCTTGCGTCCGTCTTCTGGAAGCTGAAGGGCTTGTAGTCACCCGGCGTGCAGACGCGGACAACGCCGGATTTCTGTACGGCATCGAGACGCGAGAGCGCATCGGCCTGTCGTGCAGGCATGGCGCACCCACCTAAGGTCAATGCCGCAGCCGCCATGCAGAGGGATGAACGAAGCGAAGACGTCAGGCGCATGCGAAGCTCCAGTAAAAGGTAGGAGCGTTTATTGTGCTGCGGCGAGTACGCCGCGCCGCATCTGATCGAGTTCGATGCTTTCGAACAAGGCCTTGAAATTGCCTTCACCGAATCCATCGTCGCCCTTGCGCTGGATGAACTCGAAGAAGATCGGCCCGAGTTGGTTTTCACTGAAGATCTGCAGCAGCAGCGCGCCCTTCTTGCCGTCGATCAGGATCTTGCGCTGCTTGAGCGCGGCCAGATCCTCGCCATGGCCCGGGATGCGCTTGTCGACCAGTTCGTAGTAGGTATCGATGGTGTCCAGCAGTTTGACGCCAGAGGCGCGCAATGCGTCGACCGAATGCGCCAGATCGCGCGAGCCCATCGCAATGTGCTGGATGCCTTCGCCGTGATAGCTGTCCAGGTACTCCTGGATCTGACCGGCCTTCTCGTTGCCTTCCTCGTTGATCGGGATGCGGATCTTGCCGCAGGGGCTGGTCATGGCCTTGCTCTTCACGCCGGTGACCTGTCCTTCGATGTCGAAGTAGCGGATTTCGCGGAAGTTGAAGAGTCGCTCGTAGAAGTCGGCCCATTCCTTCAGGCGCCCGCGATGCACGTTGTGCGTCAGGTGATCGATGTAGGTAAGTCCGTGGCCTTCCGGGGCGAGCGCCTCGACGGCAGTCAGGCCTGGCAGCGCTTCGAAGTCCACGTCGTAGAAGCCAATGTTGCCGATGTCGCCGGGCTGCGCGCCGTTCTTGCCGCGCCAGCGGTCGACGAAGTAGATCAGGCTGTCGCCGATCCCCTTGATGGCCGGGATGTTCAGCTCGCCCGGGCCGGCGCCCGGCGCGAATCCCCAGGCGCCGAGCGAAATCGCGCGCTCGTAGGCCGCTTTTGCATCCTGCACGCGGAACGCGATTGCACAGATGCTCGGGCCATGCTGGCGGGCAAAGCGCTGGGCAAACGAATCCGGCTCCGAGTTGATGATGAAGTTGATCGTGCCTTGGCGATACAGGAGTACGTTCTTGTGGCGGTGCTTGGCGATGGGCCGGAAGCCCATCTGCTCGAAGACTTTGCCCATCGCGGCCGGATCGGGGGCGGCATATTCGATGAATTCGAAGCCGTCGGTACCCATTGGGTTTTCCCAAGGCGTTAAGGCGGTGGTTTCGGCGGTGCTCATGGCGCTGTCTCCGGATAGGTTCGGGGAGGGGGATCAGTGTGTCGCTGCGAATTCGCTGCGTCCGTGTTGAACTGTAAGAGCGCGGGCGATCACGATTTCGGCGTTATTGCGCCTGCTCTTGCCATGTGGCGCAGGAAAACTGCAAAAATTGCAGAATGGACGCACTTGACAAGATCGATCGCCACATCCTGCGCACCCTTCAGACCGACGGGCGGGCTACCTATGACCAATTGGCAGAGCAGGTCAGCCTCTCTGCCAGCGCGGTGTTGCGCCGCGTCAAGCGCCTGGAAGAGGCGCGCGTCATCGACCGCTATGTCGCGCTGGTGAAGCCCGAAGCCGTGGGCCTGGGCCTGACTGCGTACCTGAACGTGCGCCTCGAGAAACACACGGAAAGCCACAAGCGGAACCCGATGGACTTGTTCCGGGCAAGCGTGCAAACTTGGCCGGAAGTCGTCGAGTGCGCCGCCTTGACCGGCGAAATGGACTACCTCCTACGCGTCGTCGTGGCGGACATGGCCCACTACAGCCGCTTCATCATGGACACCTTGCTCAAGCATCCCAGCGTGCAAGATTGCAAGACCAGTTTCGTGCTGGATCGCGTCAAGGCAACAACAGCGGTACCTGTTTGACAGGTAAGTGCACACATACTTTTCTGGGAATATTGGTACTTGTTCACCAAAGAGACGCCCAAGAGACTTTACGGCCTTGTGCATCTAGGGAAAACCCTTATATTTGATGAATGCATACCGCCAAGGCCCTCCTCAAAGCCTCACTCGGCGTCGGCTCGTTCTTGAAAGCGCCCATGGTTGAGGCGCAACCGCGGACGGCCACGTCTGCTCCAGTGATGGTGCCGATCCGTTCGATCGGTCCGCGCGAGCGCGATCGCATCGCGCAGCACTTGCTTGCACTCACCCCGCACGATCGCTATTTGCGCTTCGGCTACGCGGCGTCCGATGAACAGATCCAACGCTATGTCGACAGCCTCGACTTCGAGCGCGACGAGATCTTCGGCATCTACAACCGCCGTCTCGACCTGATCGCAATGGCCCATCTCGCATTTGCGCCTGCGGAACAGCAGCAGGATTGCGCCGAATTCGGCGTGTCGGTCGCCGAGCACGCGCGCGGTCGCGGCTACGGTGCGCGACTGTTCGAACGCGCCGTCGTGGCCGCCCGCAACGAAGGCGTGGGCATGTTGTTCATTCACGCGCTGAGCGAGAACGCCGCCATGCTGAAGATCGCGCGCAGCGCGGGCGCCTCAGTCGTGCGCAGCGGGTCGGAGTCCGAGGCGCATCTCGAATTGCCGCCGGCGACCTTCGACAGCCGCATGAGCGAAATCGCACTGCAGCACTACGCCCAAGTCGACTTCCAGCTCAAGACGCGCGCCAAGCAGTTCTGGGCCTTCCTCGCCGAACTGCAGGAAATCCGCAGCGGCGTGCGCGCCGCGCGCGATCGCTCCGCGCCCTGAATCGCCGATGGGCGTCCTTGGGGCGGGCGGTAGCTTTCCGTTATCCTTGCCATTCCCTAACTCTGCCCTCCTGCAGTGGCCGATCCTCACCCTGAACGCTCGCCCGCCGAACGCGAAGACAAGCGCAGCTTTTTCCAGAAGCTCGTCGAATTCATCAACCCCGGGCCCGACTCGCGCGACGAGCTGATCGAAACGCTTGCCGACGCCGAGGACAACGACGTCATCGGTGCCGAGTCGCGCGTGATGCTCGAAGGCGTGCTTCGCATGGCCGACATGACGGCCGGGGATGTGATGGTGGCTGCGCCCCGGATGGACCTCGTCAACATCGACGCGCCGTACGACGCGCTGCTGCATCTGGTCATCGACACGGCGCACTCGCGCTTTCCGGTCTATGAGGGCGAGAAGGAAAACATCATCGGCATCCTTCTGGCGAAGGACCTTCTCAAGCTCCAGCGTGCACCGGGCCTGAACATCCGTGCGCTGCTGCGTCCCGCGACCTTCGTGCCCGAGAGCAAGGGTTTGAACGATCTGCTTCGCGAGTTCCGCGGCAATCGCAACCATCTTGCCGTCGTGATCGACGAATTTGGTCGCGTGGCCGGCCTGATCACGATCGAGGACGTGCTCGAGCAGATCGTCGGCGAGATCGAGGACGAGTTCGATATTCCGGAAGACGAGGGCGACATCTTCGGCCTTGCGGATCACACCTACCGGGTGTCCGGCGACACACCGATCGAGCGCGTGGCGGAAGCCTTCGGCATCACCTTCGACGACGAGACGCAGAGCGAGGACTTCGACACGATCGGCGGACTGATCGCCCACGAGATGGGCCACGTGCCCAAACGTGGCGAGCACTACGCGCTCGGCACCTTCGATTTCGTCGTCCTGCACACGAAGGGTGGCGCAGTGCGCTGGTTCAAGGTCTCGCCCAAGCGCGGCGAAGACGCGGCCGATTGAAAACGCTGGTTCGCGCGCTGGGCTTCGGGCTTGCGGGGCTCGCCCAGGCTGCCTCCATTGCTGCGCCGTGGGACGGCCAGCCGCTGTGGTGGCTTCAGCTGATCTCGCTGGCTGCGCTGGTGTGGCAACTGGATGCACTGCGTCCCGCCGCCGGCAAGGACATCCCGTGGCGCAACGGCGCGGGTTACGGCTGGGTGTTCACGACCGCCTGGCTTTGCGGCACCTTCTGGTGGCTCTTCATTTCGATGCACACCTATGGCGGACTGGCAGCGCCGCTTGCCGCGACGGCTGTGTTCGCTCTTTCGGCCGCGTTGGCGCTGTACTACGTCCTGGCGTGCGCCTTGTTCGTGGCCTTCGCTCCGAAAAATTCCTTGGGTGCCGCTGCATTCTTCGCAGCAATGTGGACCCTCGCGGAGCTGTTGCGCGGCAGTTGGTTCACCGGCTTTCCATGGGGCGCCGGCGGCTATGCACACGTCGACGGGCCGCTCGCTGTCTATGCGCCCTGGATCGGCGTGTACGGCATTGGGGCTGTCGCGGCCGGCATCGCCGCGTTGACGGCATTGGCCTTCCGCCGCGCACGAGGGCGGTCTTTCGCCGTGGCAACCGGGATTGCGCTGGTCCTGCTTTGCGTACCGGCGCTCATCAACGCAGTGCGCGGTGAGCCAGCCGATGATGCGGCCCGCTCGCATGGGCGCCTGAGGATTGCGCTGCTTCAGGGCAACATTCCTCAAGACGAAAAATTCATCCCCGGCGGCGGTGTCGCGACGGCCTTGCGTTGGTACGGCGATCAATTGCAGCACTCCACGGCGCCGCTGGTGATCACGCCCGAAACCGCGCTCCCGCTGTTGCCGTCGCAAATGCCGCCGGGTTACCTGGAGGCGATCGCGTCACGTTATGCGAGTGGCAACCAGGCGGCCATCGTGGGACTCCCATTGGGCGACGGCAACGTGTACAGCAATTCGGTGATCGGCTTTCGCCCCGGCGAAGCGAAGCCCTATCGCTACGACAAGCATCACCTCGTGCCCTTTGGCGAGTTCATCCCCGGCTTGTTCCGCTGGTTCACGAACATGATGAACATTCCCTTGGGCGACTTCCAAAGCGGCGGGCTCGCACAGGCTTCTTTCGTGTGGCAGGGCCAGCGCATCGCGCCCAACATCTGCTACGAGGATTTGTTCGGTGACGAGATCGGCGCGAACTTCCGCAACGAAGCCGGTGCACCCACCATCCTGCTCAACGTGAGCAACATCGCATGGTTCGGCGATTCGATCGCGATCGACCAGCACTTGGCGATTTCCCGCATGCGGGCGCTCGAATTCCAGCGGCCGATGGTGCGGGCGACCAACACGGGCGCTACGGCTGTCATCGACCATCGCGGCCGCGTGACGCACCAGTTGCCGCGGTTGACCCGCGGCGTGCTGGAGGCCGAAGTCGAAGGCCGCGTCGGCATCACGCCCTACGCCTTCTGGGTGTCCCGCTTCGGACTCTGGCCGCTTTGGGGTCTTGCGCTGCTGGTCACCGTCGCGACACTGGTCTTGCGCCGCCGCGGCCAGGTGCATGACGTCAAGGCTTGACGGGCCAGTCGCGCAGCTTCCCCGGATTCAGCAGGCCCTGCGGGTCGAAGCGCTTCTTCATCTCGATGATCTCCGGCGGCAAGGCGCCGCCAGCCTTTCCATCCTCGACGATGAAGACGTGCGGGTTGTTGATGCGCACGCCGCGCTCGCGGTGCATGCGAATGATTTCATCGAGCCGCTCTTCCGTCGTGAAGCGCACGAGCTGCAGTGCGCTGCAGGTGATCCGCCCGTCGAGTCCGCGCAGGAACTCCACATGCATCAGCACTTCGCCGGCGAACAACTGCTCCATCGCGGTGATCTGCTGCACGTGCTGGCCGGGGACGAAGCTGCTCTGCAGGTAAGTCAGCGTCTTGTCGACCTTGAGCGCATGCAGCGTGGTGTGATTCCACGTGAACTCCATCAGCGTGCGATTGCTCTTTCGCACTTCCTCCGCGGTCTTTCGGTAGCTCATCGTGCCGCCGTGCGACGCCACCAGTTCCTGCAGCGTTTCCTCCGACGATTCGGCCACCAGTGACAGTACTGCGTGGCAACCCTTCGGCAGATGCTCGGCGAGTTGTGCGAGATGGTCGGGTACGGGGCTCGCAAAGAAGGCCACTTCTCGTTTGACGATGCCCGGCGCATGTGCGAGTGCATCCGCGAAGTTCAGCGCCTTGTTGAACGAATCGAAGACCACGAGGGTTTCGAGCCAAGGATGAGCCGGCGCGAGCGCCACTTCGAGTTCGAGTACCAGTCCATTGGTGCCCCACAGGTGGTGCATGTGCATGGCCTCGGCCCCGCGCAACTCGATGATCCGAGGATCGGGCTCGATCGTCATCGCGCGCAGCCCCATCACATTGCCCGGAGCGCCCAGCGGCCCGTAGTTGATCGAGCCCACGCCGCCAAAGCCACCACCGAACAGGCCGCCGAGTGTCGCGCTGCGATAGGTCGAGGGCATGCAGCGCAGTTCCTGCCCGGCGGCCTTGGTGAGTTTCTCGAGTTCGCCGAGCCGTATGCCGGCTTGCGCTCGCGCGACGCCCGGCTGCACCCATTGCACGGCGTTGTAGCTCGTCATGTCGAGCACCACGCCGCCGGCAAGCGGCGTGGTCTGCCCGTAGTTGCCGGTGCCGCTGCCACGGATGGTGATCGGCACGCCAAGGCGGGCGCAGGCGCTCACCAGTGCGCGGATTTCATCCTCGGTTCGCGGACGCACGACGGCATCCGCCCGCTTGTCTTTGAGTTGCCGATTGAGCACGGGGCTGAACCAGGCGAAGTCCTGCGACAGCCGCGCGATGCGGCCGGGGTCGGTGATCCAGTCCAGTCCGGGGAGTTCGAGGTGCAGTCGCTCGATCGGGGTCATGGGGGCATTCATCGAGAGTCAATCCTGGGAAAGTTCGCTGGCGTGCCAGGAGCCGAGCGCCAGTTTGGTGAGCCACGCCATCAGCACGAAGAGCACGACGCCGGTCAATGAAATCAACAGCAATGCGGCGAACATGCGCGGGATGTTGAGCTGGAAGCCCGACTGCAGGATCTGGTAAGCCAGCCCGGCGCCCTGTCCCCCCGTGCCCGCGACGAACTCCGCCACCACGGCGCCGATCAGCGCAAGGCCGCTGGAGATCCGCAGGCCGCCGAAGAAGTACGGCAGCGCGCTCGGGATGCGAAGCCGCACCAGTTGCTGCCAGCGCGTGGCATGGTTCAGCTTGAAGTAGCTCTGCAGATCGGGCTCGATGCTGCGCAGGCCGAGCGTGGTGTTGCTGATGATGGGAAACAGGGCCACCAGCGCCGCGCACACCACCATGGCGGCTGTCGGGTTCTTGACCCAGATGATGATGAGTGGCGCCACCGCGACGATCGGCGTCACCTGCAAAAGCACCGCGTACGGAAAGAGGGCGGTCTCGATCAACTTGCTCTGCACGAAGAGGAAGGAGATCAACACACCCGCGATCGTCGCCACTGCGAAGGACAGCACCGTGATCTTGAGCGTGACCAGCAGCGCCATGCCCAGCGGCACCCAGTCGGTGATCAGCGTTTGCATCATCAGATAGGGCGATGGCACCAGGTAGGGCGGCAGTTCCATCGCGGTGACCAGACCTTGCCAGATGGCGACCAGCACCATCCCGACCAGCAGGGGGTAAGCGACGCGCTGGACGCGCGGCCGTTCCAGGAGCGGCATTCGCTTCACGCGTGGCTCGATCGGGGCCTGTGGGATGGGGCGCGTCCTTGCGGCCGTCGGACTCGTGGGGGCGAGCGCGCTCATGCAACCACCCCGTCGGTTGCGCTGCTCGCCCGCAGCAGACTGTCCTGCAACTTCTTGGCGTAGCGGCTGAATTGCGGCGAGACCATGAAGTCGGCGGTGCGCGGATAGGGCTCGGCGATCTGGAATTCCTCCACCACGCGGCCGGGCCGGGCCGCCATCATGATCACGCGGGACGAGAGAAACACCGCCTCGTGGATCGAGTGCGTGACGAAGATCACCGTCAGCTTCTTCTCGCGCCACAGGTCGAGCAACTCGGCATCGAGCTTGTGGCGCGTGATTTCGTCGAGCGCGCCGAAGGGCTCGTCCATCAACAGCAGATCGGGCTGGGTCACCAGGCCGCGAGCGATCGATACGCGCATCTGCATGCCGCCGGACAGCGCACGCGGCAATGCGGAGGCGAACTTGTCCAGCCCCACCAGTTCGAGCGCTTCCGCGACCCGTGAATCGGCCTCTTTCCGAGGCACGCCGGCCAGGTCGAGCGGCAGCCGCACATTGGTGCGCACGCTGGCCCACGGCATCAGCGTGGGCGACTGGAACACGAAGGCCATCCGGCGGCCGCTCTCGTCGATCTGCGCCACCGGCTTGCGCCAGACACGCAGTCGGCCGTCCGTCGGGTCCAGCATTCCGGCCACCATCTTCAGCAGCGTGCTCTTGCCGCAGCCCGACGGGCCGAGCAGAGTGACGAATTCGCCTTCAGCGATGGTCAGATCCACAGGGAGCAACGCTTGCGTGCCGTTCGGATAAGTCTTCTCGGCCGACAACACTTCGACCGCCGGGATTGCAGAAGTAGGTCGCAGCGGCAGCGTGTAGTCGGCGGATTCGTATTGAGTCATCAGAGCCTTTCGAGGGAGGCCGAGGCCTCCGGTGTTTCAGGGCAGAACCTTCGCGTCCTTCACGAACTCGGTGGTGTAGGTCTTGGCGATGTCAACCTTGGCGGGATCGAGCAGCTTGGCCGTGACCAGGAAGTCGTAGCTCGCCTTGGTGCGTGCATCGGTGATCACGCCGATGCCTTGCGTCGCCGCGTCGCCGCCGGTCACCATGCCCATCTCCTTGAGCTTGGCCACGCTGTAGGCCAGCTGGTCGTCGGTCATGTTGGGGTTGTCTTTCTTGATCAACGCGTTGGCCGGCGCCGGATCGTTGAGATAGCTCTTCCAGCCCTCGGCCGATGCCTTCACGAACGCTGCGACCTGCTTGCCGCGTTCCTTGACCGTCTTGTCCATGCACGACACGGTGGTCGCATAGGACGGGAAGCCAAAGTCGCTGAACATCAGCACCGTGCTCTTCACTCCCGCCTTCTGGATCGCATAGGGCTCGGAGGTGAGGTAGCCCTGCTGCGCCGCGTTCTTGTCGGCGACGAAGGGCTGGATGTTGAAGGTGTAGGGCCGCGTCTGTTCGTCGGTGAAGCCGAACTTCGCCTTCAGCCAAGGCCAGTAGCCGCGATTGGCCTGCGCACCGATCAGCAGCGTCTTGCCCTTGAGGTCCTCGAACTTCTTGACGTCGTCGTGCGCGATCAGCACCTGCGGATCCTTCTGGAAGAAGGCCGCGACGTTGACCACCGGCACGCCGCCTTCGCGCACCTGCATCATCTGGATGTCGCTCGATCCCATGATGCAGTCGGCCTGGCCGGCCGCCATCATCTGGGTGATGTTGACCTGCGGGCCGCCCATCTTGATCGTCACGTCCAGGCCGTACTTCTTGTAGATGCCCTGCGCGACCGCTTGGTAGAAGCCGCCATGTTCGGCCTGCGCGTACCAGTTGGTCATGTAGATGAACTTGTCCTCCGCGTGGGCGGGAGCGGTCGCGGCGACGGCGAGCGCGGCTGCTGCGGCAAGACGGCCGAGAAGTGGAGCGAAGTGTTGGCGCATGGTGAATACCTTGGGATGGAGAAAATTGGAAATTGCGGCGGACCGATGCAAGGAGCGCGCCTCAGTCCGTGACGCCGGAGAGGGCCTGTCGCGTCTGGATGAAACCCTGTTCGTGGCCGCGTCCCCAGGTGGGTTCGTCGCGCACGACCCAGCGCAGCGCGAACAGCTCGGTCAGCGCCTGAACCCAGCTGTCGGCCAAGGTGTCGAGGATCTCCTCGCCCTGTTCGCGCGTGGCGCTGGTGGGGTCGCCGATCACGCCGCTGGGACCGAAGTCGCGCGCGGTCCAGGCGCAGGCCGGCCGGCCGTCGGGCGATAGCAGCTTGATCGGGAAGGGCGGCGGAAAGTTGGCGGCGGCATATTCCATGTGCACCGTATCGGGCGCGAGCGCGAGCATCAGCGCGGTCTCGGAGTGGCCGGCGTGCATGGCGAGGCGCTTTTCCTGTTCGCTGACCTGCTTGCTTGCCGCGCTCGGCAGGCGCGACACGCCATGCGGCACGACGACAAAATCGCCATGCCGCAGCCGCAGTTCGCGCGCCGCCATTTCAAGCACCTGCGGCTGGCCCCCGTGTCCATTGGCGAAGAGCAGCTTGCGAAAGCCCGAGCGGTAGACGGACTCGCCGATCTCGATCACTGTCGACAGCAGCGTCGTGCCGGTCAGCGTCATCGTGCCGGGGAAGTGCAGGTGCTCTTCCGACTTGCCATAGGTGATGGTCGGCAATGCAAAGGCTCGTACTTCGGGCGGAAGTCGTTCGAGCGCCTTGCCCATCACGCCGGAGGAGATGACGCTGTCGACCGAGCAAGGCAGGTGCGGTCCGTGCTGCTCGATCGCGCCGCAGGGCAGCACGATCACGGTGTTTTCACGATCGGGCAGCGCGTCGATTTCGGTCCAGCTCAGGTAGGGCAGGAAGCGATGGGGCGGGATGTAGCCGTGGAGCATGGTGAGGTCCTGTGAATGGGGAGGCGATCAGGCAAAGCGCGCCATCGCACGTCCGACGCGGTGCATGAAGCGCTTCAGTTGGGGCTCGGTCGCCACGTTCATGTGGTAGTGGGCGTGGTAGTCGACGCGCGCCTGCTTGCCGGTCAGGCGGCGCATGTAGCGCGTCACGATCTTGCGTGGCGGGTCGCCCATGTACCAGGCGACCCAGCGTGGGCGGCCGTAGGTGACGACGGCGGAGATGCGCTGGATGTGGGTCAGCATCGGCTTCACGTCAGCCGGGTCGCTCAGGTCGAAGGCCACGCCGGGCATGAAGAGGCGGTCGAAGTAGCCCTTGAGCATGGCCGGCAGCCCGAAGCACCAGGTCGGAAAGCAGAACACGATGGCCTCGGCCCACTGGAGCCGCTCGATGTAGGGCTTCAACGGGATCTGGTTGCTCGGCACGTCGTGGTAGCCGAGGCGCTCTTCCCGCGAGAGCACCGGATCGAAGCCCTCGGCATAGAGGTCGCAGTCGTCCACCTCATGGCCGGCGGCCCGCAGGTTGTGCAGCACCTCCTGGTGCAGCGCCGCATGGAAGCTGGTTTCGACAGGATGGCAATAGACGACGAGCACTCGCATGGTGTGTTGACCGCTTAATCAGAGCAAGTGGTCAGGTTATGCAAGCGACGTGCCAAAGCCTCCGCACCAAAAGCGGGAAGAATCCTTTCTCATGCGGCGCTAAGCGAGTCCTCAGAGGGCGGTAATTGGCGCGCCCTAGAGTGAAACGTCGTCACTCAAGGAGACTCTCATGAAGGTTCATATCGTTACCCTGTGCGCCGCCGCCGTGCCGGCGCTCGTGTTGGCCTCGTTCGCGCATGCAGGCGGGTACGCCGATCCCGACTATCCGCAGATGTCGCACTCGACCATGTCGCGCGATGCGGTGGCGGCAGACGCAGTGCGGGCCAACACCGGCGTTCATCCGACCGAGGTGCTCGAATCGCAGGCGGCGCCGCCAGTGGCCGGCGCCGACCGCAATCAGGTTCAAGCCGAGGCCACCCGCGCCAACACTGGCGTTCATCCGACCGAAGTCCTCGAATCGCAGGTGGCGCCTCCCGTCGCTTCAGCGAACCCGCCAAGCGCTTCGACCGCGAGCGGCGAGTGAGCCGCGGGGCCGAATCCTTCGACGGCTACGGGGTCCTGATGCCGCAGCCGTGGGTCACGAAGGCGACCAGTTCGCGCGCGATCGGCTCGCGGTCTATCTGCGCGTCGGACGGCAGGCCCAGCATGACGCGCGTCTGCAGCGCGTAGTCGGCATAGCTCTGGGTCATGGCCCAGATGTGCATCAGGAGCAGCCGCGCATCCAGCGGCCGCATCAGCCCGCGCGCGATCCAGCCGTTGATGATGTCTACTTTCTTCTGCGTCCAGGCCCGTGCGTTGGGCCAGTAGCGCTCCAGGTTGTGGCCGCCGTCGAGCACCTCGCGCGTGAAGATGCGCGAGATTTCCGGGTTGTCGAAGGCGTGGTCGAGCTTCTTGCGGATGTAGTCGCCCAGCACCGCACCGGGGTCGCCCGAACGGTCCTCGAAGGAGAAGACCACTTTCCAGTCGTGCAGGACCTGCATCAGCAGCTCTTCGTACAACTCTTCCTTGCCGGGGATGTAGTAGTGCAGTTGGGGCTTGGTCAGCCCGGCGCGCGCCGCGATCGCCTGCGTTGACGTGCCCTTGAGCCCGTGCAGGCTGAATTCGGCGATGGCCGCCGCGCGGATCGCCGCCATGATGCGTTCGCGCCCCGGACGTGCCCGCGCCCGTGCCCGCGACAGCGGGCCGTTCGGCGCCGGCATCTGGTCGGTCACGGAAATGGAGGAGTCGGTCGTCATCGCTTGAATCGAGAGATGTCGCCGTTGATGGTAGCGCTTGCCCGAATCCGGTCCCCGTCGCATGCTTCGTGACGCCCGCATGACGGCATGCGTGCTTGGCATCGAGCGAGTGTGCCGTTGGGGCGCGGTTTCGATATCGTCTCGCCGCTTCACAGCACAACCATCAAAAGGAGCTCCTATGTACTTCGCCTCCCGATTTCGTGCTTTCGCGGGCGCGGCTGCGCTGCTCGCTGCCAGCGCCATCGCGCATGCGCAGACGGCCTTGCCCAACGTCGTCGTCCTTGCGACCGGCGGCACCATCGCCGGCGCCGGTGCATCGGCTGTCAACAGCGCCACCTACGCGGCTGCCAAGGTGCCCGTTGACAAGCTTCTCGCCGGCTTGCCCGAGCTCTCCAAGGTGGCCAACGTGCGCGGCGAACAGGTGTTCCAGATCGCGTCCGAAAGCCTGACCAACGACAACCTGCTGACCCTCGCCAAGCGCGTCTCCGCGCTGTCGAAGCAGGCCGACGTCGACGGGATCGTGATCACGCACGGCACCGACACGATCGAGGAAACCGCCTTCTTCCTGACACTCACGGTGCATACGCCCAAGCCCATCGTCGTGGTCGGGTCGATGCGTCCCGGCACCGCCCTGTCGGCCGATGGCGCGCTGAACCTGTTCGATGCCGTGAATGTGGCGGCCAGCAAGGATGCCGCCGGCAAAGGCGTGCTTGTGGTGATGAACGACGAGATTCACACCGGGCGCGACGTCAACAAGACAGTCAACATCAAGACCGAAGCCTTCAAGAGCCAATGGGGTGCGCTGGGGATGATCGTCGAGGGCCGCAACTACTGGTTCCGCGCGCCGGTGAAGCGCCACACGATGCAATCGGAGTTCGACATCGACCAGATCACCGCGCTGCCGGCGGTCGACATCGCCTATGGCTACCAGAACGTGCCGACGACGGCCGTCGACGCATTGGCCAAGAGCGGCATCAAGGCCCTGGTCTATGCCGGCACCGGCAATGGATCGGTGGCGGACCGCAACGTGGCCAACCTGCAGAAGGTGCGCAGCGACGGCATCATCGTGATCCGCAGCTCGCGCGTGCCGGACGGCTTCGTGATCCGCAATGCCGAGCAGCCCGACGACAAGTACGACTGGGTCGTGGCGCACGACCTGCGTCCGGGGAAGGCCCGGATTCTTGCGATGGTCGCCCTGACCAAGACGAGCGACACCAAGGAGCTGCAGCGGATCTTCTGGGAGTATTGATACACCCCCAGGTTGGCTCACTTCGTGTAGCCGCCCACCCCCTTGCAGGGGGCAATACCGGCGGACCGGCGGAGCCGGATCCGCGGTATTTCTGGCATCTCGTTGGAACGCCTGGCAGCCATGCGTTCGGAGGGGCTGGCAACCCTAAAATGGCCCGTTCGTCGGGCCGGGGTACTTCTCCGGCCGGCCATTGGGCTCACCATGCTGACTTTCCAACAAATCATTCTCAAGCTCCAGGCCTATTGGGCCGACCAGGGTTGCGCGCTGCTCCAGCCGTACGACATGGAGGTCGGCGCGGGCACTTCGCATACCGCCACCTTTCTTCGCGCGCTCGGGCCGGAACCCTGGAAGGCCGCCTATGTGCAGCCGAGCCGCCGGCCCAAGGACGGCCGCTATGGCGAGAACCCGAACCGTCTTCAGCACTACTACCAATACCAGGTGGTGCTGAAGCCGGCGCCAAGCAACATCCTGGAGTTGTACCTGGGCTCGCTCGAAGCCCTGGGCTTCGACCTCAAGAAGAACGACATCCGCTTCGTCGAGGACGATTGGGAAAACCCCACGCTCGGCGCCTGGGGGCTGGGCTGGGAGGTCTGGCTCAACGGCATGGAGGTGACGCAGTTCACCTACTTCCAGCAGGTCGGCGGCATCGACTGCCGGCCGATCACCGGTGAGATCACCTACGGGCTCGAACGCCTCGCGATGTACCTGCAGGGCGTGGACAACGTCTACAACCTGACCTGGACCGACGGCCTCAGCTACGGCGATGTCTACAAGCAGAACGAAGTCGAGCAGTCGACCTACAACTTCGAGCACAGCGACGCCGACTTCCTCTTCACCGCCTTCGCTGCGCACGAGAAGCAGGCCAAGCACCTGATGGAACAGAAGCTCGCGCTGCCGGCGTACGAGCAGGTGCTCAAGGCAGCCCACAGCTTCAACCTGCTGGACGCGCGCGGCGCAATCAGCGTGACCGAACGCGCGGCCTACATCGGCCGCATCCGCAATCTCGCGCGCAGCGTCGCGCAGAGCTACTACGAAAGCCGCGAGCGGCTCGGGTTCCCCATGGCGCCGCGCGAGTGGGTCGCACAGATCTCGAAGAAGGCGGCCTGAGCGATGACCACAAAGAACAACCTGCTCGTCGAACTCTTCGTCGAGGAACTTCCCCCCAAGGCGCTCAGGAAACTGGGCGATGCCTTCGCGACCGTGCTGCGCGATCAACTGGTGGCTGCAGGGCTGGCCGATGCCGGTTCGGTGCTCACGGCCTACGCGTCGCCGCGGCGGCTTGCGGCGCACTTGACGAACGTCCTCTCGCAGGCGGCAGACAAGGCGGTTTCGCAGAAGCTCATGCCCGTCGCCGTGGGCCTCGATGCAGCGGGAAATGCCACGCCCGCGCTTCTCAAGCGGCTCGCAGCGCTCGGCGCCGACGCGAGCGCCGTGCCCGAACTCCGCCGTGCCATGGATGGCAAGGCGGAAGCGCTCTTCTTCGAGAGCACCGCCAAGGGCGCGACCCTTGCCGAGGGCCTGCAGAAGGCACTGGCCGAGGCCATCGCCAAGCTGCCGATCCCGAAGGTCATGAGCTATCAGCTCGAAACCAGCTGCGAGCTCCCTGGCTGGACCAGTGTGAGCTTCGTGCGTCCGGCGCACGGTCTGGTGGCGCTGCATGGCGACGCCGTCGTGCCGGTCGAGGCGCTGGGGTTGAAGGCCGGACGTGAAACCCACGGCCACCGGTTCGAAGCGACCGTCGATCCGATCGCACTGCGCGATGCCAACAGCTACGCCGAACAGTTGATGGATGACGGCGCCGTCATCCCGGGTTTCGAGGCACGTCGTTTCGAGATTGCGCGTCAGCTCGCCGAAGCGGCGGTAAAGGTCGGTGGCGGCACGCAGCCGATTCACGACGACGCGCTACTCGACGAAGTCACTGCGCTGGTCGAACGGCCGAATGTGCTGGTGTGCGAGTTCGAGCGCGAGTTCCTCGATGTGCCGCAGGAGTGCCTCATCCTCACGATGAAGGCCAACCAGAAGTACTTCCCGCTGCTCGATGCCTCGGGCCGCCTGACCAACAAGTTCCTGGTCGTCAGCAACATCCGCCCCGATGATGCGAGCGCAGTGATCGGCGGCAACGAGCGCGTGGTGCGCCCGCGCCTCGCCGACGCCAAGTTCTTCTTTGACCAGGACCGCAAGAAGTCGCTGGCCTCGCGCGTCGAGTCGCTGGCCAAGGTGGTCTATCACAACAAGCTCGGCACGCAGGGCGAACGTGTGGAGCGCGTGATGCGCATCGCGCGCGCTCTCGCGGAGCGCCTCGGCGACGCCACGCTGGCGCGGCAAGCCACCCAGGCCGCGCAGTTGGCCAAGGCCGATCTGGTGACCGACATGGTCGGCGAGTTTCCGGAACTGCAGGGGATCATGGGACGCTACTATGCGCTGCACGACGGTCTCGATGCCGCAGTGGCCGATGCCATCGAAGACCACTACAGGCCGCGCTTCGCCGGCGACGAGTTGCCGCGCAACATGGTCGGCGTGGTCGTCGCGCTGGCCGACAAGCTCGAAACCCTGGTCGGCATGTTCGGCATCGGCAACCTGCCGACCGGCGACCGCGACCCCTTCGCGCTGCGCCGCCATGCCTTGGGCGTGATCCGGATGCTGACCGAACGCGGTTTGGCGCTCGAACTCCGCGTCGTGTTGATCGAAGCCTTTGCCGCGTTCGGCGGCCCGAAAGCCGGAGATATTGCGCTGATCGATCCGACCGACGCGCTCGAAGCCTTCATCTACGACCGCCTCGCCGGCAGCCTGCGCGAGCAGGGCGCCAGCGCGCAGGAGGTCGAAGCCGTGCTCGCACCGCGCCCCCAGCGCCTCGGCGAAGTGCCGAAGCTGCTCGCCGCCGTGCGCGCCTTTGCCGCACTGCCCGAAGCGCCCGCGCTGGCCGCCGCCAACAAGCGTATCGGCAACATCCTCAAGAAGTCGCCCGAAGCCGATGCCCACGTGAGCGAACTGCTCCTTCAGGAGCCGGCCGAAAAGGCATTGCACGCCGCGATGCAGCGCGTGGTGCCGACGGCCAATGCCCAGTTCGACCAGGGCGACTACACCGCGTCGCTGCAGACCCTGGCCGCACTGCGCGATCCGGTCGACGCCTTCTTCGACGGTGTGATGGTGAATGCCGAACAATCCGACCTGCGGCTCAACCGCCTCGGCCTCTTGATGCTGCTGCACGGTGCGATGAACCGCGTAGCGCAGCTCGAGCGGCTCGCGGCCTGAAGCGGATCATCATGAAACTCGTCATCCTCGATCGCAATGGCAGCCTCAATGTGCATCGCGAGGACTTCGTGAAGAGCGACATCGAATGGACGCCGTTGCCCGGCGCGCTTGAAGCGGTCGCTCGACTCAACCACGCAGGCTGGCACGTCGTGATCGCGTCGAACCAGTCCGGCCTTGGGCGCGGGCTGTTCGACGTCGTGTCGCTCAACGCGATGCACGCCAAGATGCACAAGATGCTCGCGGCCGTCGGGGGGCGCGTGGACGCGGTGTTCTATTGCCCGCACAGCCCCGACGAGAACTGCGAGTGCCGCAAGCCCAAGCCGGGCCTGTTCCACCAGATCGGCGAGCGCTACGGCGTCGACCTGGCCCAGGTGCCGACCGCCGGCGACAGCTTGCGCGACCTTCAGGCCGGCGCGGCCGCAGGGTGCGAACCGCACCTGCTGCTGACCGGCATGGGCGCCGCCTGCCGCGGCGTGCCGTTGCCGCCCGAATATCCATCCAACACGCGCGTCCACGAAGATCTCCCGGCCTTTGTCGATTTCCTGCTGGACCGCGAAGAAAAAGCCGCCCTGAAGCTGGCCATCTGATGTCCCTGATCCGATCCGTGATCCACGCACTGTGGATGCTAGTCACCGTGATTCCCTGGGGAATCATCATGTGCGTCAGCTCACTCTGGAAGCGCGGTATCCCGTTGTACTGGATGGCCGTGCGCTGGCTCAACTGGGCCATCGGCGGCGCGCGCGTGCTGCTCGGCATCCGCACCCGCGTCACCGGCATGGAGAACCTGCCCACCGACAAGCTGGCAGGCGCCGTGCTCCTGGTCAAGCACCAGTCGACCTACGAGACCTTCCTGATGCCGACGCTGATGCCACACCCGCTGGCCTTCGTGTTCAAGAGGGAACTGATCTACGTGCCCTTCTTCGGCTGGGCCATGGCGCGACTCGACATGATCCATATCGACCGCAGCCAGCACAAGCAGGCCTTCAACAAGGTCGTCGCGCAGGGACGCAAGCTCCTCGAACAGGGCATCTGGATCATCATGTTCCCGGAGGGAACGCGCATTCCGCGCGGCCAGAAGGGCAACTACAAGACCGGCGGAACGCGGCTGGCCTGCGAGACCGGCGTGCCCGTGATCCCCGTCGCCGTGACCTCGGCCAAGGTCTGGCCGCGCAAGGCATTCATCAAGCGTCCCGGTGTGGTCGATGTGTCGATCGGGCCGGCCATCTCGAGCGTTGGACGGCGTCCCGACGAGTTGATGCGCGAGGTCGAAGCCTGGATCGAAGGCGAAATGCGCCGGCTCGATCCGGAGGCCTATGCCCCCGTACCCGTGGCGGCGTCGACCACGGTCTGATCCTGGCTGATCCCGACATGCGCGCTCTGTTGCAGTTCACGCTGGATCTCTTCGACGTTCCCGCCGTCGAGCCGCCGCGCGCACCTCAGGTCGACGCACCGGCGCCCGGCCCTCAGCGGCCCCCTATTCCGCTGGCCGACGCGCTGAGCCCCGCGCAGTTCGTTCATCCCCGCGCCTCGCGCGAGTTGCTGCTGGGCAATGCACGCGTGGCGTTCGAGTTCACACGCGGCAAGCGTCGCACCATTGGCTTCGTGGTGGGCGCCGAGGGCTTGTCGGTGCGTGCGCCGCGCTGGGTGGCATTGCGTGACGTCGACGCCGCGGTGGTCGAGAAATCCGACTGGATCCTGCGCAAGCTGGCCGAAACCCAGCAGCGCCAGGAGCGCCTCGAAGCGGCGCGCATCGAGTGGAAGGACGGTGTCACCTTTCCCTTCCTGGGCGAGCAGGTGGTGGTGCGGCTCGATCCGCATCATGCGTTCGACGGCATCGGCGCGGTGCTCGACGCGGTAGCGGACGATGGGCCGCGCACGCTCCGCATAGCCCTTGCCCACAACGCGACACCTGCGCAGATCCGCGATGCCGCGCAAGCGTGGCTCATGCGGCAGGCGCGGCGCCTCTTCATCGAGCGGCTCGACCACTTCGCGCCGCGCCTCGGCGTGCGGTGGAACAAGCTCTCGTTGTCGAACGCGTCTACGCGCTGGGGCAGTGCGAGTGCCGACGGCGCCATCCGGCTGCACTGGCGGCTGGTGCATTTCCGGATGCCGGTGATCGATTACGTCGTCGCGCACGAACTGAGCCATCTGCGCGTGATGGACCACAGCCCGCGCTTCTGGGGAACCGTCGAAAGCGTGGTGCCCGACTACGAGGTGCTGCGTAAGCAACTCAAGGAAGAGCCGGTCCCGCGCTGGTGAATGCGCTTCAAACGGCTTGAGCCGGCACACGTTCCGTGGCGAGCAATGCGATGGTCGCCTTGGTGGCCTGCTTGGACAGCACGGCGAGATGGTCCTCGGCTTTGCCAGTAAGCCTGCCTTCAACTGGCCCAGTTCGTCGGGGCGCAGCGTGATCTGACCGCGAAGCTTCGTTGCCCAGTCTGCTGCACAATTGCAGCCGCCCGAGGGCGAGCCTAACCAATGGAGACAAACAGAGATGAAAGTACGCAAGCCGTTGTTCTTTTCAGCGATCGCCGCCATGCTGCTGGCCGGCGGTGTCGCGTCCGCACACGCAGAGGATCTCCTCGATACGGTCAAGCAGGCCGGTGTCTTGAAGATCGCACTGGAAGGTACGTATCCACCGTTTGACTCCCGCAATAGCGAAGGCGAGCTCGTGGGCTACGACGTCGATGTGGCGAAAGCGGTCGCCGCACGGCTCGGCGTGAAACCGCAGTTCATCACGACCGAATGGAGCGGGATCCTTGCCGGCCTGCAAGCCGGCAAGTTCGACGTGATCGTCAACCAGGTCGGGATCACGCCAGCGCGCAAGGAAGCCCTCGACTTCAGCAAGCCGTACACCTACTCCGCCGCGCAACTGATCCAGCGTGCGGACGACAAGAACGACTATGGCGCGCCGGGCGCGTTGCAGGGCAAACGGATCGGCGTCACGCTCGGCACCAACTTCGCCGATCTCGCGAAAACGCTGCAGGGCGTCGAGGTGAAGACGTACCCTGGCGCACCCGAAAAGCTGCGCGACCTCGCGGCGGGCCGCAACGACGTCAGCATGGATGACCGGCTGATGCTGCCGTATCTGATCAAGCAATCGAATCTGCCGCTGCGGACGGGCGCGACGATCAAGGGCGGCGAGACGCAGATGGGCATCCCGTTCCGCAAGGGCAATCCGAAGTTCGCAAAGGCGCTAGACGACGCGCTCGACTCGCTGCGCCAGGATGGCACGCTGAAGAAGATCTCGATGCAGTGGTTCGGCATCGACGTCACGACCCCCAACACGTAGTAGCGTCCCCGATTCGCGGGCGCGTCGGCGGGCATTCCGCCGCCGACGTGTCCTGCAATGGTCTGGAGTCCATTCATGGAAGCGTTCCATCTGGTCGTACGCTCGCTCCCGGTCCTCGCGACGGGAGCAGTGCTCACGATGAAATTCGCAGTCGCATCGATGGTGCTGGGGTTGCTCCTCGGCCTCGTGGTCGCAATCACGCGCATCGGGAATAACCGGGTGCTATCCGCGGTCG
The DNA here is from genome assembly GCF_056395305.1 of Variovorax sp. 10L426. NCBI lineage: Bacteria > Pseudomonadati > Pseudomonadota > Betaproteobacteria > Burkholderiales > Comamonadaceae > Variovorax > Variovorax sp. 10L426. Next base: position 289,547 of record NZ_JBFTJF010000007.1, on the reverse strand, counting down.
CGCAAGGCTATGTCAGCCTGATGCGCGGCACGCCATTGCTCGTGCAGATGTTCGTCATCTACTACGGACTGCCCGACATCGGCATTGCACTCGAACCGACGTCGGCCGGTATTCTCACGCTGACCCTCAACGCCGGCGCGTATCTGTCCGAGAGCATGCGCGGCGCGATCCTTGGTATCGGCCCCGGCCAGTGGGCGGCTTCGCACAGCCTCGGCCTCACCCACATTCAGACCCTGCGCTACATCGTCTGTCCGCAAGCGCTGCGTCTCGCCGTTCCGAGCCTTGGGAATACGCTGATCAGCCTGATCAAGGATACGTCGCTCGTCTCCGTCATTACCGTGACGGAGCTGCTGCGTTCGACGCAGGAAATCATCGCAGCAACATTCCGTCCGCTTCCGCTATACCTCGCGGCCGCAGCAATCTACTGGGTGTTGAGCACGCTGCTGTCGCGGCTTCAGGTACACGTCGAAAGGCGCGTCGCGCTGCCGTCGACGCGCTGAGCATCCGTCGTCGACCGGCTGAACGCGTGAAGGAATTGAACAGGCATGGAAACGAATTTACTCACTGCCAAGCTCGACGCCGTCGACCGCTTGAGATTGATCGACGCACCGACGCCGCTGCAGCGCCTGCGACGTCTCTCTGCCCATGTGGGCCGTGACATCTACGTCAAGCGTGACGATTTCACGCCGCTGGCCATGGGTGGCAACAAGCTGCGCAAGCTCGAATACCTTGTCGCCGACGCGATCCGCCAAAAGGCGGACGTGCTCGTGACCGCCGGGGCCGTGCAGTCGAATCATGTACGGCAGACGGCGGCGGTCGCGGCGCACCTCGGGATGGAGTGCATGGCCCTGCTCGAAAATCCGATCGATACTGCCCGCGATGACTACTTGCAGAATGGAAATCGGCTTCTCATGGATCTGTTCCGCGTTCGCGTGCAGGAAGTCGACCGCCTCGACGATGCGGACAGGCAACTGCGTGACGCGGCGCGCCGTCTGAGTGACGAAGGCCGCCGCCCGTACGTGATTCCCATCGGTGGTTCCAATGCGCTCGGCGCGCTGGGCTACGTGCGGGCCGGCATCGAGCTGGCGCAGCAGATTCGCACCTTGGGGTTGGACGCTTCGGCCGTCGTTCTCGCGTCCGCAAGCGCGGGTACGCATGCGGGCATGGCGTTGGCGCTTGCGTACACGATGCCTTCGACTGCCGTGATTGGGGTCACCGTATCGCGAACCGACACCGAACAGCGCCCGAAGGTGGCGAGCCTTGTCGATCGCACGAGCGAGTTGCTCAACGTCGAGGTGCCGGCAGCGTTGCGTATCGATCTGTGGGACGAGTACTTCGCGCCACGCTACGGAGAGCCCAATCGCGGCGGCATGGACGCGGTGCGTCTTGCGGCAGCAACAGAAGGGCTGCTATTGGATCCCGTCTACACCGGCAAGGCGATGGCCGGCCTGCTCGACGGCATTGCCCGTGGCCGCATCGAAGGTGACAGCCCGGTGGTGTTCCTGCACACAGGGGGAGCTCCGGCACTGTTTGCCTATCGCGACGCGTGCGTCGGCAAGCAATAAGCGTTGTGCGCCGCAGAGCTGCGCAAACGGAGGTCGGACCAGGACCGCCCATGACGACACCCATCTTCCGGCAGGCTGTTCCTTCGGACACCATGCGCTGCTATCAAATCGAAAGCTCGGCCTACGAAGGGGACGAAGCTGCCACGCGGGAGAAGATCGCCACGCGAATCGCGCAATACCCCCAGGGCTTTCTGATCATGGAACTGGCGGGGGAAGTTATCGGTTTCATCAATAGTGGATGCGCGCACGAAGTCGTGATGTCCGACGAATCCTTCAAGGAACTGATCGGGCACGACGCACAGGCGCCTCACGTGGTGATCATGTCGGTGGTGATCGACCCTGCCCATCAGAGCAAGGGATATTCGACGTCGATGATGCGTACTTTCGTCGAGCAAATGAGGCGGATGGGCAAGAAGGCCATCCACCTGATGTGCAAGGACCAGCATGTCGAGTTGTACACGCGGCTCGGATACCGCTACGTCAAGCCTTCGGATTCCGAGCACGGCGGAATGGCTTGGCACGAAATGGTGATGGAACTCTAGGAGCCGACGACCCAGGCGGCCCACCGATGCCCCCTCAGCGCGCGTGCGTCACCCCGCCATCCACGATCAGCGTCGACCCCATCACATAGTCCCCCGCACGCGAGGCCAGGTAGATCGCCGCACCCGCCATGTCTTCCGGTTCGCCGATCCGGCCCGCCGGAATCCGCGCCTTGACTTCATCGCCATGGTCGCGCGCATCCTTGTTCATGCTGGATGCGAAGGCGCCCGGAGCGATGGCGCTGACCACGATGCGATCCTGCGCCAGACGCAGCGCCATCCGGCGCGTCAGCTGGATCAGTCCCGCCTTGCTCGCCGCATACGAGTATGTCTCCTGCGGATTCACCGAGATGCCGTCGATGGACGCAATGTTGATCACCTTGGCGAGATGGTCCGTCGCGGCTTTCCTGAGCATCGGCGTCAGCGCCTTGGTCAGGAAGAAGGGCGTCTTCAGGTTGAGGTCGACGACCTTGTCCCAACCGCTTTCGGGGAACTCGTCGTACGGGGCGCCCCATGCGGCGCCCGCGTTGTTGACCAGGATGTCGAGCGAGCCTTCGTGCTTGGCATAGGCGTCGACCAGGGCTTGCGCGCCTTCGAGCGTGGACACGTCGGCCGGCAGCGAAACGCAATGGCCGAAGGCTGAGAGTTCCTTGGCGGTCTGATTGCAGGCGTCGGCCTTGCGGGCCGAGATGTAGACGCGGGCGCCTTGCGCCAGGAAGCCTTCGGCGATCATGCGGCCGATGCCGCGCGAGCCGCCGGTGATGAGGGCAGTGCGGCCCTTGAGCGAGAAAAGTTGGGTCGTGTCCATGTAGCGTGTCTCCTGGATTTCCGGCGCGGGCGCCGCTCTGAAGCTGCCTCGCAAGGCAGCCGCCTTCTGCAAGCTTAGTGCGCCGTGTCGCCGAGCGGCGTCACATTGGCGCCAGCGGCAGTGCGAGCGATCGGGGACTCGTGAAGCTGCGCTCGACGCCGTTGACCGGGTCGCGAAAGCGAAGCGCCTTGGCCAGAAGTTGCAAGGGCCGGTCGAAATCGTCGCTGCCCTCGGGGAGCAACACGGGATAGATGGCGTCGTTCAGGATCGGCATGCCGAGCGCGGCGCAATGCACGCGCAACTGGTGCCTGCGTCCCGTGACGGGTGAGAGGCCAAGGTGCGCCCAGGCGTCACCAGTTCCCAGCACCTCGATGCGGGTCTCGGCGTTGGGCTCGCCCGGGATCTCTCTCATGCGCATGAAATGAGCGTCCGGCGCAAGGCGGCTGCGATGCACGGCCGGCGGCATGCGGTCGCCGGTCCGGTGCACGATCGCTTCGTACTGCTTGGTGATCGCCCGATCGGTGAACAGTGCGCTGTAGGCGCCACGGGTCGCGCGCCGCACCGAGAACAGCACGATCCCGGCCGTTTCGCGGTCGATGCGGTGAAGGGGTGCGAGATCCTCGATGCCCAGCTTGCGTTTCAGGCGCACGAGCAGGCTTTCCTGCACGTACTTGCCGACCGGCGTGACGGGCAGGAAATGAGGTTTGTCGACGGCCAGGAGGTGCTCGTCCTGGAACAGGATGCGCTCTTCGAACGGGATGCGGGGCTCCGCTTCGAGGCTGCGGTAGTAGTAGACGCGCAGCCGGGGCTCGTAGGGCCGCGTCTCGGTGACGAGCGCGCCGTGTTCGTCGACCACCTCGCCGGCCTGGATGCGGGCTTCCCATGTCGCACGCGGAATCGCCGCGAAGCGCTGCAGCAGGAAAGCCGCGATCGTCGGCCAGTCGCCGGTCGGAAGGGCGACGCAACTTGGGCCGACGCCGTCTCGCATGGGCAACGGCAAGGTGTGCATCGCGAGCGCGCGCTCAGTGGCCGGTCGGCCCGGCGACGGCCAGGGCGGCAGCCATTTTGGAAAAGGCCGGGCGCGCCATGACCTCGGTGTCCATGCAGCGCGATTGAAGGTCGGCAAGGAGTGCGACGGTGGCGTCCTCGTCCGGCGTTGTGGGCACGCAATGCGCCAGCAACTCTTCGAGCAGACAGCCGAAGGCGCGCGCCTCGATACGTTGCAGCGCATCGGCTCGCGCGTTGTCGTCACCCGGCAGGAAGGATGCCGCGCCGAAATCACCCAGCATGGCGTCGCCCTCGCCGTTCCACAGGATGTTGTGGGCGTACAGGTCGCCATGGAGGATGCCGCGCGCATGCAGCTGGGCCACGACGGACGCGATGCCGCTGGCCATGCGCGAGGCAGTGGGAACAGGCCAACGCGCGCCGTCTGCGTAGACGTCGCGCGTGCACGACGCAAGGCTGGGCGGACCGGCCAGATTGCCGAAACCGGCATCCACCAGCTTCAACACAAGGCCGGGTGTCGCCTCGGGGTGGTCTTGAACGCGGCCGAGCACCGCGATCAGGTTGGGATGCGTGCCGGCCGCGATGCAGGCGGCCATCTCGCTGTGGGGCCAGCCGTCGCTGGTCACCGCGCCCTTGAAGAGCTTCACTGCAACCGGTCGCGCGCTGCCATCCGGCTGACGCCATTCCGCCTGATGGATCACGCCGGAAGCGCCTTCGCCCAGCTTGTGCTGCATCGAGAGCTGGCGCCACTCGATCGATGCGGTCGGGTGCGCTTCGAGCACCGTCGCTTCCGGCCCTTCGTCGAAGGGATTGCCCGCGAAAGCGAGCCATGAGAGGCGCGGCAGCGAGAGCAGCCACGCGGGCAGGGCGTCGAGCTCGTTGGCGGAGATCCGTACCAACTCCAGCGCGCGACAGGCCGCCATTTCGGGCGGCAGGGCGCGCAGGCGATTGCCGGCGAGCAACAGCTTCTGCAACTGCGTGCAGCGGCCGAGTTCGGGAGGCAATGCTTCGATCTGGTTGTTCGTCAGGATCAGCCAGCGCAATTCGGCCGGCAGCGAGGCCGCCGGCACGTCGCGGATGTCGTTCGAGCGAAACGCGACCATGCTGAGTCGAGGGCACCGGCCGAGGGCTTCCGGAAGCGCGGTGAATCGGTTGTCGGAGCAGAACAGCACCCGCAGGCCGTGCAGCCGATGCAGGTCGTCGGGCAGGGCGGTGAGTGCATTGCCCGAAAGGTCCAGCACTTCCAGCGTGTCCGCCAGATCGAAGATTTCGCGCGGAAATTCCGAGAGACCGCAGCTGAGTTTCAGCCGCCGCGACCCGGCCAACTGGCCCGTGCGCAGTTGGCTCAGGGTGTTCATGCGAACGCGCCGAACCGGTAGATCCCGTCCTCGCCGCGCCGGCGCTGCACCTGGCCCGAGAACCACAGCAGATGCAGGTGGGCGACCGTCTCGCCCATTGCGAAGGTCATCTGGTGCAGGTCGAGCGCGCGCTTGAAGAGGATCGGCAGGCCGTCGGCGCCGCTGTGGGGTTTGGCAACGCAGGCTTCGAGCAGTTCGGCGAGTCGGTCGCGATGGTGCTCCTTGAGCTGCTCGACGCGACGGTGGATGCCGGTGAACGGCTTGCCGTGCGAAGGCAGGCCCAGCGTGTCCTCCGGCAAGGTCTTGAAGCGCTCGATGCTGTCGAGGAAGAGCCGCAGCGGATTGGCCTCGGGCTCGCCGGCGTGCACGCTCACGTTCGTCGAAATGCGCGGCAGCATCATGTCGCCACCGAGCAAGGCGTTGAGTTCCTCGCAGTACAGCGCAATGTGCTCCGGCGCGTGGCCATAGCCGCTGATGCAACGCCAGCCGCGGCCGCCGATCCGGATGACGTCGCCGTCCATCATGCGGACGAAGTTCTCGGGCACCGCGGGCACCATGTTGGCGTAGTAGTTGCTGCGTGCGCGAATCTTGGCAATCGCTTCCGGGTCGGTGAGACCATGCGTTGCGAAGAAGTCCGCGGCCGCGTCGCCGCCGGCCAGTGTGTCGCCGGCGGAGGTGAGCACGCGCGCGACGTGGTAGTCGGTCGAGCTGATCCACAGCGGCGCATTCCAGCGCTTGCACAGCCAGTCGGCCAGGCCGATGTGGTCGGGGTGCATGTGGGTCACGATCACGCGCAGGATCGGCAGGCCCTGCAGCTGTGTTTCGAAGATCTGTTCCCACTGCTTTCGCGACGCCTCGTGGGAAATGCAGCAGTCGACCACCGTCCAGCCCTCGACGCCGTCGATCGTGTCGCGCAGCAGCCAGAGGTTGATGTGATCGAGTGCGAAGGGCAGCGCCATGCGGATCCAGCGCACGCCGGGAGCGACTTCAAGCGCCTCCCCGGGGGCCGGCAATGTGTCGCCGTGGGGGTAATGGAGTTCGCGTTCGAGGAGGTTCATGTACGATTGACGTTAACGTAAACGTCATGGCAAGGAGCCACCATTGTAGGCAGTGCCGCTTCAACCTGCTGTCACAACCGTTTTCCGCCATTCTCATGCAGTCGCAAACCTTCACCATCAGCGAGCTCGCCAAGGAGTTCGACCTCACCACGCGGGCGATCCGCTTCTATGAGGACATGGGCTTGCTCGCGCCTCGGCGAGCGGGCCTGCAGCGTATCTATACCCCGCGCGACCGCACCCGCCTGACGCTCACCTTGCGTGCCAAGCGTCTCGGATTGAAGCTGACGGAGGTGAAGGAAATCCTCGACATGTACGACAGTCCGCGCGACACGGCGTTGCAGTTGCAGCGCTTCCTGGGCGTGCTCGGCACCCATCGCGAGCAGTTGGAAGCGCAGTTGGCCGAAGTGCAGGCCAATATCGACGAGATCCGCGAGCAGGAAAAGCAGGCGCGTGCCGCGCTCGCGCGCGCCGCCAAGCCGAAGGCGCGTTGAACACCTCATCCCACCATTCAAAACATTCGAAATCATGGAAAACGCACCCGACAACCTCGACAACCTCGACGACCTGTTTGCCCACAACCGTTCATGGTCCGCGCGCATGGAGCGCGACCGGCCCGGCTTCTTCACGAGCCTGGTGAAGCAGCAGACCCCGCGCTACATGTGGATCGGCTGCTCCGACAGCCGCGTGCCGGCGAACCAGATCACCGGCCTGGAGCCGGGCGAGGTGTTCGTGCATCGCAATGTCGCGAACATCGTGGTGCACTCCGACCTCAATGCGCTGTCGGCGATCCAGTTCGCCGTCGAGCGCCTGAAGGTGAAGCACATCATGGTGGTCGGCCACTACGGCTGCTCGGGCGTGCAGGCGGCGCTCGAAGGCGCGCGCATCGGCATTGCCGACAACTGGCTGCGTCACATCCAGGACGTGCGCGACCGGCATCGCGTGATGCTGGAGACGCTGCCCGAAGCGTCCCGCGCCAATGCGCTGTGCGAACTGAACGTCGCCGAGCAGGTGGTCAACGTGTCCGTCAGCACGGTGATGGTCGATGCGTGGAGCCGCGGCCAGGCCGTCACCATCCACGGCTGGGCGTTCGGCGTGCACGACGGTCTCATCCAGGACCTCGAGATCACGGTCGACGGCAGCAAGCCGATCGAGAACCAGTACCGCGCCGCGGTGCAGCGCATCCGCTACAAGTGGAGCAAGCCTGCCGAAGCATCCCCTTCCGAATACATCAAGTAGTCGCCAGAAGACATGTTCCCGCAGCGCCTCGACTCGCCGCTTGCCTACGACATCGCCAAGGCGATGCGCGACGGCTTCGACCGGCACTACAGGCTCTTTCGGGCCGAATCGGCGCGTGCCAAGCATCGTTTCGAGACCGCGGACTGGCATGGGCAACAGCGCGCGCAGCGGGAGCGCATCGAGTTCTACGACCTGCGCGTGAACGAAGCGGTGGCGCGGCTCGAGAAGGAATTCAAGGCGGGCGAGCAGCCGATGGACGTCTGGCACCAGGTCAAGCTGCACTTCATCGGCCTTCTGGTCGAACACCACCAGCCGGAGTTGGCCGAGACCTTCTTCAACTCGGTGACCACCAAGATCCTGCATCGGGCGTACTTCCAGAACGACTTCATCTTCGTGCGGCCAGCCATCAGCACGGAGTACCTCGAGCCGCGCGGGGCGCCGACCTACCGTGCGTACTACCCGGCGCAGGAAACGCTGGCCGATACGATCGAGTGCATCCTGGAGGACTACGCGCTGCAAGGCGGCTACGCCAACATGCGCCGCGATGCGGAGCGCGTGGCGGCCACGATCCTCGGGCGCTATCACCAGGTCAAGCTGCGTGCCAATTTCCAGGTGCAGGTGCTGTCGGGGCTGTTCTATCGGAACAAGGGTGCGTACGTGGTCGGCAAGATCATCAACGGGTTCACCGAGTTGGCCTTTTCGCTGCCGATCCTGCACGACGCAAAAGGCAAGTTCTACGTCGATGCAACGCTCTTCGGCGAAGAAGACCTGCAGATGCTCTTCAGCTTCGCGCGCGCGTATTTCATGGTCGACATGGAAGTGCCTTCCGCGTACGTGCAATTCCTGCGATCACTGATGCCCAGGAAGCCGCGCGCCGAGATCTACAACGCGCTGGGACTCGCCAAGCAGGGCAAGACGCTTTTCTACCGCGACTTTCTCTATCACCTGAACTATTCGACCGACAAGTTTCGCAGCGCGCCGGGCATCAAGGGCATGGTGATGCTGGTGTTCGACCTGCCGTCCTTTCCGTACGTGTTCAAGCTCATCAAGGACTTCTTTCCGCCCCAGAAGGACACCACGCGCGAGCAGATCAAGAGCAAGTACATGCTGGTGAAGCAGCACGACCGGGTGGGGCGCATGGCCGACACGCTGGAGTACAGCGACGTGGGCTTTCCGATGGACCGTTTCGAGCCCGAACTGATCGAGGAGATCAGGAAGTTCGCGCCCAGCCAGCTCGAGATCGGCGACCGCGACGGGAATGGGGAGATGGAAGTCGTGGTCAAGCACGTCTACATCGAGCGCCGCATGATTCCGCTCAACATCTACCTGCAGGAGGCATTCGACCAGCTCGATCACCCCGATCACGCCCATCGCGCGAGCAAGCAACTCGAGCATGCGGTGATCGAGTACGGCAATGCGATCAAGGACATGGTGGCCGCCAACATCTTTCCGGGCGACATGCTGTTCAAGAACTTCGGCGTCACGCGTGGCGGCAAGGTCGTGTTCTACGACTACGACGAGATTGAATACCTCACCGACTGCAACTTCCGCAAGGTGCCGACACCGCACAACGAAGAGGAAGAGATGAGCGGCGAGGTCTGGTATTCGGTCGGCCCCAAGGATGTCTTTCCGGAGACCTTCGGGCCTTTCCTGCTCGGCAACGCAAGTGTGCGTGAAGCCTTCATGGCACACCACGCCGACCTGCTCGACGCGGCCTTCTGGCAGAGCCACAAGCAGCGCATCCAGGCGGGCCACATGCTGGACGTGTTTCCCTATGACGAGGCACACCGCTTTCGTCACGACAGTCACAACCCCTATTTCTGACAACTTTTCAAGACCACTGAAGGAGCATCTCCATGAGCGAATCGATCGTGATCGTCGGCGCAGCCCGTACCCCAATGGGCGGCTTCCAGGGCGACTTTTCTTCTCTCGCGGCGCATGACCTCGGCGGCGTCGCCATCAAGGCCGCTGTCGAGCGCGCAGGCATCTCGGCCGACAGCGTCGGCGAGGTGCTGTTCGGCAATTGCCTCATGGCGGGCCAGGGCCAGGCGCCGGCACGCCAGGCGGCCTACAAGGGCGGTTTGCCCGACAGCGCTGGCGCGGTGACGCTCAGCAAGATGTGCGGATCCGCGATGAAGGCGGCGATGCTCGCGCACGACATGCTGCTCGCGGGCACGCACGAAGTCATGGTCGCCGGCGGCATGGAGAGCATGACCAACGCGCCCTACCTCATGCTCAAGGGCCGTGGCGGCTATCGCATGGGCCATGACCGCATCTTCGACCACATGATGCTCGACGGCCTCGAAGACGCCTACCAGCCGGGTCGTTCGATGGGCACCTTCGGCGAGGACTGCGCAGCCAAGTACAAGTTCACGCGCGAGCAGCAGGATGCTTTCGCCATTGCCAGCGTCGAGCGCGCCAAGGCTGCGACGTCGTCGGGCGCGTTCAAGGCCGAGATCGCGGCAGTGACGGTGAAGGGCCGTGGCGGCGAGACGGTGATCGACATCGACGAAGGCCCTGGCAAGGTCAAGCTCGACAAGATCCCGACGCTCAAGCCCGCCTTCAAGAAGGATGGCGGCACCATCACCGCCGCATCGAGCTCGTCGATCAACGACGGCGCCGCCGCGCTGGTGATGATGACCGAGAGCACCGCGAAGAAGTACGGCGCGAAGCCCATCGCGCGACTCGTCGGCCATGCCACGCATGCGCAGCAGCCGGAGTGGTTCTCGACCGCACCGGTCGGCGCAGTCGCCAAGCTCTTCAAGAAGACCGGCTGGGGCGTGAAGGACGTCGATCTCTGGGAAGTCAACGAGGCCTTCGCCGTGGTGCCCATGGCGCTGATGCATGAGCTCTCGGTGCCGCACGAGATCGTCAACGTGCACGGCGGCGCCTGCGCGCTCGGTCATCCGATCGGTGCGAGCGGCGCGCGCATCATGGTCACGCTGATCCATGCGCTGCAGCAGCGTGGCAAGAAGCGCGGCGTCGCGACGCTGTGCATCGGCGGTGGCGAAGGCACCGCGGTGGCGATCGAACTCCTCTGAAGACATGCTGCTAACCACTGACCAGGAAGCGATTCGCGACGCCGTGCGCGAATTCGCACAAGCCGAACTCTGGCCCAATGCGCCGCGCTGGGACCGCGAGCACAGCTTTCCGAAGGAGGCGCACACCGGCCTGGCGGCACTCGGCGCCTACGGCATCTGCGTGCCGGAAGAAGACGGCGGCGCGGGGCTCGACTACCTGACGCTTGCGCTGGTGCTGGAAGAAATCGCTGCCGGCGACGGCGGCACCAGCACCGCGATCAGCGTCACCAACTGCCCGGTCAATGCCATCCTCATGCGCTACGGCAACGCGCAGCAGAAGAAGAAGTGGCTGCAGCCGCTGGCGCGAGGTCAGATGCTCGGTGCGTTCTGTCTGACCGAGCCGCAGGCCGGCAGCGATGCATCGTCGCTGCGCACCACGGGGCGCAAGGACCGCGAAGGCTGGGTGATCGACGGCGTCAAGCAGTTCATCACCAGCGGCAAGAACGGGCAGGTCGCGATCGTGATCGCCGTCACCGACAAGGGCGCGGGAAAGCGCGGCATGAGCGCTTTCATCGTGCCGACCGATGCGCCGGGCTACAACGTCGCGCGCCTTGAAGACAAGCTCGGCCAGCACTCGAGCGACACCGCGCAGATCAACTTCGACGGCTGCCGCATTCCGGCCGAGAACCTGATCGGACAGGAAGGCGAAGGCTACAAGATCGCGCTCGGTGCATTGGAAGGCGGCCGCATCGGCATCGCCGCCCAGAGCGTGGGCATGGCGCGCAGCGCTTTCGACGTGGCCGTTGCCTACGCCAAGGAGCGCCAGGCTTTCGGCGGCGCGATCTTCGACCAGCAGGCGGTGGGCTTCCGGCTGGCCGATTGCGCCACGCAGATCGAAGCGGCGCGCCAGCTGATCTGGCATGCCGCGAGCCTGCGCGATGCCGGCCGGCCTTGCCTCAAGGAAGCGGCAATGGCCAAGCTCTTCGCGAGCGAGATGGCCGAGCGCGTGTGCAGCGCGGCGATCCAGACGCTGGGCGGCTACGGCTACGTCAACGACTTTCCGCTCGAGCGCATCTACCGCGACGTGCGTGTGTGCCAGATCTATGAAGGCACTTCGGACATCCAGAAGCTGCTGATTCAGCGCGCGTTGGCCTAAGGGTTTATGCGGGGGTCTGCACAATACGCGCTGAACCCCTCGCCAACATCCCCCATGCCCGCACCCGACCCTGCCCGTATTCCCTGTCCCTGCGGGCGCCGCGACCGAAGGGAGCTGCCGCTCGTCTACGGGCAGTGCTGCGGTCGCTACGTCGACGAATTCGACAATACGCCGGCCCCCGACGCCGAATCGCTCATGCGCTCGCGCTACACGGCCTTCGTCCGCGAGCGCGCCGACTACCTGCTTGCGACCTGGCACCCCTCGACGCGTCCGGCATCGGTCAGTTTCGAGGTGGGCGTCAAATGGCTTGGCCTCGATGTGCGCTCGCGCTCGGTGCTCGATGCCGACCATGCGGAGGTCGAATTCGTCGCCCGCCAGCGCAGCAGCGCCGGCGTGGCTACCCGGCTGCACGAGCGCAGCCGCTTCGTCCGCGAAATCGACGGGGCTCACCATCGCTGGTTCTACGTCGACGGCGACCTGGGCTGACCGATCGGGTCGATGAAGCTGGCGCTGGCGTAGCGCCTGCGGATGGTGCTATTGATTGCGTAGCGCCGGGCGATTGTGTGCTGGCGGGAGACAGAGCGATTCCCAATGGGGTATTTATCTTGCGGCGCGCCTGGATCACACTCCGTGTCGGCGGGCGCATGGTGCCCATCTCCCAACCACCAGCCATAGAGGCCAGCCATGGACAACACGAGATTCCGGTTTGGACGCGGACGGCATTCGATCACCGCGGCGGCGCTGCCTGCTGCGGCCGCGCTGCTCTGCATGGCGGCCCCAGCCGCGCGCGCCGAGGGCGTGTTGACGCCGTTCTCGACCGCGCCGGGTCCGCAGGCGCCCGCGCCGTGGCGCTTCACGACCTTGCCCAACAAGGCGCCGACGAAGTTCGAGATCACGCAGCTCGATGGCCAGAAGGTGCTCAAGGTCGATGCCGACAAGTCCTACGGCAACCTGGTCCATCCCACGCGGGTTCAGCTCAATGACGAGGCCACGCTCGCCTGGCGCTGGAAGGTCGAGGAATTCGTGGAAGGTGCCGATCTGCGCACCAAGGGCGGCGACGACGGCGCGGCCAAGATCTGTGTCTTCTTCGACTTCCCGTCTGACCGGCTGTCGGTGGGCGAGCGCACCAAGCTGGCGCTGGCGAAAGGCTCGACCGGCGAAGCGGTGCCCACCGAAACCCTGTGCTACGTCTGGGACGTCAAGGAAAGCAAGGGCAGCGAATTCGACAACGCCTTCACCAAGCGCATTCGCATGGACGTGATCGAATCGGGCGCGACCGACAAGGCAGGCGGCTGGCTGACCGAGCGCCGCAACCTGCAGGCCGACTACAAGCGAGCCTTCGGCGGCGAGGCGGGCGATTTGCTGCCGGACGTGGTGGGCGTCGCGATTCAAGCCGACGCGGACAACACCAAGGCTCACGGGATTTCCTATTTTTCCGACGTCGACCTGCGCGGCGCACCCGCTGCGGCGCCTGCCCCGGCCGCAGCGAAACCTGCGCAATAGCGGCCCGCCATCGATTGAGATCAACGCCATATTCCCGCCATGAACGAATTCGTCGCGCTCCTCGCCAGTCAGGGCCCCGCCCTGGTGTTCGTCGCCACCCTGGCGACGCGCCTGGGTGCGCCGGTGCCGGCGGTGCCTTTCCTGATCGTCGCCGGCGGCCTCACGGTCGGCGGGCAGGTCTCTTTCCTGGCGGTGACGGTGGCTGCAGTGCTCGGCAACATCCTGGGCGATGGCGTCTGGTTCATCGCCGGGCGGCGCTGGGGCTATCGCGTCATGCGGCTGTTGTGCCGCATTTCGCTGTCGCCTGACTCGTGCGTCAGGCAAAGCGAATCCATCATCGGTCGCTGGGGCGGCTGGTCGTTGATCGCGGCGAAGTTCGTGCCGGGGGTGTCAGTGGTTGCGCCGCCGATGGCGGGTGCGCTGGGGATGTCGAACACCCGGTTCCTGTCCTACGAGACCGTGGCCGCGTTGATCTGGACGCTGGGCTTCCTGCTGATCGGCCGCGTGTTCCACGCCGCCATCCAGGATGTGTTGTCGGTGCTTTCCAGCATCGGCGTAGCGGCGACGGTGATCTGCGCGCTGCTGCTTGCCGCATTCGTGCTGTGGCGCTATCAGAAACGTCGCATGGCCTTGCGCTCCGATGACATCGAGCGCATCGAAGTCGCGGCGCTGCGCGCGGCGCTGACGGCGGGCGCGGGGCTCACGCTGATCGACGTGCGTTCCGACGAGGCACGCGCGCTCGACGATCGCGCCATTCCCGGCGCCCTCGGCATTGCGCTCAAGCAGCTTCCGAAGCGGCTCGATGCATTCACGGACGGACGCGAGCTTGTCGTCTTCTGCGACTGCCCCGACGACGGCTCCGCCATCGCGGCAGCGCGGGTGCTGCGGACCGCCGGAATGACCCGTGTGCGCGTGCTCACTGGCGGCCTGGATGCGTGGGCAGCGCAGTCCGGCGAAGGGGCTCTGTTGGCCGATGCGCCGATGGCCGTCGTCAATCCTGCTTGATCCCCGTCCCGGGCTGGGCCTAGAATCGTCCCCGCTCCGGGGTGCACGCAGATGCGTACTGAGATGGCCAAGCGGCCGAACCCGCGAACTTGATCTGGTTCATACCAGCGTAAGAAGAGCTGCGACTCCACGGTATCCCGTCCGTCTTCCATGGACCGATACCGCCCGGAGCGATCGCGGAGCACCCGTTGTCCCACAACCAGGAGTGCCCCGCATGAATGCCGTCGACAAGTTCGCCTCCCTCCTCACGCTCACGCGTGAGCCCTTTCCTGCTTCGACCAAGAGCGTGATCACCGGCAGCCGGCCCGATCTGCGCGTGCCTGTGCGCGAAGTGCTGCTCACCAACGGCGAGCGCGTATCGCTTTACGACACTTCCGGCCCCTACACCGATCCAGCCGCCGACATCGACGTGCGACGCGGCCTTCCCGGCGTGCGTGACGCGTGGATCGCCGAACGCGGCGACACCGAAAGTTACGAAGGCCGTCTGCACCTCGCGCTCGACGACGGCGCGACCAACGCCGACCGCGATGCACAGCGCATCGCCGAACTGCGCGCCGGCGCCGCCGCACTGCAGCGCACGCCGCGCCGCGCCAAGGCGGGCGGCAACGTCACGCAGATGCACTACGCACGCCGCGGCATCGTCACGCCCGAGATGGAATACGTGGCCCTCCGCGAGAACGGCCGCCGCGAGTGGATGGCCGAATATCTCGCCGACGCCGCGCGCGAAAAGCGCCTGGCCGGCAACCCGATGGGTGCGAGCATCCCGAAGATCATCACGCCCGAGTTCGTGCGCGACGAAGTCGCACGCGGCCGCGCCATCATCCCGGCCAACATCAACCACCCCGAAGTCGAGCCGATGGCCATCGGCCGCAACTTCAAGGTCAAGATCAACGCCAACATCGGCAACTCGGCCGTGACCTCCAGCATCGAGGAAGAGGTCGAGAAGCTCGTCTGGGCCATCCGCTGGGGCGCGGACAACGTGATGGACCTTTCCACCGGCCGCAACATCCACACCACGCGCGACTGGATCGTGCGCAACAGCCCGGTCCCGATCGGCACGGTGCCCATCTACCAGGCGCTCGAGAAGGTCGGCGGCGTCGCCGAAGACCTCACCTGGGAGATCTACCGCGACACGCTCATCGAGCAGGCCGAGCAGGGTGTCGACTACTTCACCATCCATGCGGGGTTGCGCCTGCCCTTCATCCACCTCACGGCGGACCGCCGTACCGGCATCGTCTCGCGCGGCGGATCGATCATGGCCAAGTGGTGCATCGCGCACCACAAGGAAAGCTTCCTCTACACGCACTTCGAAGACATCTGCGACATCATGAAGGCCTACGACGTGAGCTTCTCGCTCGGCGACGGCCTGCGCCCGGGATGCGCATCGGATGCGAACGACGAAGCCCAGTTCGCCGAACTGCGCACGCTCGGCGAGCTCACGCAGATCGCGTGGAAGCACGACGTGCAGACCATGATCGAAGGCCCGGGCCACGTGCCGATGCACCTCATCCAGGCCAACATGGACGAGCAGCTCAAGCACTGCCATGAAGCGCCGTTCTACACGCTCGGCCCGCTGACCATCGACATCGCGCCGGGCTACGACCACATCGCCAGTGCGATCGGTGCCGCGATGATCGGCTGGTTCGGCACCGCGATGCTGTGCTACGTCACGCCCAAGGAGCATCTCGGGCTGCCGGACCGCGACGATGTGAAGCAGGGGATCATTGCGTACAAGATCGCGGCGCACGCCGCGGACGTGGCCAAGGGCCATCCGGGCGCGCGTGCACGCGACGACGCGCTCTCCCAGGCCCGCTTCGACTTCCGCTGGCAGGACCAATTCAACCTCGGCCTCGACCCCGACACCGCGCGCGAATTCCACGACGAGACGCTGCCGAAGGACAGCAGCAAGGTCGCCCACTTCTGCTCGATGTGCGGCCCCAAATTCTGCTCGATGAAGATCACCCAGGAAGTCCGCGAATATGCGGCGCAGAAGGGTATCGACGAGGCGCGGGCCGTGGAAGACGGGATGGCCGGCAAGTCGGCCGAGTTCAAGGCCGCGGGCGGCGAGATGTACATACCGATACACAGCAAGGCGGAATGACCGTACGGGGGTTCGTTGATAGGATGGCCCCCCATGAATTCCATCCCCTTCGACGCCGTCCTCTTTGACTGTGACGGCGTCCTCGTCGACTCCGAACCCATCACCAACCGCGTCCTCGCCGAAATGCTCGGCGAACTGGGCTGGGCATTGAGCGTCGAGGAATCGATGCGGATCTTCACCGGCAAGGCGGTCAAGGACGAGGCCGCGCTGATCGAGGCGCAGACCGGCTTTGCGATCACGCCCGACTGGCTGGACGGCTTCCGCCTGCGCCGCAACGAAGCGCTGGAACGTGACCTGGTCGCGATTCCCGGCGCGGCGCAGGCGGCGCGTGCATTGCATGCCGCGATGGACGGCCGCATTGCCTGCGCATCGGGCGCCGATCGGTTCAAGGTCGAACTGCAGCTCGAGAAGATCGGCATCCTCGATTGCTTCAAGGGCCGCATCTTCAGCGGCCACGAAACGCCCCGGTCCAAGCCGGCGCCCGACGTCTACCTGGCTGCTTCCGCGGCGCTGGGCGTGGACCCCACGCGCTGTGCCGTGGTGGAGGACACCGTGACCGGGGCCACGGCGGGCGTCGCTGCGGGCGCGACCGTCTTCGGCTACAGCCCGAGCGATCTCGGCCACAGCGGGCCGGAGGCGCTGCGCGCGGTCGGCGTCGCGCATGTGTTCACCGACATGGCGCAGTTGCCGTCGCTGCTCGCCGACTGGCGCTCCGTGCCAGCCTGAGGCGCCGCATGCGGAGTCTGCGCGCAGTCTGCGGTCTCCTGATCATCGCGTGTGTCGCGGGCTGTTCGTCGCTGAGGCCATGGCTCAACGAGCCGCTTCCGGACAATCCACCGGCGAGCAGCATCGTGGCCGGGGCCACGGGTCGGGATCCGACCATCCTGGTGGCTGTCACCCTGTCCGGCGGCGGCGCCCGGGCCGCCGCTTTCGGGTATGGGGTGCTCGAAGAACTCCACAACACCAGGTTCCACTGGAACGGCCGCAACACAGACCTGCTCGACGCCACCGACGTCATCAGCGGGGTGTCGGGCGGCAGCATCCTGGCCGCTTATTACGCGGCCTTCGGCGCCGAGAAGCTGCCGAATTTCGAGCAGGATTTCCTGCGGCAGAATTTTCAGAACAGCCTGATCCTGCAAGCGCTGCGCCCCGGCAGCCTCTACGACCTCACCTCGCCGTGGTACGGCCGCACCCACCTCCTGGCGCGACGGCTCGACGAGATCTACGAGGGCAAGACCTACGCCGACGTGGAGCGCAATCCGCGACATCCGCAACTCGTGATCGCCGCCACCGACATGTCGCTGGGCACGCCCTTCGAGTTCACGGCCGACCAGTTCGAGCTGATCTGTTCCGACCTGCAGACTGTTCCGCTGTCATTCGCAGTCGCGGCCTCGTCGGCAGTGCCGATCCTGCTGAGCCCGATGACGCTGAAGAACTACGCACTGGATTGCCGCAACAGGGGTATCGTGCCGCGGCTCGCTGCACGCTCGGGCGGCAACTATCGGGCCCGAATGTTTCGCATGCAGGCGAACAGCTACCTCGATGGGGAAAGTCGTCCCTTCATCCACCTCGTGGACGGCGGCGTCGCGGACAACCTGGCCGTGCGCAGGCTGCTCGACCGTGCGCTGGTCGGAGGCGGACTGCGCCAGAGCTTCGAGGAAGTCGGCATTCCGCCCGGCAGCGTGCGCAAATTGGTGGTCATCAGCGTCAACTCGGCGCGCGATCCCGCCAACAACATCGACCGGAGCGACAGGCTGCCGGGCGTCAGGCAAGTCGCCGACACGCTCTTGTTCGGTGCCGGCGCGCGCGCGACCCTGGAGACGCAGGAATTCCTGCTCGACACCGCTCGCCAATGGCGCGAAGACCTGAAGGTCCGCAGCGCCGACCGCACGGACGCTTTCGCGCCCGATGCCGAGATTCACGTGGTGCAGGTGAATCTGCGCGATGCCGCCGACGGCGAACTGCGATCGCGGCTCCTTCAGATTCCGACGGCGTTCTCGATCAGCGATGAGGAAGTCACCCGGCTGATCGCGGCGGGCCGCAGCGCGCTGCAGCGCTCACCGGACTTCCAGGCGCTCAGGCAGTCGCTGGGCGTCAACGGCGATTGAAGGTCGGGGGCGGAGAAAGAGGGGGAGGGGCCGAGGCTCCGCGAAAAGGAGGCTTCAGCGATTGGCGTGCATCGCGGCGTTGGCCACGGCGACGAGGGATTGGGTCATGGCCTGCGCGCGGCCGGCCCACATCTGATTGGCCAGCTTTTCGGCGTTCTCGGTCACGAAGGCACCGTTGCGCGTGCGGCCGGACGTCGCGATGAAGTCCATGAGGTCCGCAAAGTCGTCGCTGTCGGTGTCGGGAAAGTTCTGCATGCGGGCATCCTAGGTGCGCCATCGCCGGGTTCCCGGTAAATGCAGGGTCGTGGAGGATTCGGGCGAGCATTTGTTCACAGATTGACATCCCGTTACTTCTGGCTGGCATCCGGGCATCCGATGTTTTTCGCATACCGGAATTACGGGCTTCCAGCGCGCGTCGCCGGCTTTCCGTTCGGCAGGTCGCGGCGCCTGAAAGCCCCTGGCGTGACACCAGCCCACGCCCGGAATGCACGAGAAAAGCTTTTCTCATTGCGGAATCCCACTGCGAGCGCGATCTGCTTGATGGGCCGCTCGGTGCGGCGCAACTGTTCCGCAGCCAATTCGTGCCGGACCTCGTCCTTCAGTGTCTGCAGCGACACGCCTTCCTCCAGCAACTGCCGGTGCAGGGTGCGGCTGGACAGGTTCAGCAGGCCGGCGATGGCGTCGGCGGTGGCGGCTTCGCCGCCCCGCTTTCGCAAGAGTTCGCGCACGCGCTGTCCGAGCAGCCGGTCGCGGCGGTATTGCAGCACCGTGAGCGGCAAGGCGCGCCGCAGCATGACCCGGAGCGCCCGCTCGTCGCGCTGCAGGGGAAGCGCCAGGTAGCGTGCATCGAAGCTGTAGCTCGTCCGGTCGGCGCCGAAGTGCAATTCGCCGCCGAACATGAGCGGATAGGCATCGCGATGGGGCGGCGCCTCGAAGGAGAACGAGGCGGAGCTCAACGAAACCCGGGAGTCGACGGCCCAGCAGGCGTAGCCATGCAGGAAGCGCAGGTTGGATACGAGGCAGAACTCCCGGAACACGCCCAGCGCCCGATGCTCGGTGATCGACACGGTCGCCATGCCGCCGGCCACGGCGAGGTCGAGGGTGATGTCCTCCGTCAGCAACCGGTGGTGCCGGCACCAGCGCTTGATCGCCACGCCGAGGTCGGGCGACCCGATCGACGCCCGGCACAGCATGCCGTAGGTGCCCCAGGGCAGCCGACGCGAGAACCAGCCGAGCGCTTCATCGTCGAGTTCCTGCATCGCGTGGCCGGAGAGCGCCTCGAACTGCACCGCCGTCACCCTGGCCTGCGGATTTTCCACCTCATGCGGCGCAATCTGTGCCTCCGCCAAGGCGCCCGCGGGGTCCATGCCGTAGCGCTCGTAGCCCAGCACAATGGCTCTCACGAAGGCCATCGGCGTGGCCGCACGGCCAGCGTTCCGGAAGGGGGATGAGGACATGGGAGAGGCCGAAGTCGGTGGCGTGATTTGCAACCATTGTGGCGCCAATTGCAACGACACACGGCGTAAGCTGCGGCTTTTCCGCGCACAAACATCTCGCGCGGCTGATGCTTCTGAGGAGACAACCCATGCACGATCCCGGCCTGAACTTCGACCTGGGCGAAACCATCGATTCCCTGCGCGACGCCATCCAGCACTTTTCCGCCGAGGAAATCGCGCCGCGCGCCGCGGACATCGATCGCGACAACCTGTTCCCGCACGATCTCTGGAAGAAGCTCGGCGACCTCGGCCTGCACGGCATGACGGTGAAAGAGGAATACGGCGGCACCGAACTCGGCTACCTCGCGCACATCGTGGCGATGGAAGAAGTCTCGCGGGCCTCCGCCTCGGTGGGCCTTTCGTACGGCGCGCATTCCAACCTGTGCGTCAACCAGATCCACCGCAACGGCAGCGACACGCAGAAGAAAAAATACCTGCCCAAGCTGGTGAGCGGCGAACACGTGGGCGCGCTGGCCATGAGCGAGCCCAACGCGGGCTCCGATGTCGTCAGCATGAAGCTGCGCGCCGAGAAAAAGGGCGATCGCTACGTGCTCAACGGCGGCAAGATGTGGATCACCAACGGCGGCGACGCCGACACGCTGGTGATCTACGCCAAGACCGAGCCCGAGATGGGCGCGCGCGGCATGACGGCCTTCATCGTCGAGAAGGGCTTCAAGGGCTTCTCGGCCGGCACCAAGCTCGACAAGCTCGGCATGCGCGGCTCCAACACCTTCCCGCTGTTCTTCGACAACTGCGAAGTGCCCGAGGAAAACGTGCTGGGCGGCGAAGGCCAGGGCGCCAAGGTGCTGATGAGCGGGCTCGACTACGAGCGTGCCGTGCTCTCCGGCGGCCCGCTGGGCATCATGGCGGCCTGCATGGATGCCGTGCTGCCCTTCGTCCACGAGCGCAAGCAGTTCGGCCAGAGCATCGGCGAATTCCAGCTGATGCAGGGCAAGCTCGCCGACATGTATTCGACCTGGCAGGCCACGCGCGCCTACGTCTACGCGGTCGGCAAGGCCTGCGACCGCAACGACCACGCGCGCACCTTCCGCAAGGACGCGGCCGGCGCCATCCTCTACTCGGCGGAGAAGGCCACGTGGATGGCCGGCGAGGCGATCCAGGCGCTCGGCGGTGTCGGCTACACCAAGGACTTTCCGGTCGAGCGCTTGTGGCGCGATGCCAAGCTCTACGAGATCGGCGCGGGAACGTCGGAAATCCGGCGCATGCTGATCGGCCGCGAGTTGTTTTCGGAAACAGCCTGAAGGAGCTGCCATGACCCTGACGCGCAGCATGGCGCAAGGCGCCACCGACATCCCGCTGATCGAGCAGACCATCGGCGACTTCTTCGATGACATGGCCGCGCGACAGGGCAACCGCGAAGCGCTGGTCAGCGCCCACGAGAAAAAGCGCTACAGCTACCTCGAACTGCAGCGCGAAGCCAACCGGCTCGCCAGCGCCTTGCTGAAGCTGGGCCTGGCGTCCGGCGATCGCGTCGGCATCTGGTCGCACAACAACGCGCCCTGGGTGCTGATGCAGCTTGCCACGGCGAAGGTCGGGATCATCCTGGTCAACATCAATCCGGCCTATCGCACCTCGGAGCTCGAATACGCGCTCAACAAGGTGGCGTGCAAGGCGCTGGTCACGATGAAGACCTTCAAGACCAGCGACTACGTCGGGATGTTGCGCGAACTGGCGCCCGAACTCGCGAGCGCCAAGCCTGGTGCCTTGAATGCCGCGCGCCTGCCGCATCTGCGCACGGTGGCGTGGATCGACTCCGAGGCCGATAGCGGCGAGCTGCCGGGGCTGCTGCGCTTCTCTGCCTTGCTGGCCAGTGGATCGGCCGACGACCCGCAGGTCGCCACTGTCGCGAAGACATTGAAGGCGACCGACCCGATCAACATCCAGTTCACCAGCGGCACCACGGGCTTCCCCAAGGGCGCGACGCTGACGCACCGCAACATCCTGAACAACGGCTTCTTCATCGGCGAATGCATGAAGCTCTCGCCGGCCGACCGCTTGTGCATCCCGGTGCCGCTCTATCACTGCTTCGGCATGGTGCTGGGCAATCTGGCGTGCATCACGCACGGCTCGACCATCGTCTATCCGAATGACGGCTTCGACCCGCTGACCGTGATGCAGACGGTGCAAGACGAGAAGTGCACCGGCGTGCATGGCGTGCCCACGATGTTCATCGCGGAACTGGACCATCCCCGTTTCAAGGAGTTCGACTTCTCGACACTGCGCACCGGCATCATGGCCGGCTCGCCGTGCCCGACCGAAGTCATGAAGCGCGTGGTCGAGCAGATGCACCTGCGCGAAATCACGATCGCCTACGGCATGACCGAGACGAGCCCGGTGAGCTGCCAGAGCTCGACCGACACGCCGCTCGAAAAGCGCGTGTCGACCGTGGGCACGGTGCAGCCGCATCTCGAAATC
Source organism: Variovorax sp. 10L426 (assembly GCF_056395305.1). Classification (NCBI taxonomy): domain Bacteria; kingdom Pseudomonadati; phylum Pseudomonadota; class Betaproteobacteria; order Burkholderiales; family Comamonadaceae; genus Variovorax; species Variovorax sp. 10L426. The sequence continues at coordinate 267,153 of NZ_JBFTJF010000007.1, read as the reverse complement.
AAGATCATCGACCCCGCCACGGGCGAGCTCGTCGAGCGCGGCCAGTCGGGCGAGTTCTGCACGCGCGGCTACTCGGTCATGCACGGCTACTGGGAAGACGAAGAGAAGACGCGCGAAGCCATCGACAGCGAAGGCTGGATGCACACCGGCGACCTCGCCACGATGGATGCCGAGGGCTACGTCAACATCGTCGGCCGCATCAAGGATCTCGTGATTCGTGGCGGCGAGAACATCTACCCGCGCGAGATCGAGGAGTTCCTCTACCGCCATCCGAAGGTGCAGGACGTGCAGGTGGTGGGCCTGCCCGACAAGAAATACGGCGAAGAGCTCTGCGCCTGGGTCATCGCCAAGCCGGGGCAGACCGTGAATGCCGACGAGATCCGCGACTTCTGCAAAGGTCAGATCGCGCACTACAAGGTGCCGAGGTACATCGAATTCGTCACCGAGTTCCCGATGACCGTCACCGGCAAGATTCAGAAATTCAAGATTCGCGACGCGATGAAGAGCCGCCTGGGCTTGGATGAGGACAAGACTGCATGAAGCTGGATACGAAACTCAACGCGCGCTCGACCGACTTCCAGGCCAATGCAACGGCCATGCGCGCGCTGGTCGATGACCTGCGCGAACAGTTCGCCAAGGTCGAAGCCGGCGGCGGCGAGGCCGCACGCAACAAGCACACGGCGCGCGGCAAATTGCTGCCGCGCGATCGCGTCGCGCAACTGCTCGACCCCGGCACGCCTTTTCTCGAAGTGGCGCCGCTCGCGGCGCACGCGATGTACCACGGCGCGGCGCCCGGTGCGGGCCTCATCGCCGGCATCGGCCGCGTCAGCGGCGTCGACTGCATGATCGTGTGCAACGACGCGACGGTGAAGGGCGGCACCTACTACCCGATGACCGTCAAGAAGCACCTGCGCGCGCAGGAGATCGCCGAGCAGAACCGCCTGCCCTGCATCTACCTCGTCGACTCGGGCGGCGCCAACCTGCCGAACCAGGACGAGGTCTTTCCGGACCGCGATCACTTCGGCCGCATCTTCTACAACCAGGCGAACATGAGCGCGCAGGGCATCGCGCAGATTGCGGTGGTGATGGGCTCCTGCACGGCAGGCGGTGCCTATGTGCCGGCGATGAGCGACGAAAGCATCATCGTCAAGAACCAGGGCACGATCTTCTTGGGCGGCCCGCCGCTCGTGAAGGCCGCGACGGGCGAAGTCGTCACGGCAGAAGACCTCGGCGGTGGCGATGTGCACACGCGGCTGTCGGGCGTGGCTGATCATCTGGCGCAGAACGACCTGCACGCCCTGGCGCTGGCACGCACGGCGGTCGCGAATCTCAACGCAGGCGCTCGTGCCAACGACGCGAAGGCCTCTGCAAGCGGAACGCCGCGGCCGCCCGCATTCGCGACCGAAGAGCTCTACGGCGTCATCCCGGTCGACACACGCAAGCCCTTCGACGTGCGCGAGATCATCGCGCGCATCGTCGACGGCAGCGAGTTCCACGAGTTCAAGTCTCGCTTCGGCAGCACGCTGGTCTGCGGCTTCGCCGAGATCGAGGGCATGCCGGTGGGCATCGTGGCCAACAACGGCATCTTGTTCTCCGAATCGGCACAGAAGGGCGCGCACTTCATCGAGCTGTGCTGCCAGCGCAAGATCCCGCTCGTGTTCCTGCAGAACATCACCGGCTTCATGGTGGGCCGCAAGTACGAGAACGAAGGCATTGCGCGCCACGGCGCCAAGATGGTGACGGCCGTGGCCACGGCCAGCGTGCCGAAGTTCACCATCATCATCGGCGGCAGCTTCGGCGCGGGCAACTACGGCATGTGCGGCCGGGCCTACTCGCCGCGCTTTCTCTGGATGTGGCCCAACGCGCGCATCAGCGTGATGGGCGGCGAGCAGGCCGCGAGCGTGCTCGCCACTGTCAAGCGCGACGGCATCGAGGGCAAGGGCGGGCAGTGGAGCGCCGAGGAAGAAGAGGCCTTCAAGGCGCCAATCCGCAACCAGTACGAGGCCCAGGGCCATCCCTACTACGCGACCGCGCGACTGTGGGACGACGGCATCATCGACCCGGCCGACACGCGCCGCGTGCTGGCGCTGGGCCTGGCCGCCGCGCGCAACGCGCCGATCCCCGAGCCGAAGTTCGGCATCTTCCGCATGTGAGGTAACGACCATGACGCTGCCGAACTACTTCGCAAGCCTGGGGCGATATCACGTCTGGGCTACCCAGAGGCTGATCGGGACGAATCTCCACGGCCTGTCCGACGACGACTGGTATCGGGACTGCGGGCTGTTCTTTCGCTCCGTGCATCGCACCGTCAATCATTTGCTGCTGACCGACAACATCTGGTTCTCCCGCTTCGCCGAGGGAAAGTCGCTGCGCGTCGCGCTCGACACCGAATTGCACACCGATCGCGCCGAAGTCTGCAAGCAACTCGGCGAGGCCGTGACGCGTTGGAGCCCATGGCTCGCAACGCTGGCGCCGGACCGCTTCGACGGCGAGTTGGCGTACACCCGAAACAACGGTGAGCAGGTGCAAATTCCCTTCGCACCGGCACTCGGCCATGTCTTCAACCACGCAACCCACCATCGCGGCCAGTTGACGGCCGCGCTGACGGCAATGGTCCATCCCGGACCGGAGCTGGACTGGGTTTATCTGCTGCAACAGGAAGCTCGTTCCCCATCATGAGCACATCGTTCACCACCCTCGAACTCGCCATCGAAGGCGCCGTCGCGCGCATCTGGCTCAACCGGCCCGAGTTGCGCAATGCCTTCGACGACGTCGTCATCCGCGAACTCGGCGTTGCCTTTGCGCAGGCGAGCGCGGCGCCCGACGTGCGAGTGATCGTGCTCGGCGCCAACGGGCCCGCGTTCTGCGCCGGTGCGAATCTCAACTGGATGCGCCGCGCGGCCGATTTCACGCACGAGGAAAACACGACCGACGCGGCCGGTCTTGCGGCGATGCTGCGCACGATCCACGAGAGCCCGAAGCCGGTGATCGCGCGCGTGCAAGGCGATGTCTATGCGGGCGGCATGGGCCTGGTCGCCGCGTGCGACATCGCGGTCAGCGTCGACACGGCCTGGTATTGCCTCAGCGAAGTCAAGATCGGGCTGATCCCCGCGACCATCAGCCCCTATGTGCTGCGCGCGATGGGCACGCGCGCCGCGCAGCGCTGGTTCCTGACGGCCGAGCGTTTTACCGCTACAGAAGCGCATCGCATCGGCTTCGTGCACGAGGTGGTCGCCGTCGATGCGCTCGACGCCAAGGTAGCGGAGATCGTCAAGGCGCTCACCAGCGCCAGCCCGGCGGCGGTGCGTGCTTGCAAGACGCTGATCGCCGATGTTGCGGGCCGAGAGATCGACGATGCACTGATCGCCAGGACTGTGCAGGGCATTGCCGACATCCGCGCCAGCGACGAAGGCCGCGAAGGTGTCCAGGCCTTCCTGCAGAAGCGCAAGCCCTCCTGGCTCGTCGGCTGAAACAGGCCACGCAAGATGGACACCCTTGACATGCCCCAACTGCTGGCGCTTGCCGCCGCATTAGGCTGGGCCAGCGGTGTGCGGCTCTACCTGGTCGTGCTGCTGACAGGGCTTGCCGGCTACCTCGGCTGGCTGCCGCTGCCGCAAGGGCTGCAGTTGCTGGCGCATCCGGTCGTCATCGCGGCGAGCGGGTTCATGGTGTTCGTCGAATTCTTCGCCGACAAGATTCCCGGGCTCGATTCGATCTGGGACATGGTTCACACGGCGATCCGCATCCCGGCCGGCGCCGCGCTGGCAGCCGGCGTTTTCGGCGCGGACCATACGGTGATGGCGCTGGTCGCGGCGCTGCTTGGCGGTGGCTTTGCGGCCACCGCGCATGCGGCCAAGGCGACGACGCGCGCCGCCATCAACACTTCGCCGGAACCCTTCACCAATGTCGGCGCCTCGCTGGTCGAGGACGGCATGGTGCCCGCAGCGCTGTGGCTGGCGGTGGCTCATCCCCTGGTGTTCGGCGTGCTCTTCATCGCCGTGCTCGTGCTCAGCGTCTGGCTGATCCGAAAGAGCTGGCGCTTCCTCAAATCCCTTTTCAGCCGCGTGGCCCGCATCTTCAGCGGCCGTGCCGATCCGGGCGTGGTGCCCGCGTTCCAACTCAAGAAGAATCCTCCCGGAGACTCATCGAATGTTCAAGAAGATCCTGATCGCCAACCGCGGTGACCAGCCGCGAAGCGGCGCAGCGGCGAAGCCACATCGCATGGCACGCGCAGCGTGCCGAGGCGATTTCACCGCGGAGACGCACCATGTTTAAGAAGATCCTGATCGCCAACCGCGGTGAAATCGCATGCAGAGTTGCGGCGACGGCCCGCCGCATGGCGATCCGCACGGTGGCCGTCTATTCCGACGCCGACGCGCATGCCAACCATGTGCGCGCCTGCGACGAATCGGTCCACCTCGGCGGCAGCGCACCCAAGGACAGCTACCTGCGCTGGGAAAAGATCCTCGAAGCCGCCAAGGCCACGGGCGCCGAGGCAGTGCATCCCGGCTATGGCTTTCTGAGCGAGAACGAAGAGTTCGCACAGGCCTGCGCCGATGCCGGACTAGTCTTCATCGGCCCTCCGCCTTCAGCCATCAAGGCGATGGGCCTGAAGGCCGAGTCCAAGCAACTGATGGAAAAGGCCCGCGTGCCGCTGGTCCCGGGCTATCACGGCAGCGATCAGAATCCGGCGCTGCTGCAGCGCGAAGCCGATCGCATCGGCTACCCCGTGCTCATCAAGGCCAGCGCGGGCGGTGGCGGCAAGGGCATGCGCGTGGTCGAGAAAGCCGGAGACTTCGCGGCGGCGCTGGCGTCGTGCCAGCGGGAGGCGATCAACAGCTTCGGCGATGACGCGGTGCTGATCGAAAAATACGTGCAGCGTCCGCGTCACATCGAGATCCAGGTCTTCGGCGATACGAAAGGCAACTACGTCTACCTGTTCGAGCGCGATTGCTCGGTGCAGCGTCGCCACCAGAAGGTGCTGGAAGAAGCGCCTGCGCCGGGAATGACCGAGGCGATGCGCAAGCAGATGGGCGAGGCGGCCGTGGCTGCGGCGCGTGCCGTGAGCTACGTGGGCGCTGGCACGGTGGAATTCATCGTCGAGCAGCGCGGCGAAGGGGAGATGAATTTCTTCTTCATGGAGATGAACACGCGGCTGCAGGTGGAGCATCCGGTGACGGAAGCGATCACCGGGCTCGACCTCGTTGAATGGCAACTCCGCGTGGCTTCGGGTGAAGCATTGCCATTGAAGCAGGACCAACTTCAGATCCACGGCCATGCCATCGAAGCGCGCATCTGCGCCGAGAACCCGGACAACAACTTCCTGCCCGCCACCGGCACGCTTCACGTCTACCGCAAGCCGCAGGCCACGGCGTTCCAGCGCAGCCGGGTGCGCATCGATGACGGCGTGCGCGAAGGCGGCGTGATCTCGCCCTTCTACGATTCGATGATCGCTAAGCTCATCGTGCATGGCGCTACGCGCGACGAGGCGCTCGCGCGGCTCGACCTCGCGCTGGCGCAGACGCACATCGTGGGCGTTGCGACCAACGTGCAGTTCCTGCGCGGCATCCTGCGCACCGATTCATTCGCGAACGCGAGGCTCGATACGGCACTGATCGAACGCGAGCGCGCGGTGCTTTTCGACCAGGAGCCGCTGGGACTCCCGCTCGCTGCCGCTGCGTCGATCGCGCGCACGTTGCTGGCCGAATCCGCGACCGCGACCGCCGATCCGTTCAGCCGCCGCGACGGCTGGCAGTTGCACGGCGTCGCGGTGCGACCCTTCGAATTCGAGTTCCGCGGCGAAACGCAGAGCGCCGAGTTGCGCTATCTGCACGACGGCGCGCTGTCGCTGCGCGTCGGCGACGTGTCGGGACTCCTCGAAATCGGCAGCTTCCCTTCGGGCGAGATCGAACTGCAATTCGCCGGCCACCGCCACACGTTGAACGTCTATGAAGACGAATCGACCGCGTACGTCTTCGCGGCGGACGGCGCGACACGCATCACAGCCGTCGATCGACTGGCGCATGCGGGCGAGACGCATGCCGAAGGCGGCCGCCTCACCGCGCCGATGCCCGGCAAGGTCGTCTCCTTCGCCGTCAAGGCTGGCGACAAGGTGACGCGCGGCCAGCCGCTCGCCGTCATGGAGGCCATGAAGATGGAGCACACGATCGCCGCGCCCGCCGATGGCACGGTCCAGGAACTGCTCTACGCACCCGGCGACCAGGTCGCCGAAGGCGCGGAGCTGCTGACTCTCGCCGCCTGAGGCAAGGCGCACGGATTCCCCGGTGGCAGATCAGCAAGGGTTTGTTCTGGTCAGGCCAATTCGGGCCTATGGCAGAGTCGTCGGACGACCGGTTGAGATCGTATGCCGCAACCCATCGTCACCATCCGTGATCTGACCAAATCCTTCGCCGGCGTGCGTGCGCTCGACAGGGCGCAGTTCGACCTGCTGCCCGGCGAGGTGCATGCGCTGATGGGCGAGAACGGCGCGGGCAAGTCCACCTTGATGAAGGTGCTCGCGGGCGTCTACCGCAAGGACGCCGGCGAGGTGACCTTCGACGGCCAGCCCGTCGACATCGAGAGCCCGCGCGCTGCGCAGGCCCTGGGCATCGGGATCATTCATCAGGAGCTGAACCTGATGAACCATCTGAGCGCCGCACAGAACATCTTCATCGGCCGCGAGCCGCGCAGGCGCTTCGGTGTCTTCATCGACGAGCAGGCGATGCGCGTCGAGGCGCGGCGCATCTTCGAGCGCATGAACCTGCGGCTCGACCCGGACACGCCCGTGGGCGAACTCACGGTGGCCAAGCAGCAGATGGTCGAGATTGCGAAGGCGCTCTCGCACAACTCGCGCGTGCTCATCATGGACGAGCCCACCGCCGCGTTGAACAACGAGGAAGTGGCCGACCTGTTTCGCATCATCGGCCAGCTGAAATCGCAGGGCGTGGCGATCGTCTACATCTCGCACAAGATGGACGAGTTCAAGCGCATCGCCGACCGCGTGACCGTGATGCGCGACGGCCAGTACATCGCCACGGTGCCGATGGCCGACACGGCGATGGACTCGCTCATCGCCATGATGGTGGGACGCCAGCTTGCCGAAGTCGAGAACGATTTCCCGGACACATCGCGCAACGAGATCGTGCTCGAGGCCAGAGGCATCAACCGTGGCGCGATGGTGCGCGATGCCAGCTTCGTGCTGCGCAAGGGCGAGATCCTGGGTTTCGCCGGCCTCATGGGCGCGGGCCGCACCGAACTGGCGCGCGCGGTGTTTGGTGCCGACACCGTCGACTCGGGCGAGATCTGGCTGCAAGGCCGGAAGGTGTCGATCAAGTCGCCGGAGGACGCCGTGTCGCACGGCATCGGCTATCTCTCCGAAGACCGCAAGCATTTCGGTCTCGCCACCGGCATGGACGTGGAAACCAACATCGCGCTGCCGAGCATGAAGCGATTCCTGTCGATGGGGGTCTTCATCGACCAGGCCGCCATCGAGGCCGCCGGCGAAAGCTACGTCAAGCAGCTCAACATCAAGACGCCCTCGGTACGCCAGCCGGTGCGGCTGCTGTCGGGCGGCAACCAGCAGAAGATCGTGATCGCCAAATGGCTGTTGCGCGACTGCAGCGTGCTCTTCTTCGACGAGCCCACGCGCGGCATCGATGTCGGTGCCAAGGCAGAAATCTATCGCCTGCTGAATGCGCTGGCCGCGCGCGGAAAGGCGATCGTCATGATCTCTTCGGAGCTGCCCGAGATCTTGCGCGTGAGCCACCGGGTGCTCGTGATGTGCGAAGGCCGCATCACCGGCGAGCTCGCCGGCCGCGAGGCCTCGCAGGAAAAGATCATGCAGCTCGCCACCCGGCGCGAAGCCGCAACGACCGGAGATGCGCCTTGACGATACCTACCGCCGGCAGCACCAGCACTGCCGCCGCACCGGGCTTCTCGCTGAAGGCGCGGCTCTTTCGTCCGGCCACGCGACAGAAGCTACTCGCCTTTGCCAGCCTGATCGCGTTGATGGTGTTCTTCAGCCTCGCGTCGTCGCAGTTCCTGCAAACCGACAACCTGGTGGGCATCCTGCAATCGACCGCGGTGAACGGCGTGCTGGCCATTGCCTGCACCTTCGTCATCATCACCGCGGGCATCGACCTCTCGGTGGGCACGCTGATGACCTTCTGCGCCGTGATGGCCGGCGTGGTGCTCACCTACATGGGCATGCCGCTCGCGCTCGGCATCGCGGCGGCGATCTTCTTCGGCGCGTTGTCCGGATTCGTTTCGGGCATGCTGATTGCCAAGCTCAAGATCCCGCCCTTCATCGCGACGCTGGGCATGATGATGCTGCTCAAGGGGCTGTCGCTCGTGATCTCGGGCACCAAGCCGATCTACTTCAACGACACACCGGACTTCACGGCGATCTCGCAGGACTCGCTGATCGGCTATTTCATTCCGGCGCTGCCGATTCCGAATGCGGTGCTGATCCTCTTTCTCGTGGCCGTGGTTGCGAGCATCGTGCTCAACAAGACCATCCTGGGGCGCTACACCTTCGCGCTTGGCAGCAACGAAGAGGCGGTGCGCCTGTCGGGTGTCAACACTGATTTCTGGAAGATCCTGGTCTACACGGTCAGCGGTGGCATCTGCGGCATTGCGGGTCTGCTGATCGCGTCGCGCCTGAATTCCGCGCAGCCTGCGTTGGGGCAGGGCTACGAACTGGATGCCATTGCGGCGGTGGTCATCGGCGGCACCTCTCTCAGCGGCGGCACCGGGACGATCGTCGGCACGATCATCGGCGCCTTCATCATGAGCGTGCTGACCAACGGCCTGCGCATCCTCTCGGTCGCGCAGGAGTGGCAGACCGTGGTGACCGGCGTGATCATCATCCTCGCCGTGTATGCAGATATCCTGCGCCGTCGCAGCGCCAGCAAGCAGTAGTCGATTCGATTTCACAACCACAGGAGACTTCGCATGATCCAGAGAAGAGCAGTCACGACCACCCTCGGCGCGGCCCTCATCGGCCTGTCGGGTCTTGCCAATGCGCAGCAGTCGCAGGAGATCTACATCCCGCTGGTGTCCAAGGGCTTCCAGCATCAGTTCTGGCAGGCCGTGAAGTCGGGCGCCGAGCAGGCCGCGAAGGACCTGAAGGTGAAGATCAGTTTCGAGGGGCCCGAGTCGGAGTCGATGGTCGACAAGCAGATCGACATGCTCGCCGCCGCGCTGGCCAAGAAACCGCAGGCCATCGGCTTCGCCGCACTCGACAGCCAGGCCGCCATTCCGCTGCTGAAGAAGGCGCAGGCGGCGAAGATCCCGGTCATCGCCTTCGACTCGGGCGTGGACAGCGACATCCCCCTGACGACCACCGCGACCGACAACAAGGCCGCTGCGGCGCTCGCCGCCGACAAGATGGCCGACCTGATCGGCAAGTCCGGCGAAGTGGCGCTCGTGGTGCACGACCAGACCAGCCGCACCGGCATCGACCGGCGCGACGGCTTCGTGAACCGCATGAAGTCGAACTACCCGAACATCAAGATCGTGAGCGTGCAATACGGCGGCGGCGATCAGCTGAAGTCGACCGAGATCACCAAGTCGATCCTGCAGGCCTACCCGAACCTCAAGGGCATCTTCGGCGCCAACGAGGGGTCGGCCATCGGCGTGGTCAACGGCGTGAAGGAGATGAAGCGCAACGGCAAGGTCGTGATCGTCGGCTACGACTCCGGCAAGCAGCAGAAGAACGCGATCCTCGACGGCAGCATGGCCGGCGCCATCACGCAGAACCCTGTGGGCATGGGCTACAAGACCGTGGAGATGGCCGTGAAGGCGATCAAGGGCGAGCCGGTGCCGAAGGTGGTTGATACGGGGTTCTTCTGGTACGACAAGACGAACATCGGCGATCCGAAGATCGCTGCCGTACTTTATGACTAACCCCCAGGTTGGCTCACTTCGTGTAGCCGCCCACCCCCTTGCAGGGGGCAACACCGGCGGCCCGGCGGAGCCGGTTCCGCGGTGTTTCACGAAGGGGAAGAGGGGCGGCTGCAGGCGGGACAATGGGAGCACTTTGTCGCCGTGTTCTGAATTCCATTTTTGACTTATGCGAATCATCGTTAGCTTGACCGACAACCGGCCTGAACCGTGGATCGATGGACTTCGTGCCGCCTTGCCGGGGGCGGAAGTCGAGAACTGGGCGCCGGGGGCGGCGCCTGCCGATCACGCGGTGGTCTGGGCGCCGCCGCAGGCGCTGCTGGATGACCAGCCGGGGTTGCGGGGGCTGTTCAACATCGGCGCGGGCGTGGACGCGCTGCTCAAGCTCAAGGTGCCGCCACAGACGCAGGTGGTGCGGCTCGACGATGCGGGGATGTCGGTGCAGATGGCGGAGTACGTCTGTCATGCGTTGATCCGGCACTTCCGCGAATTCGACGCCTATGAGGCCGAGTCGCGCGCGGGGCGATGGAGCTACCGCAAGCCGCGCGAGCGCAAGGATTTCGCGGTCGGGATCATGGGGCTCGGCGTGCTGGGCGAGCGTGTTGGCAAGGCTGTCGCGCAGTTCGAGTTCCCGGTCAATGGGTGGAGCCGTTCCGCCAAGGACATCGACGGTATTCGCTGTTTTGCCGGCGAGGAGGCTTTCGATGACTTCCTGGGCGCGAGCCGCGTGCTGGTGAACCTGCTGCCCCTGACGGCTGCGACGCGAGGCATCCTGAATCGCGAGACGCTGTCGAAGCTCAACGGCGGCCAGCCTGGCGGCTATGTGATCAACGTGGCGCGCGGCGGGCATCTGGTGGAAGCCGACCTGATTCCGTTGATCGACAGCGGGCAACTCGCAGGCGCGACGCTCGACGTGTTCGAAGTCGAGCCACTGGCCGCCGACCATCCCTTCTCGCGGCACCCGAAGATCACGGTGACGCCGCACTGTTCCGCGCGCACCGAGCGCGAAGCCTCGATCACGCAGATCGCCGGAAAGATCCGGGCGATCGAGCGCGGAGAGCCTGTTGCCGGCGTGGTCGATGTCCAACGCGGATACTGACTCGCCCTTGCCTTTTAGAGATCCAAAGACAACTGCCATGAAACTCCCCACCCGAGTCAAGATCGTCGACGTCGGCCCGCGCGACGGCCTCCAGAACGAGAAGCAGCCCGTGCCGGCCGAGATCAAGATCGGCCTCGTCCATCGCCTGCAGGACGCGGGGCTGAAGGACATCGAGGTCACCAGCTTCGTATCGCCCAAGTGGGTGCCGCAGATGGCGGACAACGCCGAGGTCATGCATGGCATCCAGCGCAAGGCCGGCGTGCGCTATTCGGTGCTGACACCCAACCTGAAAGGCTTCGAGGCGGCCATCGCCGCGCCGCGAGAGGAGTGGCCCGACGAGATCGTGGTGTTCGGCGCCGCGAGCGAGGCCTTCAGCCAGCGCAACATCAACTGCTCCATCGCCGAGAGCATCGAGCGCTTCCGGCCGGTGGTCGAGGCGGCGCGTGCCAACGGCATCTACGTGCGCGGGTCGATGTCGTGCTCGGTCGGCTGCCCCTATGAGGGCGAGATCGCGCCGTCGCGCGTGGAGATGCTCGCCGGGCTCATGAAGGGGATCGGTGTGCAGCACATCGGCGTGGCCGACACCATCGGCGTGGGCACACCGCTCAAGGTGCAGCGGGCGCTGGAGGCGACGTTGAAGCACTACAGCGTCGACGACATCTCTGGGCATTACCACGACACCTACGGTCAGGCGCTCGGCAACACGCTCGCGAGCCTTGAGTTGGGCGTGTGGCAGTTCGACGCTTCGTCGGCCGGCCTCGGCGGCTGTCCCTATGCGAAGGGCGCGACGGGCAACGTTGCCACGGAGGACGTGGTCTACATGCTGCACGGCATGGGCATCGAGACGGGCATCGATCTCGACCGCCTGATCGATGCGGGCGTCTACATCAGCGATGCGCTGGGCCGTGCGCCGAACTCGCGCGCGTCGAAGGCCATCCTCGCGAAGAGGGCTGGATGATGTGTGGTGCTGAATTGACTTCACTGCCGGATGGCGTGCAACGTGTCGCACGCCATCTGCAGGACAGGGGCCATCCCCACGCGCCGCAGATGCTCGACGATGCGGCGCGCACCGCACAGCAGGCGGCCGATGCGTTGGGCATCGACGTCGGACAGATCGCGAAGAGCATTGTCTTTCGCCGCAAGACCGACGACGTCGCGGTGCTGGTCGTGACTTCGGGCGACAAGCGCGTGGACGAGAAGAAAGTCGAGGCGCTGGTCGGCAAGCTCGGCCGTGCGGATGCCGAGTTCGTCAAGTCGCGCACCGGTTTCTCGATCGGCGGCGTCTCGCCCTTCGCGCATGCCACCCCGCCGGTGATGTTGATCGACCGCGAACTCTTCCGCTTCGAGGACATCTGGGCAGCGGCCGGACATCCGCATGCGGTGGTGCGCTTGCGTCCGCAGGATCTCGAAGGCCTGACCGGCGCGCCGGTCGCGGATGTGGTGTGACCGCTGACGCCGCGTCGTCGCTCGCCCATCGAGCCATCGCCGCGCGCGAAACGGCGAGCGACGTGCCGTCGCCGTGCATTTCAATCTGCCGCATGGACCCCGGCAGCGGATTCTGCGAAGGCTGCCTGCGCACCATCGCGGAGATCGCCGCATGGAGCCGCATGGACGATGCCGAGAAGCGCCGGGTATGGCGCGCGATCGAGCTGCGCGCGGAGGCCGGGTTCCTCGTCGCCGCAGGAGACAAGCCTTGAAGCACATCACCTTCCATCTGGACTTTCTCTCGCCCTATGCTTACCTCGCCTTCGAGCAGTTGCCGCAGGCCCTCGAAGGCGTGAGCTACAGCGTGGCCTACCGGCCGGTGCTGCTCGGCGCGCTGCTGAAGCACCACGGCCAGCTGGGCCCGGCGGAGATCCCGGCGAAGCGCGCCTGGACCTACCGCCACGTCCTGTGGCTGGCGCGAGCGAACGGCATTCCGATGCAGATGCCCGCATCGCATCCCTACAACCCGCTGCCGCATCTGCGGCTCGCGCTCTCGACGACGACGGACGGCGACATCAACCGCCATGTGGCCGAGACGATCTTGCGCGATGTGTGGTGCACCGGCGAGGAGGCCGGCGATGCGGCGCGTCTGGCGACGCTCGCCGCGCAACTCAAGCAGGTGCGCGACATGGGCAGCGACGAAGTAAAGGCGCAACTCAAGGTGAACACCGACGAGGCCATCGCGCGAGGCGTCTTCGGCGTGCCGACCTACCAAGTCGACGATCGCCTGTTCTGGGGCTTCGACGGCCTCGGGATGCTCCGCTCTTACCTCGAAGGCAATGCATGGTTCGACGGTCCCGATTGGATCAACGCGGACCAGCGCCCTTCGCTGCTGCGCAAGTAATCCACGCCAGGAATACCGCGGAACCGGCTCGGCCGGGCCGCTGGTATTGCCCCCGGTAGGGGGTGGGCGGCTACACGAAGTGAGCCAACCTGGGGGCGAGCTTTTTTACAGCCTGAAACGCGAAGAGCGGGTTTCACCTTAAGTCGTCAGCGAGCATTCAGTTTCGCGACAGGCTCGGGTCAGTCGGCTCTCCAAGAATGCGTCACGTCCCACGCCGTGGGCGCATTTCATACGAAGGAGACGACATGTCAGCCACACTAGATTCAAGGGGAGCGCCGCACAGCGCCCCCCGACCGATGACCGCCGAGGAGAAGAAGGTCATCTTCGCCTCCTCGCTGGGCACGGTGTTCGAGTGGTACGACTTCTATCTTTATGGCTCGCTCGCGGCGATCATCGCCAAGCAGTTCTTCAGCGGTCTCGAAGCGGGCGCGGCCTTCATCTTTGCGCTGCTGGCCTTTGCGGCGGGCTTCCTGGTGCGTCCCTTCGGCGCCATCGTGTTCGGCCGGCTCGGCGACATGATCGGCCGCAAGTACACCTTCCTGGTCACCATCCTGATCATGGGCCTGTCGACCTTCATCGTCGGTCTGTTGCCCAGCTACGCCACCATCGGCGTCGCGGCACCCGTGATCCTCATCGCGTTGCGCATGCTGCAGGGCCTCGCGCTCGGCGGCGAGTACGGCGGTGCCGCCACCTATGTGGCCGAGCACTCGCCGCACGGCAAGCGCGGCGCCTACACCTCGTGGATTCAGACCACCGCCACGCTCGGCCTGTTCCTGAGCCTGGTGGTCATCCTCGGCGTGCGTGAAGGCGTGGGCGAGGCCGCCTTCGCCGATTGGGCATGGCGCATTCCGTTCCTGGTGTCGATTGCACTGCTCGCCGTGTCGGTCTGGATCCGGCTGTCGCTGTCGGAGTCGCCGGCGTTCCAGAAGATGAAGGCCGAGGGCAAGACCTCGAAGGCGCCGCTGGCCGAATCCTTCGGCCAGTGGAAGAACCTGAAGATCGTGATCCTGGCGCTGATCGGCCTGACGGCCGGCCAGGCGGTGGTCTGGTATTCGGGCCAGTTCTACGCGCTCTTCTTCCTGACGCAGCAGCTCAAGGTCGACGGCACCACCGCGAACCTGATGATCGGCCTCGCACTGCTGATCGGCACGCCCTTCTTCGTCGTGTTCGGCGCGCTCTCCGACAAGATCGGCCGCAAGCCGATCATCATGGCCGGCTGCCTGCTGGCCGTCGTGACCTACTTCCCGGTCTTCAAGATGCTGACCGAAGCCGCCAACCCTGACCTGGCGAGGGCACAGGCCACCGCCGGCGTGACGGTGACTGCAGATCCGCGGTCCTGCTCATTCCAGGGTAATCCCGTGGCGCGTGAGATTGATTTCAGCAGTTCCTGCGACATTGCCAAGCGCTTCCTGGTGCAGAACTCGGTGAGCTACGAGCGCATCGATGGCCCCGCCGGCTCGCCCGCCGTGGTCAAGATCGGCGAGGTGGCGATCACCGCGCCGGCCGGCAACGTGGTCAACCACAAATTCGATGAGGCATCGAGCAAGGAAATCGCAGCGTTCAAGAAGTCGGTCGCCGACGGGCTCAAGGCCGCCGGCTACCCGAGCAAGGCCGACCCGGCGAAGATGAACAAGGTCCTGACCGTCGCGCTGCTGTTCTGGCTGGTGCTGCTGGTGACGATGGTCTACGGCCCGATCGCCGCGATGCTGGTCGAACTGTTCCCGACACGCATCCGCTACACCTCGATGAGCCTGCCGTACCACATCGGCAACGGCTGGTTCGGCGGCCTGCTGCCGACCACTGCGTTCGCGATCGTGGCCAGCACGGGCAACATGTACAACGGCCTGTGGTATCCGATCATCATCGCCGCCGTGACGCTGGTCGTGGGCACGATCTTCATCCGCGAGACGAAGGACGTGGATATTTACGCCAACGATTGATCGGCGCTCCACGAGGGTTTCGGCCCCCGGTTCAACAAAGGGGCTTCGTACTGTTGCGGTACGAGGCCCTTTCTGTCGGCACGACTGTGGAGCATGTTTCAGTGAGGGTATTCGCCGACGTCGGATATATCACGTTCAGATACATTGGATCAAAGTCCATTTGATCCAAATTCAAATCGGACTTCCGTGGTCATGGCCCAACCAGCAGGAGATCGCAATGCAGTACGACAAGAAAGCCCCCCCCTTCTCGCCGAGCCGGCGGGAATTCGTCCGCATCGGCGCGGCCGCTGCCGGTTTGGTCGCTTTACCCGGAGTCATTGAAACCGCATGGGCGGACGACAAGGCACCCATCGGCACGTGGCCTGCGGGTACGTCGGGCGACTCCGTGTTCATCGGCATCAGCGTCCCGCGCACGGGCACCTACGCCCTGCAGGGCGAGGACGAATTGAAGGGCTATCAGCTCGCCATCGAACATATCAACGCGGGTCACCCGCTCATCAAGGCCATTTCGCCCAAGACAACAAAAGGTGTGTTGGGCAAGAAGCTTGTCTACGGCGTTGCAGACTCTGCCGCCAAGCCGAACGACGCGGTGCAGGCGCAGCAGCGCTTCATCACCGAGAACAAGGCCATCATGATCACCGGCGGCACCTCCAGCGCCGTGGCGGTCGCACTCAACAAGCTGGCGCAGCGCGAGAAGGTGCTTTTCGTCTGCGGCATCTCGGGCTCGAATGACACCACCGGCAAGGACTGCGTGCGCTACGGCGTGCGCCAGAACTTCTACGGTGAGACTGCCGCCAACGCCATCGGGCCAGCGCTGCTCAAGGCTTACGGCAAGAACAAGAAGGCCGCCTTCATGACGCCGGACTACACGTACGGCCACACGGTCACGAAATCGGTGAACGACTTTCTCACCGAGAACGGCGGGTGGCAGATGGTGACCAATCAGGTCTCGCCGCTCGGCGCGCCCGACTACAGCTCCTATCTCACGAACATCGCCAATTCCGGCGCCGAATTCCTCATCAACGTGAACTGGGGCCACGACGCGGTGCTCTCCACTCAGCAGGCGAAGCAATTCGGACTCCTGCCGAAGATGAAATTGGTGATTCCCTACCAAATCCCTTTCTTGGCTCGCGAGGTCGGCGCCGAAACGACGGAAGGCGTCTTCGCCGCGACGGACTTCTGGTGGACGCTCGAAGACAAGTACCCGCTCGCCAAGATGTTCGTGCAGGAGTTCGAGAAGAAGTACGGCTACAAGCCCGAGTGGGGCGCCGAGAACGCGTACATGGAGTTCGCCCTGTGGGCCGAGGCCGTGGAGCATGCAGGCACGTTCTACCCGCCGGATGTCATCAAGTCGTACGAAACCCCGCGCAAGCTTCAGTCTTTGGTGGGCGAGGTGAGCTGGCGGCCCGAAGACCACCAGTTGGTGCGACCGGTGGTCATCGTGCGCGGCAAGAAGCCCAGCGCGATGCGCAACAAGGAAGATTTCTGGGAAGTCGTTGAAGTGGTGCCGGGCGCGGGGCTGATGCAGAAGCCCGACGCCTTCGGTTGCAACCTTGGCTCATACAGCTGATCAGTGATCACCTGGACGAACTTCCTCTCACAGCTTTTCAACGGGCTCGCCCTGGGGGCCCTGCTGGCGCTGATCAGTTCGGGCCTCACCATCATCTACGGGACGCTTGGCGTGCTGAATCTCGCGCACGGCGCGATGTTCATGTTGGGTGGCTACGCGGGCTATGCGGCGTTCCAGGCCACGGGCTCCTTTCTCGTGGCACTTGCGGCCGGCACCTTGGCTGTCGGACTGCTTGGCCTCGTGATGGAGCGCGTGATCATCCGCCACTTCTACGCTCGGCCCGATGAGGATCAACTGCTGGTGACCTTCGGCCTGTCGATCTGCCTGGTGGAAGCCGTGCGGCTCATCTTTTCCAGCCAGTCGCTCACCGTGCCGCCTCCGCTTGCGCTCACCGGCATCACTTCGCTCGGCGTGATGATGTATCCCACGTACCGCCTGGCGGTGGTCGGCATCTGCGCCCTCGCGCTGCTCGCACTCTACGTGCTGCTCTATCGCACGCGCCTCGGGATGATCGTGCGCGCCGGCATCGACGACGCCGTGATGGTCGACTCGCTCGGCATCAACGTCTATCGCGTCTTCATGGTCGTCTTCGGCATCGGCGCGATGGCCGCGGGTTTCGCCGGCATCGTCAATGCGCCCGTGGTCTCGCTGACGCCGGAAGTGGGCGAAGCGATCCTCGTGCAAACCTTTGTGGTTGTCGTCATTGGCGGGGTCGGCTCCTTTCCGGGGGCAGTGCTCGGCGGGCTCATCGCGGGCCAGATCATCAGCCTCACATCGATGGTCAATCCGGGTTACGCGTACGTGATGCTGTTTGTCGCGATGACGCTCGTGCTGCTCGTGCGTCCCCGGGGCCTGCTCGGCGTTCAGGGGCGCGTGTGATGGCCCGCATCCGCCGCCTCCGGTTCCTGCTTCTGGCGGCGGCTTGCCTCATCGCCGCTCCCTTTGTCCTTCCGTACCTCAACGCCGCGCCGAACACGGTCAACCGCATCCTGGTGTGGGGTCTGTTCGGGCTTGGCTTCGACATCCTCTTCGGTTTCACAGGCCTGCTGTCGTTCGGGCAATCGGCGTTCTATGGCACGGGCGGCTTCGTCGCAGCCTACCTGCTCACGCGCGCGGGGTTTCCACATGTGATCACGGCGCTCGTGATCGGCATGGTGGTAGCAGCGATCGTCGGATGGCTCGTCGGCATGCTCGCCTTGCGGCGCACGGGCATCTACTTCGCGATGATCACGGTGGCGATCGGGGAGATCTTTTTCTTCGTGGAATTCAACCCGCTTGCCGACTGGACCGGCGGTGAGAACGGCCTGCCTGGTGTACCGACGCCGAGCATCGATCTCGGCTTCACGACCTTGAACTTCACCTCGGGCTGGTCGCTGTACCCGTTCCTCGCGTTCTGCTACTTCGTCGGTCTCGTGCTGGCGCTGCGCATCGTGCGCTCACCGGTCGGCGCCGTTCTCGCGGCGATCCGCGAGAACCCCCTGCGCGCGGCAGCAGTCGGGCACAACGTGCAGGCATACAAGCTCACGGCCTTCGTCATCGCGGCCGCATACGCAGGGTTTGCGGGTGGTCTGCTCGGTGCGCTGCAAGGCTTCATGCCGCCCGACGCTTTCATGTTCGCCACTTCCGGCCAGCTCATCATCCAGACGGCCATCGGCGGGAGCGGCACCTTGATCGGTCCGCTCGTGGGCGCTGCCGTGTGGCTGTTCCTGCAGGACTTCCTGCAAGCCACGTTGAACCTCGGCGCCGCATGGAAACTCGTGCTGGGCCTGGTCTTTGTTCTTCTGGTGTGCTTCCTGCGCCAAGGGATCATTGGCGGACTGCGGGAGGTGTACCGGAGGGCGACCGGTGGCCGCGCCGCGGAGGCTCACGCGCCGATGATTGAAACGTCGCTCCCATCGAACGCCGATCCCGCCGATGCGGCGGAGCATGCCACGCATCACGCCGATGCGGCCCACTCCGGTCCCGTATTGCAAGTGATAGGTCTGACCAAGCACTACGGCGGCGTGATCGCCAACGAGGGAATCGACTTCACCGTGAATGCCGGCGAGCTGCGTGGAATCATCGGTCCGAATGGCGCCGGCAAATCGACCTTCTTCAAGATGCTCACCTGCGAAGTGCCGCCCACCGCTGGCCGGATCATGTTCGAAGGGCGTGACATCACGGGCATGCGCGTGACCGAGGTATGCCAACTCGGCTTGACGAAGAGCTACCAGGTCAATCAGCTGTTCAATCGCCTCACCGTGCGCGAGAACGTGACGATCGCCGCGCTCGCCGAGCTGCGCGGGAAGTTCAAGCTGGATCTGCTGCGCCCCGTCGGGAAGGTGCAAGGCCTGCAGGAACAGGTCGAGCGCACGCTGCGCCTGATCAGGCTCGAAGGCCGCGCGGATGCCTCGGTTTCACAGCTCGCCTACGGCGAGAAACGCCGGCTGGAGATCGGGCTGGCGCTCGCCTCCTCACCCAGTCTGCTGCTTCTCGACGAGCCGCTTGCAGGCATGAGTCCGAGCGAGCGCCTCGAGACCGTGTCGCTGCTCAAGTCGATCGCCAAGGGCCGCACGCTGGTGATCATCGATCACGACATGGATGCGCTGTTCGAGCTTGCCGAGCGCATCACCGTCTTGCAGGAAGGCAAACTGCTCGTCGAGGGCACGCCCGAAGAGGTCAAGGGCAATGGGCGGGTCCAGGAGGCCTATCTGGGCGGTGTCCACGAGGCGGTTGCAGCATGAGCCGGAGGATCGCTCCTCAGGGTGGTGGGTCCGTAGAGCGCAGCGCAGGGGTTCTTCAGTGAGTCTTCTCGAAGTCCACGGCCTCAACAGCTACTACGGGGATTCGCACATCCTCTTCGACGTGGCGCTTCGCGTCGAGAAGAACGAGGTCGTCGCCTTGC
The DNA here is from genome assembly GCF_056395305.1 of Variovorax sp. 10L426. Taxonomy (NCBI): domain Bacteria; kingdom Pseudomonadati; phylum Pseudomonadota; class Betaproteobacteria; order Burkholderiales; family Comamonadaceae; genus Variovorax; species Variovorax sp. 10L426. The sequence continues at coordinate 247,428 of NZ_JBFTJF010000007.1, read as the reverse complement.
TCGGGCGCAATGGCGCTGGCAAGAGCACCACCCTCAAGAGCCTGATGGGTGTCGTCACGCCGCGCGCGGGCTCGGTGAAGCTCGACGGTATCGAGCTCGCAGGCCGGAAGAGCCACGCCATCGCGCGCTGCGGCATGCAGCTCGTGCATGAAGAGCGACGGATCTTCGGTAGCTTGAACGTCGAGGAAAACCTCATCCTTGCGGGATTGACGGCAAAGGGCCGCTGGCCGCTCGCGCGCATCTACGAGATGTTTCCGCGCCTGAAGGAAAGGCGGGAAAGCCGCGGCACCGATCTCTCCGGCGGGGAGCAGCAGATGCTCGCCATCGGGCGAGCCCTGATCCGCGATCCGAAGATCATCCTGCTGGATGAGCCGTTCGAAGGTTTGGCCCCGGTCATCGTGCGCGATCTCATGGAGGCCTGCCGGGAACTTGCCGCTGCGGGGCAGACCATCGTCCTCGTCGAGCAGAACCTCGCCGCCACGCTCGCCCTCGCCCAGCGCGTGTACATCATCAACAACGGCCACATGGCCTATGAAGGCTCCGCGCAGGATCTGAAGGCCCAACCCGCGATTCTGCAGCGCCATCTGGGCGTCTGAACCGCCAAGGATGCGGTGGTCGCGCGACCGACAACCCGGCGCAACTTGAGCCTTTCCGGCCAATGTATCCACGCGTAAACGCCGATTGCGGGGAGTCCGCCTCGTAATCCCCTGCAAAGCCGACAACCATGCGCCGGGGCCAACGCAAGTTGGCCGGTCTTCCTAGAATGTCTGCCCTATCCCGCAAGGCATTCATGACACAGGGCTCCATCCGGATTCGCGGTGCACGTCAGCACAATCTCCAGAATCTCGACCTCGACATCCGCACCGGCGAGATGACGGTGGTCACCGGCCCGAGCGGTTCGGGCAAGTCGAGCCTGGTGTTCGACACGCTTTACGCCGAGGGCCAGCGCCGCTACGTGGAGACTTTCTCGGCCTACGCGCGGCAGTTCCTCGACCGCATGGACAAGCCGGCCGTCGACAAGGTCGAAGGCGTGCCGCCCGCCATTGCGATCGACCAGACGAATCCGGTGCGTTCCTCGCGCTCGACCGTCGGCACGATGACGGAACTCAACGACCACCTGAAGCTGCTCTTCGCGCGCGCGGCGCAGCTTTTCGACCGTCAGACCGCGTTGCCGGTGCGGCACGATTCACCTGATTCGATCTACGTCGAACTGGTCTCGCGCGCCACCGCAGCGGGCGATCCGCGCGTGGTGCTGACCTTTCCGGTCGAACTGCCGGCCGGCACCAGCGCGGACGAAGTGACGCAATGGCTGTCCGCCAGCGGCTTCACGCGGGTGCAGGCCGAGCGGGACGTCGCGACACCGACCGGGCCGCGCAAGGTGCTCGACGTGGTGGCCGATCGCTTCCGCGTGGCCGGCGCCGAAAGGGCGCGCGTGGTGGAAGCGATCGAGGTGGCGCTCAAGCGCGGCAGCGGACGGCTGACGGTCTACGCGCTGTCGGCGGAAGAGGGTGCGGACCCGGACATCTGGAAGTTCTCGACCGGCCTGCATTGCCCCGAGAGCGACATCCGCTACACCGACCCGATCCCGTCGAAATTCTCTTTCAACTCCGCAGTGGGCGCGTGCGAGACCTGCCGTGGCTTCGGCCGGGTGATCGGTGTCGATCTCGGCCTCGTGATCCCGAACGACAAGCTCACGCTGCGCGCCGGTGCGATCAAGACCATCCAGACCCCCGCCTGGAAAGAAGCACAGGACGACCTCATGCGCCACGCCGAAGTCGCCGGCATTCCACGCGACACGCCGTGGAACAAGCTGACCGACGAGCAGAAGCATTGGGTGATCGAAGGCACCCCCAACTACAAGGAAGGCAACTGGAACAAGCAGTGGTATGGCGTGCGCCGCTTCTTCGCCTACCTGGAGAGCAAGGCCTACAAGATGCACATCCGCGTGCTCTTGTCGAAGTACCGCAGCTACACGCCATGTCCGACCTGCGCGGGCGCGCGGCTCAAGCTCGAAAGCCTGCTGTGGCGCATCGGCAGCAAGCAGGATGCCGACGCCGTGCTCGACCCGGCGAAGCGCTTCATGCCGGTGGGCGCCAAATGGTCGCGGGAGCAGCTGGAAGCGCTGCCCGGCCTCTGCCTGCACGACCTGATGCTGCTGCCCATCGAGCGGCTGCGGCGCTTCTTCGACGGGATCGAGAGCCACGGCAGCGGAGCCACCGCGAACGAAGGCGATGTGCAGGCGCTCAAGCTGCTGTTCGAAGAGATCACGACGCGGCTGCGCTACCTGCACGATGTCGGCATCGGCTATCTCACGCTCGACCGGCAAAGCCGCACGCTGAGCGGCGGCGAGGTGCAGCGCATCAACCTCACGACCGCGCTCGGCACGTCGCTGGTCAACACCCTCTTCGTGCTCGACGAGCCCAGTATCGGGCTGCATCCGCGCGACATGAACCGCATCACCGAAGCCATGCTGCGCTTGCGCGACGCGGGCAACACGCTGGTGGTGGTCGAGCACGACCCGGCCGTCATGCTGGCCGCCGACCGCGTGATCGACATGGGCCCCGGCCCCGGCGTGCGCGGCGGACAGGTGGTGTTCGACGGCAGCACCGACGCGCTGCGCGACGCCGAGACGCTGACCGGCCAGTACCTCGGCGGACGCAAGCAGATCGGCATGGGTTTCCGCCGCATGGTGAGCGAGAACACGCCGCGCCTCATCCTGGAAGGCGTGCGCGAGCACAACCTGCAGAACGTGACGGTCGAGTTGCCGCTGTCGCGGCTGGTGTGCATCACCGGCGTGAGCGGATCGGGCAAGTCGACGCTGGTGCAGGATGTGCTCGCACCGGCGCTGATGCGGCATTTCGGCAGGGCGACTGAATCGCCGGGCGCGCATGACCGTCTGCTGGGCGCCGATCACCTGAGCGATGTGGTCTTCGTCGACCAGTCGCCGATCGGCAAGACCGCGCGTTCCAATCCTGCGAGCTACGTGGGCGCGTGGGACGCGATTCGCGAAATCTTCGCCACGGCTGCGCTGTCGCGGCAGCGTGGCTACACCGCGTCCAAGTTCAGCTTCAACAGCGGTGACGGGCGTTGCCCGACCTGCGGCGGCTCGGGTTTCGAGCACGTCGAGATGCAGTTTCTCTCCGACGTCTACCTGCGCTGCCCCGATTGCGACGGCAAGCGTTATCGCCCCGAGATTCTCGAAGTGAAGATCGAGCGCGCGGGCCGCAGCGTCAACGTGGCGGACGTGCTCGACCTCACTGTCGCCGAAGCTACAGCGGCTTTCGAGGCCGATCGCGACGTGCTGCGCATGCTGCAACCCATCGTCGACGTGGGGCTCGATTACGTGAAGCTCGGCCAGCCGGTGCCCACGCTCAGCGGCGGCGAGGCGCAGCGCCTCAAGCTGGCGGGCTTCCTGGCCGAGGCGGCAAAGAACGGCAGCGCCAGCAAGCAACCGCTGGCGCGCAAGGGCACGCTGTTCCTCTTCGACGAACCGACCACCGGCCTGCACTTCGACGACATTGCGCGGCTGATGCGCGCGTTGCGCAAGCTGCTCGATGCCGGGCATTCGCTCGTCGTGATCGAGCACAACCTCGACGTGATCCGCGCCAGCGACTGGCTGATCGACCTGGGCCCCGAAGGCGGGGAGGGTGGCGGGCAGATCGTGGCTGTCGGCACGCCGGAGCAGGTGCGCGAGAACCGCGCGTCCCTCACCGGCGCAGCGTTGGCGGACTACGAACTCGCAATCGGCCCCGGTGCCTACAAGGTGGCGGAACGCGCGGCGCGGTCCTACGCTGCACGTGCGCAACCGACGGCGGGGCGCGACGCGATCCAGATCGTCAATGCGCGCGAGCACAACCTCAAGCATCTTTCGGTCGACATCCCGCGCGGCAAGTTCAGCGTGGTGACCGGCGTGAGCGGCTCGGGCAAGTCCACCCTGGCCTTCGACATCCTTTTCAATGAGGGGCAGCGGCGTTACCTCGAATCTCTGAACGCCTATGCGCGCAGCATCGTGCAGCCGGCCGGCCGGCCGGAAGTGGATGCGGTGTACGGCATTCCGCCGACCGTTGCGATCGAACAGCGGCTGTCGCGCGGTGGCCGCAAGAGCACGGTGGGCACGACCACCGAGGTGTGGCATTTCCTGCGGCTGCTGTACGTCAAGCTCGGTATCCAGCATTGCATCCACGAAGGCGCTGCCGTTCAGCCGCAGACGCCCGACAGCATCGCGGCGCAACTTCTGAAGAACTTCAAGGGCCAGCACATCGGCCTGCTGGCGCCGCTGGTAAGCAACCGCAAGGGTGTCTACACCGAACTGGCCGACTGGGCGCGGCCGCGCGGCTACACCCACCTGCGGGTCGACGGCGAGTTCTTGCCGACGACGAATTTCCCGCGCATCGATCGCTTCAAGGAGCACAGCATCGAGCTGCCGGTGGCGAGCCTCGATGTGCTGCCCGCGCAGGAAACCGAGCTGCGGCAAGCGCTGACGCGCGCGCTGGAACACGGCAAGGGCGTGGTGCATGTGCTGAGCGATCTCACCGGACTGCGCGGCGCGATGATGGCCGGCGCGCCGACCGTCGGCATCGGGCGTGCACATGTGTTCTCGACGCTGCGCGCGTGCCCGGTGTGCAGCACCAGCTATGCGGAACTCGATCCGCGCCTGTTCTCGTACAACAGCAAGCATGGCTGGTGTCCCGACTGCGTGGGCACCGGCGTCAGGCTCACGAAGGAGCAGCGCAAGGTCTACGACGATTCGGTGATGGCCGATGACCAGAAGGGGCGCGAGCAGACCTTCGCCGAGCCGGAGGCTGAAGACGTCGGCGACGTGGCGTGTCCGACGTGCGCGGGCACGCGGCTCAACGCCACGGCGCGCGCCGTGAGTTTCGGGACATCGGACGTGGACGGCAACGGCGGCATCGGCATCACCGAACTGGCGCGCATGAGCGTGAGCGACATCCGCGTGTGGTTCGAAGGCTTGCGGTTGGCTGGCCGCGAAGCCGAGATCGCGCGCGACCTTGTGCCCGAGATCAAGAGTCGTCTCGAATTCCTCGAAGAGGTTGGGCTGGGCTATCTCACGCTTGACCGTGGCGCGCCGACCCTGAGCGGTGGCGAGGCCCAGCGCATTCGACTTGCCGCGCAACTCGGCAGCAACCTGCAAGGCGTCTGCTATGTGCTCGACGAGCCGACGATCGGCCTGCATGCGCGGGACAACCAGATCCTGCTGGACGCGCTCCACAAGCTGGGCGACAAGGGCAACACGCTGGTGGTGGTGGAGCACGACGAGGACACCATCCGCCGTGCCGATCACATCATCGACATCGGTCCGAGCGCGGGCAAGCGCGGCGGGCGACTGGTGGCGGAGGGCACGGTTTCCGATATTCAGAGCGCGGCCGATTCGCAGACGGGTCGCTATCTCCGCGATGCGATCAAGCATCCTTTGCAGGCGCGGCGTCCGGTGCCTGCGCCTGAACCGGGAGCGCCGGGCTGGCTCACGGTGGGCGGCGCCGATCTTCACAACCTGCAGGACGTGACGGTGTCATTGCCCTTGCATCGGCTTGTGGCGGTGACTGGCGTCAGCGGCTCCGGCAAGTCGACGCTGGCGCGTGACGTGCTGCTGGCCAACGTGTATGCGGTGGTGGTTCAACGCATGACCAAGGCGGGCCGCGATGCTGACGCCGCCGGCAAGCACCCTGCCTGGGCCGGGTGCAGTGCGGTCGAAGGCTACGAGACGATCGACCGCGTGCTGGAGGTCGACCAGACGCCCATCGGCAAGACGCCGCGCAGTTGCCCGGCGACCTACATTGGCTTCTGGGACACGATCCGCAAGCTGTTTGCCGACACGCTCGAAGCCAAGGCGCGCGGCTACGGGCCGGCGCGCTTCAGCTTCAACACGGGCGAGGGCCGCTGCCCCGGCTGCGACGGCGCGGGCGTGCGCACCATCGAGATGAGCTTCCTTCCGGACGTGAAGGTGCCGTGCGAGGTCTGCCATGGCGCGCGCTTCAATCCCGAGACGCTGGCGGTGAGCTGGCGCGGAAAGAGCATTGGCGATGTGTTGCAGATGGAGGTGGATGAGGCGGTCGAGTTCTTCGCGTCGATGCCCAACATCAGCCATCCGCTGCAGTTGCTCAAGGATGTGGGGCTGGGCTATCTCACCCTGGGTCAGCCTTCACCGACGCTCTCCGGAGGAGAGGCGCAGCGTATCAAGCTGGTGACCGAACTCAGCAAGGTTCGGGACGATGTCACGCGGCGCGGCAACAAGGCGCCGCATACGCTGTATGTGCTCGACGAGCCGACGGTGGGGTTGCACATGGCGGATGTGGAGAAGCTGATCCATGTGCTGCACCGGTTGGTGAACGGCGGTCACAGTGTGGTCGTGATCGAGCATGACCTGGACGTGATCGCCGAAGCTGATTGGCTGATCGATCTCGGTCCCGAAGGTGGCAATTCCGGTGGGCGTGTGGTGGCTGCCGCACCGCCGGAAGAAGTGGTGCGGCTGGGCACGCACACGGGGGTTGCGCTTGCGCCGGTGCTGGCGCGGTCGCGCGAGAAGCACGTGGTGTTGACCTTGCCCGTGCAGGACGCGCAGCCCGCGGCGGTGCGGCGCGAGGCTTGATGGTGAGTTGTTCCGGTGGGGGGGCCGCCCGGTATGCGGTGCGGGCTGTGCGACCCCGCTGCGCCGGCCCTTCGGGCTTCCCTGCAGTGCTCGCCTCAGGCGGGGTCCGCGTGAAACTCGCTGCGCTCAGACACACGCGGCCCTGATCCGCCTGAGGCTGCGCGCTTCGGCGGCGCAGAAGGGTCGCACAGCCCGCACCGCATACCGGGCTCCGGGGGTGTTCAGGCGCTACGCTACATACATGCTCACGATCTACAACGACCGCCACGCGGTCCACCACGGCAAGTTGGAGATGTTCCGCGGCGAACTCGTGCCGTGCTTCGAAATACCGGCCCGTGCCGACTACGTCCTGCAGGAACTGAAGCAGCGCAAGCTCGGCGCGATCGAATCGCCGGATGCATTCGACGATGCCGCCGTCGCCCGCGTCCACGCACCGCGCTATCTCGATTTCCTCGCCCACGCTTGGAGCGAGTGGGTCGCACTCGATCCGGCCAATGCCGAGCGCGATGCACTGCCTTCGTACTGGCCGATTCGCACCTTCCGTTCCGACGTGCTGCCGGCCAGCTTCCCCGCGCGCATGGGCTTGTTTTCCTATGACGCGGGCACGCCACTCACCGCCGGCACCTGGGAAGCCGCACGCGCGGGCGCTTGTTGCGCGCTGACCGCTGCCACGCGCGCGCTGCAAGGCGAGCGCGCCGCGTTCGCGCTCACACGGCCACCGGGACACCATGCCGGCGCGGACTTCTTCGGCGGTTATTGCTTCCTCAACAACGCGGCCATCGCCGCGCAGGCGTTGCGCGATGCGGGCGTCGATCGTGTCGCAGTGCTCGACATCGACTATCACCACGGCAATGGCACGCAGGCGATCTTTTACGAGCGCGCCGATGTGCAGTTCACCAGCATCCACGGCGATCCTCACACCGAGTACCCCTACTACCTGGGCTACGCGGACGAGCGCGGCGTCGGCGAGGGGCTGGGCTTCAACCGCAACCTGCCGCTGGCGCGCGGCAGTGGCTTCACGGTCTGGCGTGATGCATTGAAGAATGCGCTGCGCGGCATCGCCGAGTTCAAGCCCGGCGCGCTGGTCGTGTCCTTGGGGCTCGACACTTTCGAGGGCGATCCGATTGCGGGCTTCACGCTCGCCACGCCTGACTACCTGTGCATCGGCGAGGATCTGGCGCGCGCCGGCCTGCCGACGGTTTTCGTCTTCGAGGGCGGCTATGCGGTGGCGGAGGTGGGCGCCAACGCCGTCAATGTGCTTGACGGCTTCATGCAGCACGCGGGCTGAGCGCCCGCGTCCCGTTGGCGTTGACTACTGCTTGCGCGCCGCGACGGCCTGCTCGGCCTTCGCCACCAGGTCGTTGCCGACGGTCGCCTTCCACTTGGTGTAGACCGGCCGCGTGGCCTTGACGAAGGCCTCGCGTTCCGTCGGCGTCAACTGGGTCACCGTCACGCCCATGCCGGCGATGTCCTTGAGCACCGGCTTGTCGGTACCGGTCAGTCCCTTGCGGGCCAACGCGATGTTCTGTTTGCCGGCGTCGACTGCGGCCTGACGGACGATCGCCTGATCGGTCGGCGACCATGAGGCCCAGATTTCCTTGTTGACGACGAACACCAGCGGATCGCAGACGTAGCCCCAGGTGGTCACGAACTTCTGGCCGACGGTCTGCATCTTGAGCACGGTGAACAGGAACAGCGGGTTCTCCTGGCCGTCGACAGCGCCGCTGGCAAGCGCGGGTTGCGCGTCGGCCCAGCTCATCTGCGTCGGGTTGGCGCCCAGTGTGCTGAACATGTCGGAGAAGATCGGCGAGCCGACGACGCGGATCTTCATGCCTTTCAGATCCTCGGGGGACTTGATGGGCTTCTTGGAGTTGGTGATTTCGCGGAAGCCGTTCTCACCCCATGCCAATGGCACCACGCCCGATTTGTCGAGGGTCGCGAAGATCTCCTTGCCAACCTCGCCTTGCGTCAGCGCATCCACGGCCGCATAGTCGGGCATGAGGAAGGGCATCGAGAAGAGGTTGAGCTGCTTGACCTGCGGGGACCAGTTGATGGTCGAGCCTACGGCCATGTCGATCACGCCTTGGCGCAATGCGCTGAACTCGCGCGTCTGGTCGCCCTGGATCAGCGACACGCCGGGGTAGAGCTTGATGTTGATGCGGCCTTGGGTTCGCTCTTTCACCAGGTCGGCCCAGATGCGGCCGGCTTCGCCCCACGGTGTCGGGGGGCCTAGCACCAGCGACATCTTGTATTCGGCCTTGTAGGTCTGCGCGGGGGCAGCTACGGAGAAGCCGCCCAACGCGGCAGCAACGGCCAGGATGCCGAGCAGGGAACGACGGAATTTCATGGGTCAGGTCTCCTTTGGGTAATTCGTTTGGAAGGGTGGGGGCGTCTGTTGGGGGGCCGCCCGGTATGCGGTGCGGGCTGTGCGACCCCGCTGCGCCGGCCCTTCGGGCTTCCCTGCAGTGCTCGCCTCAGGCGGGGTCCGCGTGAAACTCGCTTCGCTCAGACACACGCGGCCCTGATCCGCCTGAGGCTGCGCGCTTCGGCGGCGCAGAAGGGTCGCACAGCCCGCACCGCATACCGGGCTCCGTTGTTGGCGACGAATGCGCGCGCCTCGAACGTCGACAGCCTGCGCGTTGGTCACGGCGATGGCGGCGGACAGTCCACCCCCACCCTTTCCGCGATGGCGGGCGGTGTGCGCTGGGGCGGCCGTTGAGGCACCGCCGAGCAGCGCAGCGGTACGCGGATCAGGGCCGCGCGTGTTTGAGCGAAGCGAGTTTCGCGCGGACCCCGCGTACCGTGAGCAGCGCAGGGGAGCCGCGAAGCGGCCGGTGACGTCGGCCGGCCCAGCGCACACCGCCCGCCATCGCCAACCACACCCTTCCTGCACAAGCATTCCTAGTACCCCAACTTCCGCGGCAACCACAACGCCAGTTCCGGCCAGATGATGACGGCCACCATCACAAGGAACATGGCGAACAGCATCCAGCCCACCCACCGCACGGTCTCTTCCATGCGCACATTGGCAATGCGGCAAGACACCATCAGGTTCACGGCCAGCGGCGGCGTGAACTGACCAAGCGCAACCTTGAGCGTGAGGATGACGCCGAACCAGACCGGATCCCACTTGTAGTGCTGCACGATCGGCCAGAGCAGCGGCACGAAGATCAGGAAGATCGACACACCGTCGAGGAACATGCCCACGGTGATCAGCAGCAGGATCAGCAGCGACAGCACGCCGTATTCACCAAGCCCCGAATTCACGATCGCGCGTGTGACGGGATCGATCACGCCCAGTGTCGACAACGAGTACGCAAAGATGCCCGCCAGCGACACCACCAGCAGGATCACCGCCGACAACTCGCCCGACTCGCGCAGGATCATGAACAGGTCCTTGACCTTGATCGTGCGATGGATCGCCATGCCGACGAAGAGGCCGTAGAACACCGCCACCACCGCCGCTTCTGTCGGCGTGAAGAGGCCTGCGCGCATGCCGCCGAGGATCAGAACCGGCGCCGCCAGGCCCCAGGTCGCTTCGCGGAAGCTCTTCCAGAACGGCGGGCGCGGGAGGCTCGATTCGAGCGCGCCCATCTTGTGCTTGCGTGCCAGCCACACTGCCGGAACGATCAGCGCAATGCCGGCCAGGATGCCCGGCACCATGCCCGCGGCGAACAGCGCGGGCACCGAAGCACCTGGCACCAGCACCGAATACACGATGAAGGCCACCGAGGGCGGGATCAGGATGTCGGTCGCCGCCGCTGCGCCGACCACGCTCGCCGAATACGCATCGGGATAGCCGGCACGCGACATCGCCGTGATCATCACCGCACCGACTGCCGCCGCATTGGCCGGGCCCGAACCCGAGATGCCGCCGAGGAACATCGCCACGACGATCGCCACCAGGGGCAGCATGCCGGGCCCGCGACCGACGATGGCGATCGCGAAGTTGACCAGCCGCAGCGCCACGCCCGAGCGGTCGAAGATGGAGCCGACCAGCACGAACATCGGAATCGCGAGCAACGGATATTTGCCAAGACCGGCGTAGAAGTTCTGCGGTACGGCCAGCAGGCCGAACCACTGCGCGTCGCCGTTGGCCAGCGCAATGCAGGCCGCGCCCGCGAGCCCGAGCGCGGCGCCGATCGGCACGCCGACCAGCATCATCAGGATGAAGGCGACGAAGAGAAGGGTGGGGATCATCGGTCCACGTCCCTGTCATTCGACCCGTAGTTCGTCTTGCGGCCACGGCGGACGAACAGGCCCACGGCGCGCAGCGCGATCGCGAAGGACACGATCGGCAGCCAGATCGAATACCACCACTGCGGCACGCCGATGCCCGGCGAGGTTTCCTCGTAGCGGTAGTCGTCCCACACCACGCGCACGCTGAGTGCGGCGATCAGGAAGAACAGGACCGCCACCGTGGCAGCGCCGAACTGTGCGAGGCGCTTGCGGCGCGACATCGAGCCGCTTTCGGCGAAGTATTCGATTCGGATGTGCCTGTCACGCGCCACGGCGGCGGAGCCCGCGACCAGTGCCAGCAGGATCATGAGGAACACCGAGAACTCTTCCGTCCACGCGAAGGACGAATCGGTGAAATAGCGCACCAGCACATTGGCGAAGGTGATACAGGCCAGCAGGCCCATGATGATCACCGTCGCCCAGTCCTCGATGGCAAGCGGCACGCGCGTGGGTTCGTCGGCGGCTTCGAGTTCAGGGGGAATGGGGCTGGCGGCGTCCAGCACGGGGCCGGACTCGTTGGGAGTGGTCATCGGGATTGCGGGCAGATGAGGCAGAGGCCGTGTCACCGGGCGGACGCCGGGACGGGATCCGTGCACCTCGACAGCGAAGCGATGATGAATCGTAACGATCGATGACCACTTCGCTCATCGGGGGTTTCCTTAGCTGCCGCGCCTTTTCGCCGGTCTCCCTCCCGGCGAAAAGGCGCTATGCCAGGACCACTTGGGTCTTGAAGGGAAGTCGCCCGAGCGCTTGCTGCAATCGATCTTGCAGTTGCCCCGCGTGCGCGCCGACCGCCGCCGCATCGATGACCACCCGCAGCGCGTTCTCGCCCGCTGCCTGCACTTCGGGCCGCACAGCGGCATCGATGCCCAGCGCCGCGCAAGCTTCATCGACCATCGCGGCAGCCACCTTGCGCGCGGCCATCGCGCGCAGTTCGGGCTTGTAGATCTTGCCGACGTTGGTCATCGGCATGGTCTCGATCACGATCACCGCCTTCGGCTTGGCCGGCGCCTCGTCGACGTGCTCCGCCGTGAAGGCCAGCAGTTCGGCTTCGCTCGCCGATGCACCGGGGACGAGCGTCGCGAAGACCACCGGCAGTTCGCCCGCATAGGCATCGGGCGCACCGACCGCTGCGCACAACTGAACGGCCGGGTGCGCGCCCAGCGCATCTTCGATCGTCTTCGGATCGATGTTGTGGCCACTGCGGATGATCAGGTCCTTGGACCGGCCGCTCAGGTTGAGCCGCCCTTCGCTGTCGAGCCAACCCAGGTCGCCCGTGGCGAGCCAGCCGTCGGCAGTGAATGCCTTGGCGTTGTCGGCCGGGTCGACGAAACCCGAGAACACGTTCGGCGACTTGAAGAGCACCATGCCTTGCTCGCCAGGTGGCAGGTCGCGATCGCTGGCGTTGCCGTTCTCATCGAGCGCCACGATGCGCAACTGCGAATAGGGTAGGCGGAAGCCGACGCAGCCGGCCGGCCCGATCACGCCCGGCGGCGTGATGGTCGAGATGCCGGCCATCTCGGTCATGCCGAGGCTTTCATGCACGTGCAGTCCGAACAGGCGCTCGAAGCGAGCCGCGAGTTCCGGCGCCAGCACGGCGGCGCCGGTGCGGCAGTAGTTGATCGACGAGATGTCCGCGCCGTCGAGCGGCACGTTGGCCAGCGCAGCCAGCACCGTCGGCACCGCCGACAGCGAGGTCGGCCGATACTTCTCGACCAGCCGCCAGTAGTTGGCGAGCACCTCCTTGTTGCGCAGCAGGGTGGTGGTCGGAATGATCATTTCCACGCCCGCCGAGAGCAACGCAAGCGAGGCCGGCAGCACGCCCGCCACATGGAACAGGGGGTAGCCGTTGATGGCGGCGTCCTTCGGACCCTGGCCGGTGATCTGGATGCTGGCCCACGCCGTGAACACCTGCGCGCCGTGGCTGTGCCGTGCGAGCTTGGGCGCGCCGGTGGTGCCGCCGGTGTGGAAGTACGCCGCGATGTCGCCGGGCTGAATGTCGCGCCCGCTCACCAGCCGGTCGGCGGGCTCCTTTGTGCGCAGTGCGTTGAAGTCGGCCACGCCCTCTGGGAGCGGACCGGCGCTGCCAGGCACTTCGTCGTGCGGTGCCACGCGCAGGACGGTGGTGAGCGTGGGCACCTGCGAGCGCAGCCGCATCGCCTTGGACCACATCCCCGAATCGGACTCGGCGCCGTACGCGATCAACACCTTGGCGCACCCCGCCGTCATCAGCGAGACCAGCTTCTCGTCGGTCAGGAGCGGGTTGAGCGGCTGCGCGATGCCCGCCGCCGCGCCGCCCCAGAGCGCGAGGTGGTATTCGAGGCATGCCGGCAGCAGCACCGCCACTGCATCGTCCGGACCGACGCCGAGATCGTGCAGCAGGTTCGCGGTCTGGTGGATGCCGGCCAGCAGCTCGGCATAGGACCAGCGGATCGGTTCGTCGGCGGGATTGCCCGTGCGCAGGAAAGTCAGTGCCGGTTTGTCACCGAAGGCCGCGCCCGAATTGCGGAAGATCTCGTACGTGCTGCGGACCGTCAGCGCCTTGCTCAACGGCGTTTCCTCGAGCTTGCGGATATCCGCCATGCTGCGGACCGGGAATGCCTGGCTGAACGGCGCAGCAGTGGGCATGGCTGTCGTGTTCATGACAGTTGTCTGCCGAGTTCGATGTAGCGCTGCAGATGATGGTCTTCGTCGCCGAGTTGATGGTCGATCATCACGAGCCGCTTGGCATAGTGGGCCAACGGCAGTTCCCAGGTCATGCCGATGCCGCCGTGCATCTGGATGCTCTCCTGCGCGACCAGCGTGCCGATGCGGCCGATGCTGAATTTCGCAGCCGACAGCGCACGTTCTCGCGTGAGCCGGTCCGAATCGATGACCGCTGCGGCATTGATCACGGCCGAGCGTGCCTGCTCGATCTCCAGCAGCAGGTCGGCCATGCGGTGTTGCAGTGCCTGGAAGCTGCCGATGAGCATGCCGAACTGCTTGCGTGTGCGCAGGTATTCGAGCGTGGCGGTCTTCGCCGCCTCCATGGCGCCGAGGGCTTCGGCGCACAGCGCGAGAACACCGCGGCCGACCGCGCGCTCGAGCGTCGCGAAGCCCTGGCCTTCGGCACCCAGCAGCGCATCGGCGCCGAGCTTGACATGGTCGAAAGTGAGTTCGGCCACGCGGCCGCCGTCGATGCCGGGGCAGCCGCGCACCTTCAGGCCCGGTGTGTTCGCGGGAACGAGGAAGAGCGAGATACCGGCTTCGTCATCCACGGCGCCCGAAGTGCGGGCCGAGACCACGAAGACCCCGGCCTGCTCGCCCTGAGCCACCACCGCCTTGGCGCCGTCGAGCACCCAGCCGTCGCCGCTGCGCACAGCGCGCGTCTGCACGCGCGAAAGTTCATAGTGCGATTCGGGCTCGTCGTGCGCGAAGCCTGCGACGGTGGTGCCGGCGACGATGTCCGCGAGCACGGCCTTCTGCGCGTCGTTGCCAACGGCAGCGATCGCCTCGCCGGCCATCACGGCGCCGAGCAGCGGTTCGACCACAAGGCCGCGACCGAGCGCCTCGAAGACCACGGCGACATCGAAGCCCGCGCCGCCGAAGCCCCCGTCGGCCTCCTTGAACAGCGCGCCGATCACGCCCAGCTCTGCGAACTGTTGCCAGATTTCGGTGCTGTAACCGTGTGCCGATCGTGCAATGCGGTCGCGCGTCTCGAAGCCGTACTGTTCCGCGATGAAACGGTTCAGGCTGTCGGCCAGCATGCGCCGGTCTTCGGTGTGTTCGAAGTTCATGGCAGTTCTCTCAGAGTCCCAAGATCATCTTGGAGATGATGTTTTTCTGGATTTCGTTGGAGCCGCCAAAGATCGACAGCTTGCGGTTGTTGAAGTAGCGCGCTGCCGCGGACGCGGCATAGGCTGGGCCGAAGGGTTCGGCGTCGAAGCCTTCCTTCAGCGCCTCGGCGACGAAGGGCCGTGCATAGGCGCCCATCGCGCGGCGCGTGAGCGACGAGATCTCCTGCCGGATCTCGGTTCCGCGGATCTTGAGCATCGAACTTTCCGCGCCCGGCACGCCGCCGCCGGCCACGGCAGCGATCACGCGCAGGTTGGTCGTCTTCATGTTCTCCAGGTCGATCTCGACGCGTGCCATGCGTGCAGCAAAGGCCGGATCCTCCGCGAGCGGGCGGCCGTTCTTCGTCTGCTTCGCGGCAATCTTCTTGAGCTGTTCCATCGCCGCGACCGAGAAGCCCACGCCCGCGATGTTGGTGCGCTCGTAGGTCAGCAGGTACTTGGCGCAGGTCCAGCCCTTGTCTTCCTCGCCGACGAGGTTCTCCGCCGGCACGCGCACGTCCGAGAAGAACACCTCGTTGACTTCGTGCTCGCCGTCCAGCGTGATGATCGGCCGCACCTCGACGCCGGGCGACTTCATGTCGATCAGCAGGAAGCTGATGCCTTCCTGCTTCTTGGCCTCGCGGTTGGTACGCACCAGGCAGAAGATCATGTCGGCGTGCTGGCCCAGCGTGGTCCAGGTCTTCTGGCCGTTGACGATGTAGTGGTCGCCCTGCGCGTCGTGCCCGCGCACGGCCTGCGTCTTGACCGCGGCGAGGTCGGAGCCCGCGCCCGGCTCCGAGTAACCCTGGCACCACCAGTCGGAGCCGTCGAGAATGCGCGGAAGCCAGTGGCGCTTCTGCGCTTCGTTGCCGTACTTGATCAGCACCGGGCCGAGCATGTTGACGCCGAAGGGCACGATGCGCGGCGAATGGGCCAGCGCGCATTCGTTCTCGAAGATGAACTTTTCGACGGCGGTCCAACCCGGGCCGCCGTACTGCTCGGGCCAATGGTTCGCGAGCCAGCCGCGTTCATTCAGGATGGCGTGCCATTCCTGCATGTCGGCCTTGCTCAGGTGCTTGCCGGTGGCGACCTTGTCGGAAAGCCGCTTGGGCAGCTTGGCAGCCAGGAAGGCGCGCACCTCGCTGCGGAAGGCTTCCTCTTCGGGCGTGAATTTCAGGTCCATGCCGGACTCCTCAATGAATCAACAGATCAATAGATTTCGAACAGGCCCGCCGCGCCCATGCCGCCGGCGATGCACATCGTCACGACTGCGTACTTCGCGCCGCGACGCTTGCCTTCGATGAGCACATGCCCCGCGAGGCGCGCGCCCGTCATGCCGAAGGGGTGGCCGATGGAGATCGCGCCGCCATTGACATTGAGCCGCTCCGACGGAATGCCGAGCTTGTCCTGGCAGTAGATCGACTGCGAGGCGAAGGCTTCGTTGAGTTCCCACAGGTCGATGTCGCTCACCTTCAGGCCGTGGCGCGCCAGCAGTTTCGGCACCGCGAACACAGGGCCGATGCCCATTTCGTCGGGCTCGCAACCGGCCACAGCGAGGCCGCGGAATGCACCCAGGGGTTTGAGGTTGGCGCGTTCGGCTTCCTTGGCTTCCATCAGCACGCAGGCCGAGGCGCCGTCGGAAAGCTGCGAGGCATTGCCTGCGGTGATGAACTTGTCCGGGCCCATCACGGGTTGCAGCTTGGCGAGCGCGTCGTAGGTGGTGCCGCGGCGATTGCAGGTGTCGTGGTCGATCGTCACTTCGCGCTGCGTGACTTCCTTGGTGTCTTTGTTCGTTTCGGCCATCGTGGTGGTGCAAGCCACGATCTCGTCCTTGTAGCGGCCGGCGATCTGCGCCTCTTCGGTCTTGCGTTGGCTTTCGGCGGAGAAGCGGTCCTGCGCCTCGCGGCTGATGCCGTAGCGCTGCGCCACGATGTCGGCGGTCTCGATCATCGCCATGTAGAGCGCGGGCTTGTGCTCCACGATCCACGGGTCCATGCCGCTGTCGCCGGTGTCGGTCGCGCTGCGGGTGCGGATCTGCGAGATGCTCTCCACGCCGCCCGCGATCATGGCCGGCGCGCCGTCCACCACGATGCGCCCCGCCGCCATCGCGATCGCCTGCAGGCCCGATGCGCAGAAGCGATTGACCGTGGTGCCGGCGATCGAGATCGGCAGTCCCGCGCGGATGATGCTCTGGCGTGCGATGTTGCGGCCCGTCGTCCCTTCGGGGTAGCCGCAGCCGAGGATCGCGTCCTCGATCAGCGCGGCATCGATGCCCGCGCGCTCCACCGCGGCCTTCACCGCGAAGGCGGCCAGCGTGGGGCCGGGCGTGATGTTGAATTCGCCGCGGTGCGCCTTGGTGAGCGGGGTGCGGGCGGTGGAAACGATGACAGCTTCGCGCATGGTGATTGGCTTTCAGTCTTGATTGAGGCTTGCGAAATCGGCGCCGCGTTCGACCAGGTCGACCAACAGCGGGGAGGGCTTCCAGAACACCGGGTCCTGCTTGGCAAACTCGCGGATGTCGGCCAGCACCTTGGCAAGGCCTACGGTGTCGGCGTACTTCATCGGGCCGCCGCGATGGCGCGGAAAGCCGTAGCCGTAGAGGAAGGTCACGTCGACGTCGAGCGGCCGCAGCGCGATGCGCTGGTGCACGACATTGGCGCCCTCGTTGATCATCGCGGCCATGTAGCGGCGCATGATTTCCTCGTCGGTGAAGCTGCGCGGCGTGATGCCCGCGCGCTGGCGCTCGGTGTCGATGATGGCGAGCACTTCGGGGTCGGGCGTGCCGGTGCGCGCACCTTCGGGATAGAGGTAGTAGCCACGCTGCGTCTTCTGGCCGAACCAGCCGCGCTCGCAGATGCGGTCGGCCACTTGCACGTAGCGGGCCTTCGGGTCGCGCGTCGCAGCTTTGCGCTTCCGCGTGGCCCAGCCGATGTCGCCGCCGGCGAGGTCGGAGACCTGGAACGGGCCCATCGGATAACCGAAGTCACGCACCGCCTGGTCGATCTGGTAGGGCGATGCGCCGTCTTCCATCATGTGGTCGGCCGCCTGGCGATAGACCGCGAGGATGCGGTTGCCGATGAAGCCGTCGCACACACCGGCGCGCACCGGCACCTTCTTGAGCTTCTTGGCGAGCTCGAAGCCGGTCGCGACCACGTCGGCGCTCACCTTGGCGGGCACCACGATCTCCAGCAGCTTCATGATGTTGGCCGGCGAGAAGAAGTGCAGGCCCACCACGTCGGCGGGGCGTGAGGTGCTTGCGGCGATCTCGTCGATGTCCAGGTAGGAGGTGTTGGTGGCGAGCACCGCGCCCGGCTTGCACACGCGATCGAGCTCGGCGAAGACGGCCTTCTTGACGCCCATCTCTTCGAAGACGGCCTCGACCACGATGTCGACCTTCGCCAATGCGTCGTAGGAGGTCGAGCCCGAGAAGCGCGCCATGACGGCGGCCTTGGCTTCGGGCGTCATGCGTCCCTTTTGGATGAGGCCGTCGTAGACCTTCTCGACATTGGCGCGGCCGCGTGCGAGCTGGGTCTCGTCGCGCTCGATCATCGTGACCGGGATGCCCGCATCGAGCATGGCCACCGCGATACCGGCGCCCATCGTGCCGCCGCCGACGATGCCGGCGGAGTCGAGTTGCCGCGGCTTGGCGGCCTTGGTTTCGGGCGCCTTCAGCACTTCGCGCTCGGCAAAGAAAGCGTGGATCAGGCCGGCGCGCTGCGGGCTTTCGATGCATTGCATGAACAGCTTGCGTTCGAGCGCCATGCCTTCGTCGAAGGGCAGCGAGAGCGCGCCCTCGACGGCTTCGACGATCTTCATCGGCGAGAAGAGGCCGCGGCTTTTCCTGGCGGTGTCGGCACGGGCGGCTTCGAGCGCGGCGCGGCTTGCTTCGGCATCGGCCAGGGCTTGTGCGTCCCGCGTACGGCGCACGGGTGCCTTGGCGGCGACGAGTTCCTTGGCGTAGGCGAGGCCTTCCGCCAGCGCATCGGCGCCAACGCCCTGCCGGTCGATCAGGCCGAGCGCCAGCGCTTCCTTGGCACCGGCGTGGCGGCCGCTCAGCATCAACTCGATGGCCGGCTTCACGCCGATCAGGCGGGGCGTGCGTTGCGTGCCGCCGGAGCCGGGGATCAGGCCGAGCGCCACTTCAGGCAAGCCCAGCTTGGCCGAAGGCACGGCGAGCCGGTAGTGCGCTGACAGCGCGATCTCCAGGCCGCCGCCGAGCGCGGCGCCGTGGATCGCGGCCACCACAGGCTTGGTGCAGTCTTCGATGCGCTTGCAGACCTCGGGCAGCGACGGCGGCTGTGGCGTCTTGCCGAACTCGCGGATGTCGGCGCCGGCGATGAAGTTGCGTCCCGCGCCCACGATCAGCACCGCGGCAGCGCCGCTGTCGGCCTCGGCCGCCTCGATCGCGGCCACCAGGCCCCGGCGGACATCGACGCCGAGTGCGTTGACAGGAGGGTTGTCGACGGTCACCACCATCACGTCGGCATCGCGGCGGAAGGTGACGGGCAGGGGAGCAGAAGAAGATGAGGAAGCGGCCATGCTGTATGTGTCTCCGAAGGCGAACTTGGCATTCTTCATCCGGCGTGCCGCTTTGACAATTGCATTGCTCGTTGACAGACTGTCAAAGAATTTTTGACAAAATGGCGCCCAAGCCATGGACTTGCAATCGCTCACTCTTCTCGTCGAAATCCTGGATGCCGGCAACCTCAGCGAGGCCGCGCGCCGGCTCAAGATGAGCCGCGCCAACGTCAGCTACCACCTGAACCAGCTGGAACGCTCCGTCGGCGCGCAGCTCGTGCGTCGCACCACGCGACGCGCCGAAGCGACAGAGATCGGCCTGCGCCTGTACCAGCACGGCATCGCCATCCAGGGCGAACTCATGGCGGCGAGGGAGTCCGTCGCCACGCTGGGCCAGAGCCTGCTGGGCAGCGTGCGCCTGAGCGTGCCCAGCGGCTACGGGCAGCTCGTGATGTCCGAATGGCTTCTCGACTTCAAGCGGCAGTACCCGGGCATCGTGCTCGACGTGCTGTTCGAGAACCGCATCCAGGATTTGCTGCGCGACGAAGTCGACATCGCGATCCGCGTGATTCCCGAGCCGCCGCAGAACCTGGTCGCGCGCGAACTCGGGCCGGTGCGCTACGTGGCCTGTGCGTCGACCGACTATGCGAAGCAACACGGCCTTCCGACGCAACTGGACGCGCTGCAGGGCGCGCCGCTGATCACCGCCGCCGTGATCGGTCGTCAACTGCGCGTCTCCGCCTACCAGGGCGAGGAGCGGCGGGAAGTGGTGCTCGAGCCCACGCTGATCTCGGAGAACTTCCTCTTCCTGCGGCAAGCCATCCTCGCCGGTCTCGGCGTCGGGCTGGTGCCCGACTATGTGGTGAACGACGACGTCAGGCGCGGCGACGTCATGACCACGCTCGACGACTGGCGACTGAGCATCTTCGGCACGCAGATGTACATGCTCTACATGCCGAACCGGCAGCACACGCGGGCGACGCGCACCTTCATCGATTTCATCCTGGAGCGGGCGCGCGGTGCGCGGCCCGTCGATGCGACGGGCGCTCGCACTTAGAAGCGTTGACCGCGCCGACATCCCGGGCAATCATCCGACCTCCCGCAACGGTTCACACGAGGTCTTCACATGGATACCCAGCTCGCAGGCAAGCTCGCACTGGTCTCCGGCAGCACCGCCGGCATCGGCCACGCCATCGCGACGGCCCTCGCTGCCGAAGGCGCGCGCGTCATCGTCAACGGCCGCTCGCAGGCATCGGTGGATGCGGCGGTCGCTGCAATCAGCGCCGGACCGGGCGGCGAGGTGCTCGGCTTCGCGGGCGACCTGAGCAAGCCTGACGTCGCCGAGGCGCTGCTGAGGCGCTTCCCGGGCATCGAGATTCTCGTCAACAACCTCGGCATCTTCGAGCCCAAGCCCTTCGAGGCGATCGACGATGCCGACTGGCTGCGCTTTTTCGATGTGAACGTACTGAGCGGGGTGCGCCTCGCCCGCCTTTGCCTGCCCGCAATGCGGCGCGCGAACTGGGGCCGGATCATCTTCATCTCCAGCGAGAGCGCGGTCCAGATCCCCGCCGAGATGATTCACTACGGCATGACAAAGACCGCGCAACTCGCCGTGTCCCGCGGGCTGGCCGAAGCGGTGGCCGGGACTGGCATCACGGTCAACAGCATCCTGCCCGGGCCCACCAAGTCGCGCGGCGTCGGCGATTTCGTCGACGCGCTGGCGAAGGCCGACGGCAAGACCTTCGATGAGTTCGAAAAGGAATTCTTCGAGAAAGTGCGGCCGACTTCGCTCATCAAGCGTTTCGCGTCGCCGCAGGAAGTGGCCTCGATGGTCACCTACATCGCCAGCCCGCTCTCGTCGGCGACGACCGGCGCTGCGCTGCGCGTGGACGGCGGCGTCGTGAAGAGCGCGGTCTGAGCATGGCGCCCGACGCGCTCCTCGCAAGCCAGATCGTCGTCAGGGTCTGCCTTTTCATCTTTGCCGCGATCGCCATGTTCGGCGGCACCTTGCAGATGGTCCTCGGACAGCCGGACACCAGTCCGCGCCTGGACAACGTCCATCGATTCATGGCGGGGATCTACCTGTCCATGGGATTCATCTGCCTGTGGGCGGGGATCACCGTGCGCGAGCAGGGCTTCCTGGTCTATCTGATTGCCCTGGGGGTTTTCATCGCCGGCTGCGGGCGGCTCCTGTCGATCGCCAAGGTAGGGCTTCCGAAGCCGGCCGGGGTCTGGATCGGCTATCTCGTTCCTGAACTGCTTCTTCCCTTCGTCCTGGCGGCGGCGCACGCCCTGTAGACGTAGAACGCTGTGAAATTCGGCGGCGTCGAAAAAGCAAAACGGCGGACTGATCGTCGGAGCTGGGGTGAAACGGATCAGAACTGCCCATGCTCCCGAAAGCTGTAGAACTCGCCATAGCCGATGATGATGAAGTCTTGCAGCAACATGTTGTGCAGCTTGCCGAGTTCATGCATACGCAACGCCACCTCGATATCCGCCTCCGACGGCCGGCATGTACCGGACGGGTGGTTGTGGACGACGATGAGCGTCGAGGCCCGCGCGAGCATGGCGTTCCTGAATATTTCCACGGGCTCGAGCACTGCGTGATGCGCCGTACCCATGGACGCCACCTCATAGGAAAGAACTTCCAGTTGAGGATTCAGATGCAGGACAACGACCTTCTCCTTCGTTTCGTCCTGCATGTCCTTGAACAGCTCGTAGACCTGCCTGGGGTTCTCCACGGGCTTGTTCAACAGGTCATCGTCCACCCGTTTGCGGGTGAACGTGACCTTGAGTTCCTTCAAATAAGCCATCTTGCCTGTCTCTTCGGTAATTCACGAGCGGAGGAAAGGCCCTCCCGCCGGGTTCCGCGGTTCAATGGTATCAACCGGCTCCTTCGCGATGTTGTTTCGCGTGGCCCCGCAGGGCGATGGGACAATCTCTCCCCATGACAAGCCACGCCGACACCCTCACCATCACCCGCCCCGACGACTGGCACCTGCACGTGCGCGACGGCGCAGCGCTCGAAGCCGTGGTGCCGCACTCCGCACGCCAGTTCGGGCGCGCGCTGATCATGCCGAACCTGCGTCCTCCCGTGACGACGGCCGACCAGGCCGTGGCCTACCGCGAACGCATCCGCGCCGCAGTGCCCGCCGGCATTGATTTCGAGCCCGTGATGTCGCTCTACCTGACCGACAAGCTGCCGCCCGACGAGATCGAGCGTGCTGCCGTAGCGGGCGTGCGCGCACTCAAGCTCTACCCTGCCGGTGCCACCACCAACAGCGATGCCGGCGTGACCGACATCAGGAAGACCTACGCCACGCTCGAAGCCATGCAGAAGCATGGCCTGCTGCTGCTCGTGCACGGCGAGGTGACGGACCCGGCCGTCGACCTGTTCGACCGCGAGGCTGTGTTCATCGACCGCGTGATGATCCCCTTGCGCCGCGACTTCCCCGAACTCAAGGTGGTGTTCGAGCACCTGACGACGAAGGAAGGCGCCCACTACGTGCGCGACGCGAGCCGCTTCACGGCAGCCACCATCACCGCGCACCATCTGCTCTACAACCGCAACGCCATCTTCACGGGCGGCATCCGCCCGCACTACTACTGCCTGCCGGTGCTCAAGCGCGAGACCCATCGCGTGGCGCTGGTCGAAGCGGCCACCAGCGGCAGCGACCGATTCTTCCTCGGCACCGACAGCGCACCGCACCCCGCGCACCTGAAGG
The DNA here is from genome assembly GCF_056395305.1 of Variovorax sp. 10L426. Classification (NCBI taxonomy): domain Bacteria; kingdom Pseudomonadati; phylum Pseudomonadota; class Betaproteobacteria; order Burkholderiales; family Comamonadaceae; genus Variovorax; species Variovorax sp. 10L426. The sequence continues at coordinate 224,527 of NZ_JBFTJF010000007.1, read as the reverse complement.
AACACGCCCTCGGCTGCGCCGGCTGCTACACCGGGCTCACCGCGCTGGAGCTCTACGCAGAAGCCTTCGACAACGCCGGTGCGCTGGACAAGCTCGAAGGCTTCGCCAGCTTCCACGGCGCCGACTTCTACGGCATGCCGCGCAACAAGGGCGCCGTGACCCTGCGGCGCGAAAGCTGGACCGTGCCTGAAACGGTGCCGTACGGCGATGCGACGCTGAAGCCGCTGCGTGGTGGCGAACAGGTGAACTGGAGACTCGAATGAAATCGGACCAACCCGACAGCTACCGCATCGCGATGCTCATCGACGCCGACAACGCGCCGGCAGGAAAGATCGAGTTCATCCTGAGCGAGTTGTCGACGCTGGGAATGACCGACGTCCGCCGCGCTTACGGCAACTGGAAGAAAGAAGGTCTGCGCGGCTGGGAGGCCAAGCTGCATGACCATGCGATCCGACCCATGCAGCAGTACGACCTCGTGAAGGAAAAGAACGCGACCGATATCGCCATGGTGGTCGATGCGCTTGAACTTCTCTACGTCGATCGGCCGGACGCTTTCGCACTCGTGTCTTCGGACTGCGATTTCACGCCGCTTGTGATGCACTTGCGCGCCAAGGGCGCCGCCGTGTTCGGCTTTGGCGAACGCAAGGCGCCCAAGCCTTTCGTCAATGCGTGCACGCGTTTCCTGTACGTCGATCAGGTGCCTGAGGAGTCCGAGGTGGATTCGCCGGCCGCGAAGCCCGCGCCGCCGCTGCGCGTGCCACCCAACGAGCTCAAGCAAGACACGGCGCTCGTCAATCTGCTGCGCAGCGTCATCAAGGCCGCGGCCGACGAAGACGGGTGGGCGCGCGTCGGCGAACTGGGCCATCAGATCCGCAACCAGTCGTCCAAGCACTTCCTCAACTATGGTTACGGCAGCTGGACCAAGCTGCTCAAGGTGATCGACCTGTTCGAGTTGCGGGACGAAGGCAAGAACTCGGTGGCCGTGCGCGACCGCCGGCAGGCGAAGACGTACGGTAACTGAGGCGCCGGCCCGTGGATCGACCGGCCCATCTCGCGGTCGACTGGAGCCCGCCATGGCTTTCACCCTACCGCGAGCGCGGCGTGCGCCTCCAGGCGGCGCTCGACGGGGGAGCGCACGGCTGCGATGCGCTCAATGCGGCCGGCCATGCGCCCGTCCGCTTCGTTCCACAGGACGATCTGCCGGCCGGCACCGCCTACGAGGCCCACATCTTTGCGAGGCGCACGGTGCCGACGCGCCACAACCTGCATGACTTCTTCAACGGCCTCGTCTGGTCGCACTGCCCCGAAGCCAAACTGCGTCTGAATGAACTGCAGGCCGCCGAGATCGCCCGTGCCGGCGTGGGAGCGACGCGCGGACCGCTGCGCGACGCGCTCACGCTCTTCGATGAGAACGGCGCTGTGCTCGACGCGCCGCCGCCGCTGTGGGACGCGCTGCGTGCGCGCGACTGGCACAGCCTTTTCGTGAGCCGGCGCGTACTCTGGCGCCACGCACGGCTCCTGGTCTTCGGCCACGCATTGCTGGAAAAACTCACCTCGCCCCGCAAGGCCGCGACGGCCCATGTCCTCATCGCGCCGGGGGGAAATGCCTCGATCGCGCCCCACGATGCCGGCATAGTCTCGGCACTGGATCCCGCACACCTCGTGGCCAAGCCCTTCGTGCCGCTGCCGGTGCTCGGCGTGCCCGGGTGGTGGGTGCCCAATGAGAACTTTTCCTTCTATGATGATTCGGATGTTTTTCGTCCTCGCAGGGTCGCAGAACCAAGCTCAAATCCATAGGCCCTGCTGTTCCGCACCGCTTGAATCGGGGCCGTCCGGCCCCCAACTGTGCACACGTTTCCTCACGGAGAATCCAACTTGAAACGCATCCTTCTGTTCGTGCTGACCAACGTCATGGTGGTGGCGGTGCTGGGCGTCGTCGCAAGCCTGCTCGGCGTCAACCGCTTCCTCACTGCCAACGGACTCGATCTTTCTGCGCTGCTCGGTTTCGCGCTGATCATGGGCTTCGGTGGCGCGATCATCTCGCTGCTCATCAGCAAGCCGATGGCCAAGTGGTCGGCAGGCGTGCGGATCATCAACGACCCGCAGTCGCCCGACGAAGCCTGGATCGTGCAGACCGTGAAGAAGCTCGCCGACAAGGCTGGCATCGGCATGCCCGAGGTTGGCATCTTCGAAGGCGATCCCAACGCCTTTGCCACCGGCGCCTTCAAGAACTCGTCGCTGGTTGCCGTTTCGACCGGCCTGCTGCAGAACATGACCCGCGAAGAGGTCGAGGCCGTGATCGGCCACGAAGTGGCGCACGTCGCCAACGGCGACATGGTCACGATGACGCTGATCCAGGGCGTGATGAACACCTTCGTCGTGTTCCTTTCGCGCGTGATCGGCTATGCGGTCGACAGCTTCCTGCGCCGCGGCGACGACCGCAATTCGGGCCCCGGCATCGGCTACTTCGTGACCACGATCGTGCTCGACATCGTGCTCGGCTTTGCCGCTGCGATCGTCGTGGCCTGGTTCTCGCGCCAGCGCGAATTCCGTGCCGATGCGGGCTCTGCGCAACTGCTGGGCCGCAAGCAGCCGATGATGAACGCGCTGGCCCGGTTGGGCGGACTGACTCCGGGCGAGTTGCCGAAGTCCGTCGAAGCGATGGGCATCACCGGCAAGCTGGGCAGCTTGTTTGCGACGCACCCGCCGATCGAACAGCGCATTGCCGCATTGCAGAACGCGCAGGGTTGATTCGACGACGGCCTGTGCTGAACCTCTTGGCTTAGCGCAACAGGGCTTCGTAGTGCGCCGCGAGCGCATTGACGAGTTCTACGATTTCGGGCGCATTCTCACGCCAAATCGCTGCTACCCCGATCTGAAAATAAGACGCTTCCTTGATCGTCTTGTAGACGACGTTCTTGCGACGGACGGCGCGAAGTGAGCCCGGTATGAGCGCCACTCCCTGGCCTGCGGCTACCATGGCCAGGAGCACATGGTGCTCCGCCGGCTCAGGCGCGCGCTCCGGCGAGAAGCCGAAGCGGCGGAAGCCGCGCTCGCAATGGTCGTAAAAGGCCGGGTTGAGCTTGCGGTCGAACCAGAACAGAGTGTCCTGTTGGATCTCGGTGAGCGAAACCTGGCGTCGAGAAGCGAGTGGATGAGACGTCGACATCGCGACCACGAGCGGGTCCTTGCACAACTGGCGGCTCAGCATGCCCTCCATGTCGGCGGGTGTTCCGATTAGTGCAAGATCGAGCACCCCCTTGAAGACGTCCTTGATACAACGGATCGAGATCTGCCGCTTGATCATGATTTCGCTGGAAGGAAAGCGAGATTCGACAATCTGGCCGACCGCTGAAAAGAAGTCGGGATCAAGGGCCACCGTCACGCCGACACGGAGGCTGGCGCGAACCATCGGCGCTTTCGAGCGTACGGACTCGAACACCTCGCACGAGTGCTCCAGCAGTAGCCGTGCCTTCTCGAGAAAGCGCCGGCCCTCTTCGGTCAGGAGCACGCCCTGACGATCGCGGACGAATAGTGGTGACTTGAGCAACTCCTCCAGGCGGCGGATCTGCCGGCTGAGCGGCGGCTGCGTTATGAACAGGCGCGCGGCGGCGCGCCTGAAGTTGAGTTCCTCTGCGACGGCAACGAAGCTGCGCAGCTGCTTGAGGCTGAATTCCCGACTCATGGCGACTCCCTGATCTCTTGTTGTTGCTCCCCTAAGGGCGGAGCGAATGTCCAAAAGGGTATCAACAAAAGTGGCATTGGTTGACCAGCGTGGTGTCGACTAACGTTGACCTACGTCGAATCACCGAGCCACCATGACTGACAACCCTACTTACCTCTGCGGCCTTGAAAACTTGCGCCGCATCGAGGGCAACAACACTCCGGCCATCCTCGACACGCTGGACGACATCGCGCCCGACCTGGGCGAGATGATCATTCGCTTCGTTTATGGCGAGATCTACAGCCGGAACGGACTCGATCTCGCGCGACGCCAGTTGGTAACCGTTGCTGTGCTCGCCGCTCTGGGCAATGCCCGCCCGCAGCTGAAATTCCATTTGACTGGTGCCCTGCTTGCCGGATGCACTCCGACACAGCTGGTCGAGACGATGATTCATCTGGCCGTCTACGCCGGCTTCCCGGCCTGCTTAAACGGGATGTTCGTGTTGAAGGAGATCTTCGCGGAACGTGGCATCACGGCGCCAGCGTCGCCCGCAGCGGATTCCAGTTCCAGACGCTACGACACCGGCTGGGCGACCCTGCAGCGCATCGACGGCGAGGCCGGAGAGCGCGTCATCCAGTCGTTGCACGATATCTGCCCTGACCTCGGGCGGATGATCATCGAGTTCAGCTTCGGCGAGATCTACGGTCGTGCCGGGCTCGACCTGCTCGATCGCGAACTTGTGACCGTCGCCTCGCTCGTCGCCTTGGGCACAGCTGTGCCGCAGCTGCAGGTGCACGTCCACGGGCTGCTCAACGTCGGGGGCACGCGCGCGCAAGTGGTCGAGGCCGTCACGCATGTTGCAGCCTATGCCGGGTTTCCCGCGGCCATCAATGGGATGCTGGTCGTCCAGGACGTCCTCCGCGAACGCGGGCAATGAGCGCCGCCAAACGGTTCCCCTTCAATCAGTCAACTTTGCTCAGGGAAAAGCATGTCCTCCAAAATCATCATCGCTAGCGAAATCCAGGCCTTGCCAGGTCGCCAATCATCTCTCGCGGCCGCATGGGCCCAAGTCGCGTCTCGAATGCCCGCGGAAAGAAGCGAGCTCTATGCATGCACCGAAGGGAATAGCGTGCTGCAACTCATCGCCCTCGATGAACTCGACTCGGTCAGCTCATTTCATGCAACCTGGCGCGAGGAATGGCAAGCCTTGGCGCCTGACGCGGCAAGCGACTTCAACCGGCAGGTCTTCGAGTTTGTCGAAGCCCCGAAAGACTGCGCCGAGCCACTGCCGCGTACGCCGTGGCTGCAACTACGCCACGTCGAGGTGCCGCCGGCTGTCCACGCGGATTACAGGGCTTGGCGTGATCGCACCATTTTCGATGTGGTACGCCATGCGCCAGAGGTTGAGACCTTTTTGGCTTACCACTCCGTGATCAGTTCGGAGCCAGGGGTGATGTTCTTCTCCGGTTTCAGCTGCGAGTTGGAAGCCTATCAATCCGTGTTCCAGTCGGAACGCTACGTCGACATCGTGCGCCAGGCTGGGTCGCGCTTCATCACCGGTGGGGATAGGGGGCTGTACACGCGGTTCTATCGCCGGATGGACCTCTGAGGTCGCTATGAAATCGACTATCAATCGGCTTTATCCGGCCGGTGTTGCGTTGGTCAGCGGCGCAAGCGGGGCAATTGGATCGGCCGTTACTGCTCGCTTGGCTAACGCAGGCATGCAGGTGGTAATGCTCGGGCGCGATGAAGAGCGCCTGCGAGTGGCCCGCGATGCACTTGGGGCAAACGCGATCTCGCGGAAACGCGTACACACGGCAGTCATCAACATCGGCGCGAGCGACGGCTTTGACGCCGCGTTCGCCGGAATCTTGGCGCGTTTCCCACGCATCGACCTGCTCGTGCATGCCGCTGGGTCCGGCCCGTTGGGCGACCTCTTGGAAAGCACGGAGCAGCAGTGGCAGGATGGCCTTCAGGGCAAGCTGATGGGCGCGGTGCGCCTCGCGCGTGCCGTGTGCCGGCCAATGGCCGCCGCGGGAGGCGGTCAGGTCATCCTCGTGAACGGCGTGTTTGCGAAGGAGCCGGATCCGCTGTTCCCGATCAATAGCACCGTGAACTGTGCCCTGCTCGGATTCGCGAAGGCGATCTCGCGGGACATCGCTCGTCGTGGCGTGCGCGTCAATGTGGTCAGCCCTGGCCCTGTGGAGAGCCCGCTTTGGCGTGACACCATCGCGGCACTCGCAAGGCGGCTGGGCACAACATTAGAACAAGCGGACCGCGCCGTGATCGACCGCATCCCGCTAGGTATGCTGGCCTCGCCTGACCACGTGGCAAGCGCCGTGGAGATGCTGGTGAACCCGTGCAGCGACTACCTGAACGGCGCTGTTATCGATGTCGACGGTGGCCTCACCGCCGCCCTCTGACCAACGATGACTTTCGCCATGTCGACAAATCATCCCGCCGCGCCGCAACCGGGCTCAATGTTAATTTCCATCGCGGCCTGCATGACGACTTGCATTGCCGTGGCCGCGGTATACCTGTTGCAACCGGTGCTCGCCGAACTCGCGGCGCACATGGGCATCGCACCTGCCGATGCCCGCCTGGCGTTCGGTATTGTCAGTCTCGCTTATGCCGTCGCCTTCTATTTCGTCGGCCCCTTGTCCGACCGTTGGGACGCGCGTGCCATGTCGCGCGCAGGCCTCTTGGCCTGCGCCGCAGCGACCTATGCCGCAGGCTGGTGCACTTCCGACTTCCACCTGTTTCTCGTGATCCTTCTCGTGCAGGGCGTCGCTGCGGCGATGGTGCCCGCGGCGATGTTCGCCATCGTGCCTCGGATCGTTCCCAAGGAGCAGATCGGGACCTACTTCGGTCTCGTCCTCGCTGCTACCGTGGCCGGCATCACCACAGGGCGCGCGAGCATGGGACTGCTCGCCGCGCACCTGGGCGTAGACGGTGCTCTGCGGGCCTTCGCTGTCCTGTTGCTGCTTGCGGCCGCGGTCAACCAGGCACTGCCGACGCTGGCGCCGCCTCGCCAGGCGGGCTCTTTAGCTGTGGCATACATGCGCAGCGTCTCGGTTCTGACCAACGCCTCGACGGCAAGGTTGTTCCTGGTTGGCTTCTTGATGTTCTTCGGCTATCTCGGCACGCTGACCTTTCTGACTCTGCGTCTGCATCAGCCACCGTTCAGCTACGACGCTGCGTCGATCGGCGCCTTCAGCTTGCTGGGATTGAGCGCGCTCTTGGGGGCGCCGCTTTCCGGCCGTCTTGCGGGCCGCTTCGGCTCGCTGTCAGTTGCGCTCGGCGGCTTGTCGATCGTGTTGTGCGCGGTACTCACGCTCGGCGCCGCCGCTGGTAGCGCGGCGCTCGGCACGGGGCTCGTCTTGCTGTTCCTCGGCGTCTTCGCGAGCCAACCGGCACTTCTCATGCGAATCACGCAGCACGTTGAACCGACCCGCCGAGGAGCTACCTCATCGCTCTACCTATTGACCTGTTTGAGCGCGGGCAGCTTGGCAAGCACTGCTCTCGGACCCCTTTGGACCGCCTCCGGCTGGTCAGGAGTCATCGCCGCAGCCACCCTGTCGGTCGGGGGCGCGATTGCCGCACTGCTCTTGGATCGCCGCAGCACACAGGCGACTGATCTCATGAGAGAGACATTTTCAAACCGAGGAGAGAACCCATGAAATCCATATTCGTTGTTGGCGATAAGTTTCGCGAATTCGCCAAGCATGATTGCGTCCTGACGCTTGCGCAGTTCGAGCAGCTATCGAGAACAATGGCGTTGGGCCGCGTGCTTTCAGATGCCGTCGTCGTGCCGGGGCAGGGGCTCTCTGAGTCGCAAGTCCTTCAGGTCAAACAGATGGCGATGCAGGCCCAGGACGGTGTCCCTGGGGTCGAACGCCTGCGGGGCCTCTCGCAGCGCCCAGTGCGGGCGAGCCGGCTGCTGACCCACAAGCGTCGCATCGAGAACGCCATCATTTCCACTCCTGTGCGCCTCGGCCCCGACTCATTCGAGGCCGAGCTATTGTTGGATGAGCGCTCTGAGTTGATGGGAGACCACCAAACCGGGCAGCACATCCAGGGCATGGTGCTAATCGAGGCAGCGCGCCAGATGTTCCTTGCCGTGACCGAAGAATTCTTCATTGGCTGCGACGACAACTCGGGTTACTACTTCGTGATTGACAACATGGAGGTCGCGTTCCAGAGATTCGTCTTTCCGGTCGGCGCGAGCCTTCGTTACGAAATCCTGGACAAGCGCGTGGATAACCGGGCTCGCATGCACTTCAAGGTGGCAATCGAGGTCGGCCAGGCGGGAAAGCGCGCAACCCGAATCGGCTTCGAGTTCACGGCCTTCTTGGCCAGCCGTATCGAGGTGAAGGAGACCGAGCAGGCGGCGAGGGTGCTCGATACCGTGGGCGAATGGATGGGCGTCTATTGCGCAAGCCGCGCGTCCTGCTCGCCGGCGGCGCCAGTTGCCCGGGGCGCAGACTCAGGCGGTGCAGGACGCAGGGCTGAGGTCGCACGATGAACGCGACCTACGACCTCAGCGTCACTACCCAGGGCCCTTCCTACCCGCCGAGCGAGGTCATGAACGTCGACGGCGATTTCGTCGTCATTGGCCGGGTGAACGAGTCCAGCGTGGACGGCGGCGTCCGCTCGACCTGGAGGCGCGCGATTGTTTCGGCACGTTCGCCGGTGCCGGCGTTCGGCAGCAACGTTCCGTACGAGATCGTGCGCTGGCTTCCCGATCGCCTGGACGAGGTCGACCGAGCCATGGTCCTGCACACCCTACCGGTGCCGCTTCCCTGCAACAACTATCCAATGACGTTTGCACCCGTTCAGCGACCGCACGCCGCCACCGAACGGCGACCAAGTTATCCGTTCCACCTCGTTCCGATTCCAGATCTGCGTCTTGAAGATGGACGCCGCCGGAATGATCCGGTGACATTGGGTCAATGGGTCGAGGCCACCGGCCAACTGCGCGTGGGCACTGACGCTTCCGGCAGGACGGCAACGTTCGAACTGGAAATGTCCGGACTGATCCCCGACAGCCTCTACACCGTGATGAGTCTGCGCAGCCGCGACCTCGATCAGGCCGCGCCAACCCGCCCCGGCCCGCTCGGCGTGCCTAACGTGTTCGTAAGCGACGAGCGCGGCCGGGGACGCTACAAGGTGACGCTGCCGAATCCATTCCCAGACGCGTGTCTGGGTGGTGCGAACCGTATCGTGAACGTCATCGTACTGTGGATGAGCTATCAGATGAACTACGGCGGCGCCATTGGGCTTTACGGCCTCGGCGGCGACATCCATGCGCAGCTCAAGCTCCAAGACCCGGGCTTCGAGCAATTCACGACCAAATCGAACTGAGGAGAGTCCCGTGCCCATCATTTCCGTCATGACCTGGCCGACTCTCGGCGACGACAGCAGCAAGGCGCTCATCGAGGCGCTCACGCGAGCCACCCGCGAGGTCACAGGCGCACCGCTTGACAAGATCACCGTGCTGATTCAAGAGATCCAAACAAACCGCTGGGGTGAAGGCGGCACGCTCGGAAGCGACCCGGATTTCGCTACCCTGAGCCGGCGCCGATCGCCCTGAAGTACCCGTTCCGGCAGACCTATCCAAGGAGGAATTAAAAATGACAAAAGCTTTCGCGTTTTTCGATGTAGACGGCACCTTGCTGAAAGGCAAGAGCATGTTCGAGTTCAACCAGGCCTGGTACAGCGGCTGGAGCCAGATGCAGTCGCCGCATCCGGAGTTCGAACCGCAGGATGTGGTCGCCATCCTAAGCACGCTGATCGAGTCAGACGTGCCGCGCGAGGTTGTCAACCGCCGCTACTACGACTTCTTCGCCGGCCGCCCCGTAGACTTGGTCGAGTCCTGCGGGCGAGCCTGGGCCACGCGCCATGCACGTCAACCGTCGAGCTTCCACCAGGAGGTGCTCGCTGAACTGGAGCGCCTGCGCGCGCAAGGCATCGAGCCAGTGCTCGTCTCGGGCTCCTTCGAGGAACTCCTGCGGCCGATCGCGGAGTACCTTCGTGTCTCCCATGTGCTGGCGACTCGCTTGGTCCATGACGGTTGCAAGTACACAGGGAAGTTCGTGCCACCGCAGACCATCGGAGCGGGCAAGGCCATCGCGATCCGACAGTTCCTCACGGAGCAAGGCGTTGCGGCGGCCGATTGCTGGGCATTTGGCGACGATCTGTCAGACGCCCAGATGCTTGAGGCGGTCGGGCACCCTGTAGCCGTGATCGGTGATCCACGGCTGGGGGAGCTTGCCCGGACGCGCGGCTGGCCGCAGCGGCTGATCGCAGCGGTGGACGAAGTTGCACGGGCACGGGCCGTCTCGCTGGTCCAGAGGGCGACAGTGGTCGCCTGAGCGGTCTGTCGCGCACGGCGCGCTCCCGCCTTGTCGGCGCCGCGTACGCGAGGTGGACGGATCGCCTGCACGCATCGACTGAATCTCGGGCGGCGAGCCTCCACCCGATAGATTGGCACGGTAGTTAACCCCAATTTCGAGGACCTATGGTCTTTTTCAAGCGCTTCGCATCGGCCGGCCTTGCCGCGCTTATCGCAGTTTCTGCCTTCGCGGCAGAGCCAACCAAACCGTGGACCAGCATTGCAACAGTTGGCGCTTTTTCTGCGCCGACTGGCTTGGCGTACGATGCCGGCGGGGGCTTGTATATCACTGAATGGTCAGCGCATCGAGTCATGCACGTTGACCTGGCAGGCGTCAAGCGGCTCATCACTGACCAGATCCAGTCGCCCTCTGGCATTGCGGTGGATCGCCACGGGGTGATTTATGTGTCGTCCTACTCGGGCGGAGTGGTCCATCGCTTGTCTCCGGGCGGAAAACCCGCGATGTTTGTTCGAGGTCTCCGCACTCCGGCGGGCCTCTCCATCGGACAAGACGATACCTTGCTTGTCGCCGATCGGGGGCTCAACCAAGTTTTGCGCGCGGATGCGACGGGTAACACGCGGGTCATAGCGGATGGGCTGCCGACGCCCGTTGGTGCCGTGGAGTTTGCCGATGGCGCGCTGGTTGTCGCAAATTTGGCTGGCAGCGTCTTGGAGATTCGACCCGATGCTACGCGGCGCGAGCTAACTGGAAAGCTAGGCGCACCCGCGGTTGGCATCGTGGCAGACGGGCCCGATGCTGTACTTGTGCCTGATTACGGCGGCACTTCGGTGTGGCGTGTCACCAGAGACGGCTCCGCGAGGGCATTGATTCAGGACCTGCGCGGCCCGGTGGCGATGGCTCGGTCCCCCGAAGGCTCGGAAGTCGCCGTGGGCAATTGGGGCGATGGCGTGGTGCGGCGCTACCGGCGCGGAAATTGACGACGAGCGCCGAGCGCTCCACTAGGGTACGCCAAGGTACATCGGCGTGAAAACACTGCGGGCAGGAGGAAAGCGCACGCTTCCGAGTTCGCCCAAGGAGGGAAAGTGAATCGTGCCGAAGTCCCAGTTGGACAGTCCGCCGGATCAATTTTGCGAGGCCACGCTGAGCGCCACGGCCTCACCCACCTTGATCCCGTCGACCCCTGCCGACAGAATCCCCCCCGCATAGCTCGCGCCTTCCCCCGCGGGGTACAGCCCGCGCACGTTGAGGCTCTGGAAGTCCTCCCCGCGCGTGATCTTGATCGGCGACGAGGTCCGGGTCTCGACGCCGGTCAGCACCGCGTCGTGCAGGTCGAAGCCCTTGATCTTGCGTCCGAAGGCCGGGAAGGCTTCGCGCATGGCCTCGATCGCATAGGCGGGGAGGGCGGCATGGAGATCGCCCGGCGTCACGCCCGGCTTGTACGAGGGCTCGACGCTTCCGAGCGCCGTCGAGGGCTTGCCCGCAACGAAGTCGCCGACCAGTTGCCCCGGCGCGCGGTAGTCGCCGCCGCCGAGCACGAAGGCGGTGGACTCCAGAGCGCGCTGCATCTCGATGCCGGCCAGCGGCGAGCCGGTGCGCCCTTCTTCCCATCCGGGATAGTCGTGCGGGTCGATGCCCACCACGATGCCCGCGTTGGCGTTGCGCTCGTTGCGCGAATACTGGCTCATGCCGTTGGTGACCACGCGGCCCGGTTCGCTGGTCGCGGCCACGACGGTGCCGCCGGGGCACATGCAGAAGCTGTACACCGAGCGACCGTTGCTCGCGTGATGCACGAGCTTGTAGTCGGCCGCGCCCAGCAATGCGTGGCCGGCGTGCCGGCCCCAGCGCGCGCGGTCGATCAGGCCCTGCGGATGCTCGACGCGGAAGCCGATCGAGAAGGGCTTGGCCTCGATGTGCACGCCACGTTCGTGCAGCATGGCGAAGGTGTCGCGCGAACTGTGGCCGAGCGCCATCACCACGTGATCGGCGCGCAACTCGCTGGTCTGGCCGGTGCGCTGGTCGAGCACGGTGAGGCCGCGCAGGTGCCTGCCCTCGGGCCCGTCTTCGATCAGCACGTCGGTCACGCGTTGTTCGAAGCGGATCTCGCCGCCGAGCGCGGTGATCTGCTCGCGCATGTTCTCCACCACCTTCACGAGCTTGAAAGTGCCGATGTGCGGATGCGCGACATAGAGGATCTCGGGCGGTGCGCCGGCCTTGACGAACTCTTCCATCACCTTGCGGCCGAGAAAGCGTGGGTCCTTGATCTGGCTGTAGAGCTTTCCGTCGGAGAAGGTGCCGGCGCCGCCTTCGCCGAACTGCACGTTCGATTCCGGATTCAGCACGCTCTTGCGCCAGAGGCCCCAGGTGTCCTTGGTGCGCTGGCGCACGGTCTTGCCGCGCTCCAGCACGATGGGCCTGAAGCCCATCTGGGCCAGCACGAGCGCGGCGAAGATGCCGCAAGGGCCGAAGCCGATCACCACCGGCCGCAGCGGCAGCGCCGCCGGCGCTTGCGCGGGCGCCTGCCATGTCATGTCCGGCGTCGGAACGATGCGGGGGTTTTCGGCGAACTTGCGAAGCAGTGCGGCTTCGGTGGCCGGGTCGGCGAGCGTCACGTCGACGATGTAGACCTGCAGCAGTTGCGCCTTGCGCGCGTCGAAGCTGCGCTTGAAGATGCTGAACTCGCGCACGGTGCCGGACGGGGTGCCGAGCACGGCGTCGATGGCTGCGGGGAGGGCCGCTTCGTCGTGGCCGAGCGGCAGTTTGATTTCGGAGATTCGCAACATGGGGGGTGGCTTGGGTCTATCAAGCAGAGGCCGGATCATAAATCCCCGAACTGAATGAAAAAATGACCTGCGGCGCGCATATTGCGCCGCAGGTCATTCGGTCGGGGGAATGGTGCGATCAGGCTTCGATCACGCTTCCGAAACGGCTTCCGAGCCCAGTCGATCGGCATCCGCCTCCACGCGCTTGAGCGCACGGCCACGGAAGCTCGACCAGGTCACGCCGATCAGCAGCATGGCCGACAGCGCGATGAAGGCGGCGCTGATGGGGCGCTGCACGAACACGCCGACGTCGCCGCGGGACAGCAGCATGGCGCGGCGGAAGTTCTCTTCCACCATCGGCCCGAGCACGAAGCCCAGCATGATCGGCGCCACGGAGAACTCCAGCGTGATCAGCAGAGCGCCGATGACGCCGAAGGCCAGCACTTCCCAGATCTGGAACAGGCTGTTCTGCGTGCTGAAGACGCCCACCGCGATGAAGAACATCGCCGACGGGAACAGGTAGCGGTAGGGCACCTGCAGCATCTTGACCCACACGCCGATCATCGGCACGTTCAGGATGATCAGCAGCACGTTGCCGATCCAGAAGCTGGCGATCAGGCCCCAGAAGATGTCCGGATGCTCGGTGATGAGCTGCGGTCCGGGGGCGATGCCCTGGATCATCAGTGCGCCGAGGATCAGCGCCATCACCGCGTCGCCCGGAATGCCCAGGCTCATCGTCGGGATGAAGTCGACCTGCGTCTTCGAGTGCGAGGAAGCTTCGGGCGAGGCCACGCCGGCGATCATGCCGGTGCCGAACTTCTCCGGCGTCTTCGACACCTTGCGCTCGAGCGCATAGGCGATGAAGGTGGTGATCGTCGGGCCGGTGCCGGGCATAGCGCCGAAGACGGTACCCACCATCGTGCCGCGGACCATCGGCCAGAAGGCTTCCTTCAGCTCGGCCAGGCTCGGCCGCATGTCGCGCATGCGCAGCGTGGTGTTGGCGCTGATGACCGTCATGCGGTTCACGTTCAGCAGGAAGTCGGCCACGCCGAACAGGCCCATTGCGATCGCCACGAGTTCCAGGCCGTCGCTGAGTTCGGGAATGCCGAACGAGAAGCGGAAGCTGCCGGAGTTCACGTCAGTGCCGACCACGCCGCAGAGCAGGCCGAACAGCGTCATGGCGACGCCCTTCAGCGGCGAGCCGCGCGACATGGTGGAACCCGCCAGCAGGCCCAGCAGCATGATCGAGAAGATCTCGGTCGGTCCGAACTTGAAGGCCACGGCCACCAGCAGCGGCGACGCGAAGATCATCACCAGGATGCCCACCGACGCCGCGAAGAAGGACGCGATCATCGTGATGCCGAGCGCCGTCCCGCCCTTGCCTGCCCGCGTCATCGGATAGCCGTCGAGACAGGTCACTGCGTGCGGCGGATGGGAGGGCAGGTTCAGCAGGATGGCGCCGATGGCGCCGCCGTATTGCGAGCCGTAGAAGATGCCGGCCAGCATCAGGATGGCCGGAACCGGGTGCATCGCGTAGGTCAGCGGCAGCAGGATCGAGATCGCCGACAGCGCCCCCATGCCGGGCAGCACGCCGATCAGATTGCCGACCAGCACGCCGAAGAACGACCACATCAGGTTCGTGCCCTGGAAGGCGACGCCGAACCCGAACCAGAGATCATGGAGAGACTGCATCATGATTTACATCCCCCACTGGAAGAGCGGAAGCTGCAAGCGCAGCGCCCACCAGAACACGATCACCGCGACGATGCACATCGACAGCGCCAGCAGGATGGCCTGCGTGATGGTGTTCGTGCGGTCGCCCAGCGCCGAGATGAAGACGATGGCGAAAGTCGCCGGGACCAGCCCGCCATACACGCCCACCAGCAGGAAGGCCAGCACGCTCAGGATGATGCAGATGCCGCCGCGCAGGTCGGGAAGGCCCGCTCCATGGCCATGGCCGACGGCGATCTTGGAGGAACTGCCGCTGTCGGACCGGGCGGTGATCGCGATCAGCAGGCCGGTGATGGCCAGCAACGCGCCGATGGCGACCGGAAAGAAGCCGGGGCCCATGCGGGCCGGCGTGCCGGTCCGGTAATCAAGCCCCGCGTAGACCGCGATGAGCCCGACGAACACCATCAAGGCGCCGCCGTAGTAGTCCTTCTTGACCTTCGATGTGAGAGGCTTCATTGCTGCCCCCCGAGCCTGTGGCCCGTATGCCTGCGTTGGCACTGCATGTTTGTCTCCTTTGTCGCATGCGGTGTGCACGCTGAGCGAAGGGCAGTCTAGGAATCAAGGCTTCCAATCTGCTTTCAGTGCGAGGCGGCCTCTTCAAAATACGTGTTATCACTTATCGGGTTGAACCGCACACGGCAACCTCAGCGCGGCGCGCAATCCGCCCGGCAGACCATCGAGCGACGGGGCGTCGCCGAGCGTGATTTCGCCGCCGTTGCGTTGCGCATAGGCGTGTGCGATGGCGAGCCCCAGGCCGGCGCCGCGGCGCTCTTCGGGACCGGCCGTATCCGAGCGCTGGAAGCGTTCGAAAGCCGCGGCGCGCCGGCTCTCGGGAATGCCGGGGCCGGTGTCGCAGACCTCGGCTTCGACCCAGTCGCCGTCGAAACGAACCGCCACGGTGACATGGCCGCGAGCGGGCGTGTACTTGATCGCGTTGTGCACCAGGTTCGACAGCGCCTCGTGCAGCTCGGCAGCGTTCGCGGCGACCGGCGCGACCGGTGGCTGGACAGCGCCGCTGTCGTCGGGTTCGTGGTCCGCGTCGTCGGAAGCGGCATCCCCGCGTGCGTCGATCCAGCCGAGATCCTGGTTCTTCTCGTGCGCGAGCGGCAGGTGCTGCAGCACGACCTCCCTGGCCACGGCGTTGAGATCGGCGATGGGCATGGGGCCGGCGTCGGATGCGGCCTCGCTCGCGTGGGCGAGGGCCAGCAGCTGCTCGCTCAGGCGACGGGCGCGCACCAGCTGGGCAACGATGGCGCGCAACGTCTCGCGCGTGGTTTCGGGATCGCGTTCGCGCAGCGCATAGCCGGCCTGCGTCAGCATGATGGCGAGCGGCGTGCGCAGTTGATGCGACGCATCGGCGAGAAAGCGCGATTGCTTGGCCAGCAGGTCCCCCTGGTTGGCGATGTGGTGGTTCACCGCCTCGACCAGCGGTGCGACTTCGTAAGGCACGTCGCGCGCGTCGAGCGGCTGGAGGTCGCCCGGCGCGCGTGTCGCAAGGGACCGGCGCAGGCGCTCCAGTGGCCGCAGCGACAGCGCCACGCCGAGCCACACCAGCACGACCATCACGGCCACGACCCGCACGTCGTTCCACATCGCCTGGTGCCATGAATCCGCCAGCGCCTGCTGGCGGAAGCCCGTGCTTTCCGCAGCCTGGCTGAGCACGCGGTATCCCTTGGTTTCGTCGATGCGGACGGTGCGGCGTATCGCCGCGATGCGAACCGGATAGCCGCGGTAGGTCGCGTCGTAGAACTGCGGAATGTCGTCCGGGCCGGGCGGCGGGGGCGGGAGATCGGAGACGCCCACCAGCGTTTCCTCGGCAGGCGCCGTATTGCCGCCGCCCTTGCTCGACAGTGGCGTGTAGCCCACGTGCAGATGCTTGTGGATCGACCGGGTCGACTCGAACATCGACTGGACCGAAAACGCGGCATCGACACGCGGCTTCAGGTCGTCACCGATCGCAATGCTGTCGTTCAGTGCTTCGACCGGTTCGATGAGTGTCTGGTCGTAGGCGTCCACGACGACCCGCGAAACGGTGCGGTAGTCGATCCACGTATCGATCGCCAGCAGTGCGACGATCACCGGCAGCAGCATCGCGAGCAGCAGCGTCCGGATGCCGATGCGGCGCGATTCAGCCATCGTCCGAGACCGCGGAGACGTCTTCCAGCATGTAGCCGAGGCCGCGCACGGTGGTGATGCGCACGTCGCTGTCTGCCAGCTTGCGGCGCAGCCGGTGCAGCACCAGTTCGATCGCCGCCGGGCCGACCTCGCTGTCGTGGGGGAACACCTTGCCCGAGAGGCGCTGCTTGCCGACCGGCGAGCCGCTGCGCAGCAACAGCGCGGTGAGGGCCGCGTGCTCCCGCGGCGTGAGCGCCAGCAGGTTGCCTTGGAGCATGAAGGCGTGGCTTTCGCTGTCGTAGGTCAGCGAGCCGCAGTGCATGCGCGGATGCTGCGTGCCGCGGCTGCGCCGCACCAGCGCCGTGAGACGCGCTTCCACTTCTTCGACCGCGAAGGGTTTGCTGAGGAAATCGTCTGCGCCCAGATGCAGGCCCCGCACCCGGTCCTGCAGCGAGCCTTCGGCCGTCAGCACCAGCACCGGCGTGCGGTCGCCTTCGTCGCGCATGGTGGAGAGCAGCATCAGGCCGTGCTTGTCGGGCAGGCGCAGGTCGAGCACGACGGCGTCGTATTCGTTGCCGGCCAGCAGGGCCTCGGCCGTGCGCGCATCGGGCGCATGGTCGGTGACGAAGCCGCTTTGCTTCAGGGCGCGCACCAGCCACGCGGCGAGTTCGGCTTCGTCTTCTACCAGCAGGATGCGCATGCAGGCGTGGTGTCTTGGTTGTCCCTGCTCACGCGGGCAGGAATCCGTCGACCGACAAGTAGCGCTCGCCGGTGTCGTAGTTGAAGCCCAGCACCACCGCATTCGGCGGCAGCGAGGGCAGCTTCTGCGCGATGGCGGTCAGTGTCGCGCCGGAAGAGATGCCGACGAGGATGCCTTCCTCTTGCGCGCAGCGCCGCGCCATCTCGCGCGCGGGTTCGGCATCGACCTGGAGCACGCCGTCGAGCAGCGAGGTGTCGAGGTTCTTCGGGATGAAGCCCGCGCCGATGCCCTGGATGGGGTGGGGCGAGGGCTGTCCGCCGGAAATCACCGGCGAGGCCACCGGCTCCACCGCGAAGACCTGGAGCTTCGGCCACTTCTGCTTGAGGATCCTGGCGCAGCCGGTGATGTGCCCGCCGGTGCCCACGCCGGTGATCAGCACGTCGATGCCTTCGGGGAAGTCGTCCGCGATTTCCTGGGCCGTGGTGCGTTCATGAACCTCCACGTTCGCCGGATTGTTGAACTGCTGCGGCATCCATGCGCCGGGCGTGCCGGCGACGATCTCTTCCGCACGGGCGATGGAGCCCTTCATGCCCTTTTCGCGCGGCGTGAGATCGAAGCTCGCGCCGTAGGCCAGCATGAGCCGGCGGCGCTCGACGGACATGCTGTCGGGCATCACCAGGATCAGCTTGTAGCCCTTGACGGCCGCCACCATCGCGAGGCCGATGCCGGTGTTGCCCGAGGTCGGCTCGACGATGGTGCCGCCGGGCTTGAGCGCGCCGGAGCGTTCGGCATCCTCGACCATCGACAGCGCGATGCGGTCCTTGATCGAGCCGGCCGGGTTGGCGCGTTCCGATTTGATCCAGACCTGTTGCGTGGCGTGGCCGAACAGGCGCTGGATGCGGATGTGCGGCGTGTTGCCGATGGTTTGCAGGATGTTGTCAGCTCTCATGATCGTTGCTCGCCCCCAGGCTTCGCGCACTTCGTGTCGCTTCGCCAACCCCCTGCCGGGGGCAATACCGGCGGCCCGGCGAAGCCGGTTCCGCGGTATTTCTGGATTTGGCGTGCTTGCGAAGAGCGGTGGACTGGTACCGGGCCAATGAATGAATCGGAGCGCCATTGTGGCGATAATCGCCGGGTGAAGCACGCTGGACCGCCGCTGGTGCAAGTCTCGAAAGAGCGCACTGGAGGAACGTCCGGACTGCACAGGACAGCGCAGGAGCTAACGGCTCCCCACCGCGAGGTGAGGATCAGAGCAACAGAGACGAGTCGGCCGGGGGCAACCCAGGCCGGGTGAAACGGGCAATCTCTGCGCGCAGCAACACCAAGTAGGCCAGCGTCGATGTGGTTCCGCAGAGCTGGCGGGTAGGTGGCACCGAGCCGTTTGGCGACAAACGGCCCAGAGTAATGGCGGTCACGCTGAAGGACCCGGAAGGGACTTCAGTGCACAGAATCCGGCTTATAGGTGTGCTTCACATTTTCATTTGGCTCGCCCCCAGGTTGCCCGGCACTTCGTGTCCGGGCGCCCACCCCCTACCGGGGGCAACACCGGCGGCCCGGCAAAGCCGGTTCCGCGGTGTTTCACGAACTGGCCGGGCTTCGCCGGCCCTCGTTCAGAAGCGTTCTTGGGGGGAGAGGTAGCGCCACTGGTTTGGCAGCAGGCCTGCCAGGGGTACGCGGCCGATGCGGATGCGCTTCATGGAGAGGATTTGCAGGCCCGCTTCGTCGCACAGGTGCGCGATCTGGCCTGGGCGGGCACCCTTGAGGGCGAAGCGCAGGCCGGTGTGGCCTTCGGCTTGCTGGCTGACGCTGACGCGGGCCGGCGTGCGCTCGAAGCGGGCCAGCGTCTCGGGGCCTACGGGGCCCGCTACGTCGACCATCACTTCGTGCTCCAGGATGCCGGCGTCTTCCTGCAACTTGCGCTCGATGCGCCATTCCTGGGTATAGACGAGCAGGCCGCTTGCGCCGGTCTCCAGGGCCGTCATGCAACGCTGTGCGGCCACGTGGCGTGGCAGGAAGCGCAGGCCGGCGCGTTCGGGTTCCTGGTGGTTGGCGGCCACCAGCAGGCGGTGGGCGTGGTCGGTCGCCATGCCGGCGGGCTTGTGCAGGAGAAGGGTCACAGGGACTACCGGCTCGGGGCGCGCGCCGGCTTCTATTTCGACGTGCTGGTGCGCATGCACGCGCGACTGCGGCAGGAGTGCGGGTTCACCGTCGACGCGCACGGCGCCGTTCTCGATCAGGAGTTCGGCTTCGCGCCGCGAGCAGCCCGCGAGCGCGGCGACGCGCTTGGCCAGGCGTATGCCGTCTTCGGCGTCGGTCACGTGGGCATCCTCATTCCTTCGCCGTCTGCCGGATGCGCTCGACGTGCGCGGCCAGCGAGCGTGCGGCCACGGGCCACATGCGCTGCGGCACGTCGTCGTAGGCGATCGGCAACCAGTCCTCCGGCGTGCCCTGGGGAAGCTTGCGCATGGCGGCCGCGATCTTGGCTTCGCGCTTGAGGCGGTGTGCCTTCAGGTAGGCCAGGGCCGCGCGCGCTTCGCCCAGCACGTAGCCGTGGGCGGGCAGGATGAATGAGAGTCCGCCTTCGGCGCACGCGGCGTCGAGCTTGTCGAGCGATGCGAGGTAGGCGTTCATGTTGCCGTCCGGGGGGTCGATCACGGTCGTGCTGCCGTTCAGCACGTGGTCGCCGGAGAACAGCAGGCCGTCTTCTTCAAGCACCAGGCAGACGTGGTTGGCCGCGTGGCCCGGCGTGTGGATCGCGCGCAGCGTGTGGGTGTGGGCCGCGGAGGTCAACACGATGTGCTCGCCGTCCTTGAGCACGCGGTCGGGCGTGAACCGGGCCGTGGCCCGCGCGGTGGACGCCGACGCCAGACCGACGATGGGCGGCGGGGTCTTGCACAGCTT
Source organism: Variovorax sp. 10L426 (assembly GCF_056395305.1). Taxonomy (NCBI): domain Bacteria; kingdom Pseudomonadati; phylum Pseudomonadota; class Betaproteobacteria; order Burkholderiales; family Comamonadaceae; genus Variovorax; species Variovorax sp. 10L426. The sequence goes on along the minus strand of NZ_JBFTJF010000007.1, from coordinate 204,301 downwards.
CTGCAGCGGCTGGGCGCCGGGCGAATGGTCTGCGTGCGAATGCGTGCAGACGATCACGCGGATGTCGCCGTGCGTCGCGCGCCAGAGGCGGCCGATGTGGTCGAAGTCGTTCGGTCCCGGGTCGATCACGATGTAGCCGGTCGCGGCATCGCCCACGATGTAGGTGTTGGTGCCGGGGCCGGTCATGGCGCTGGGGTTGGGCGCGGTCAGGCGCTGCACGTTCTTCAGAAGCGGCACAGGGTGCTCGCTTTGCCAGTCGAGCGCATGCACGAGTTGGCCGTCGGGGCTGACCATCGCGAGTTCACCGAAGGGCGAATCGGTCTCCATGTAGCGCGCCTCTTGTCCCTTGAGCATTCCGGCGCGCGGGCAACTCGTCCATAGCGGGCCCTCGCCGCCGTGGCGGTTGGCGCAGGCGTAGATCACGGCGTCCACCGTCTTGTAGGCGGCGAGTCTTTCGAGCGTGCGCAGCGTCGGGAAGATCATGAAGAAACTGCCCGCCGCGTGGCGTGCGAGCGCGTCTTCGGGACGCACCCAGCAGGGCTCGAACTGCTCGGTCTCGTCAGCCGTGGGTGTCTGGCCCTCGGGCATCCGCGCCACCAGGAAGGGCACATCGAAGCGCTTGGGCAGGTCGCGATCGGTGATCCAGTGAGCGAAGGTATAGACGCGGTCGGTGGACAGCAGCAGGCCGAGTTCGGCGCACTGGTCCGCGAACGCGACGGTCGTCGTGGCCGTGCTGCGATCCATCGACGCGACTTCTTCGGCGCTCACCGGCCGGCCGTCGGGGTGATGGGCGAGCAAAACGCCGAGTTCCTCGAAGCTCTCGCGGACGGCGGCGATGGCCTGCGTGAGTTGCGTGCGGCTCTGGGTGCGCCGGCGCGTTGCGATGGGGCGGGCGGTGGTGTCGCTTTCGTCGATGCGTCCTCCCGGGAAGACGTAGGCGCCCGGCGCGAAGCTCGCGGTCGCGGAGCGCCGGGTCATCAGCACCTCGATGCCTTCTGGCGTATCGCGCAGCAGGAGCACGGTGGCGGCGGCGCGCAGCGGAGCCGGTTCGCGTTGGGGGTGAAGCAGTTGGGTAGGACGGACCATGATCCGGGATTATCGGGAGAAGCCCGCCGGCGCGTGCGACGCGGTTTTGGGGGGCATAAGCTTCTGTGCGATTCTTCATGAGCAAGACGCCACAATTCCGCCCTTCCTCACTTGTCACGAAAAGCCTTCATGACCGAATCTTTCACCGGACGCGCACTTCGTCTCCTGATGCTCTCGACACTTGCCCTGTGCGCCGCCACACCGGCCTTTGCGCAAGTCGACTGGCCGCAGCAACCCGTCACGCTGATCATGGGCTTCCCTGCCGGCTCGGGCGTCGACGTCGTCGCGCGCATCATCCAGGAGCCGCTGCAGCGCAAGCTCGGCCAGACGGTGGTGATCGACTACAAGTCGGGCGCAGCCGGCAACATCGCCAGCGAATACGTCGCGCATGCCAAGCCCGACGGCTACACGCTGGCCTTCGGCACCGCTGCCACGCACGGCAGCAACGCAGCGCTCTACAAGAAGCTGCCCTTCGACGTCGAGGCCGACTTCGTCCCGGTGGCGCCGGTGCTCGACGTGTCGAACGTGCTCACGATCAATCCTGATGTGATCAACGTGAAGACGCTCAAGGAGTTCGTCGATGTGGTGAAGGCGAACCCCGGCAAGTACAACTACGCGTCCACCGGCAACGGCGCCGGCACGCACATGGCCTTTGCCGAGTTCAATTCGCGGCTCGGCCTGAACATGGTGCATGTGCCCTACAAGGGCGGCCCCGAGGCCATCACCTCGGTCGTGCGCGGCGAGACCTGCTGCATCATGAACCAGGTGCAGACCGTGCTGCCGCAGTACAAGGCCGGCAAGGTGCGGCTGCTGGGCGTCACCACCGCGAAGCCCGTCGCGGCCATCAAGGAGGTGCCGACCATCGCGTCGAGCGGACTGCCTGGCACCCAGGACTTCGACAGCTCGATCTGGTTCGGCGTCTTCGCGCCGAAGGGCACCGACCCGCGCATCGTGGAGAAGCTCAATGCCGCCATCCAGTCCGTGCTCGAACAGCCCGAGATCCGCGAAAAGTTCGAGAACCAGGGCAACACCATCCGCATCGAGTCGCCCGCGCAGTTCAAGCAGACCGTTCACGCCAACCGCGTGAAGTGGGCCGAGGTCACCAAGGCGGCCAACATCCACATCGACTGAGTTGGCCGGGCTCGTCCCTACGGGGACAGGGCGGGGAGGTATCTGCTGCGACGCAATGTGACAGCGTCCTCCGCGCTCCCTAGAATCGGACGATGAGGTCCGCCAGAGCATGGTTGACGGTATGGATCCTCCTCGCCCTTGTGGTGGGAGCGGCCAATGCCCAAGCCGTGCCCGACGACGCCTCGTCCGCCACGGCGAATGCCGGGACGGTGGTCCTGATGGAACTCGATGGCGCGATCGGCCCGGCGACGGTCGACTACATCCACCGCGGACTCAAGCTCGCCGAAAAAGAAAACGCGCGGCTGGTGGTGATCCAGATCGACACGCCCGGCGGGCTGGACGCCTCGATGCGCGACATCATCAAGGACATCCTCGCGTCACCGGTTCCGGTCGCAAGCTTTGTCGCGCCCAATGGCGCCCGCGCCGCCAGTGCCGGCACCTACATCCTCTACGCCAGCCATATCGCGGCCATGACGCCCGCTTCCAATCTCGGCGCCGCGACGCCGGTGGCCATCGGCATGCCGACCCCGGCTGCGCCGACCGCGAAGCCCGAGTCGCCGGCCAAGGGAGAAGCCGCCGGCGATCCCATGACCGCCAAGCGTCTTGCCGATGCGTCGGCCTACATCCGCAGCCTGGCGCAACTGCGCGGGCGCAATGCGGATTGGGGTGAAAAGGCGGTGCGCGAATCGGTGAGCCTGTCGGCCCAGGAGGCGCTGGAGAAGAACGTCATCACCCTGATCGCGCAGGACGTGTCCGACCTGCTGATGCAGGTGAACGGGCGCGAAGTGCAAACGGCCAAGGGCAAGGTGCGCCTGGCCACGCTGCGGTCGGAAGTGCTCGTGGTGGACGCCGACTGGCGCACTCGTCTGCTGTCGGTGATCACCGAACCCAGCCTGGCGCTGATCCTGCTGATGGTCGGCGTATACGGCCTGCTGTTCGAGTTCTCCAACCCGGGCTTCGTGTTGCCTGGCGTGGTGGGCGCCATCAGCCTGATCGTCGCGCTCTTCGGCCTGCAGATGCTGCCGATCAATCTCGCGGGGCTGGGGCTGATCTTCCTGGGTGTGGCCTTCCTCATCGCCGAGGCTTTCCTGCCGACCTTTGGCGTGCTGGGCGTGGGCGGCATTGCGGCGTTCTGTGTCGGCGCGCTGCTCTTGATCGACAACGACGTGCCGGGCTTCGGCGTGCCGCTGTGGCTGGTGGGGCTGCTGGCGCTCGGGTCCGCGGCGTTCATCCTCGTCGTCGGCGGGATCGCGGCGAAAACGCGACGACGGCCGTTGGCGGTCGGTGTCTCGACGCTTGTCGGCGCCACGGGCGAACTGATCGAGTTCGCGGACGGCGAGGGCTGGGCGCAGATCCAGGGCGACTACTGGAAGGTGCGCGGCGCGGAGGGCCTGAGCCCCGGACGGCGCATTCGCGTCACGCGCGTGCAGGGCCTGGCGCTGCAGGTCGCCGAGGACAAGGAAAGCCCGGCCGGAGCCTGACCATGTTCATCAACTTCAGCCTCTTTTTCATCGGCTTCATCGTGCTGCTGCTGGCGATGCTCGCGGCCGCGTCGCTGCGCATCCTGCGCGAGTACGAGCGCGGCGTGGTGTTCCAGCTCGGGCGCTTCTGGAAGGTCAAGGGGCCGGGGCTGGTGATCCTGATCCCCGGGGTCCAGCAGATGGTGCGGGTGGGGCTTCGCGTGATGGTGCTCGACATTCCCAGCCAGGACCTGATCACGCGCGACAACGTGTCGGTGAAGGTGAACGCGGTGCTCTACTTTCGCGTCATCGACCCCGAGAAGGCGATCATCCAGGTCGAGAAGTACTTCGAGGCCACCAGCCAGTTGGCGCAGACAACCTTGCGCGCGGTGCTCGGCAAGCACGAACTCGACGACCTGCTGGCGGAGCGCGAGCGCCTCAACCTCGACATCCAGAAGACGCTGGAGGCGCAGACCTTCCTCTGGGGCATCAAGGTGACCAACGTCGAGATCAAGCACGTGGACCTGAACGACAACATGGTGCGCGCGATTGCCCGGCAGGCTGAGGCCGAGCGCGAGCGGCGGGCCAAGGTGATCCATGCCGAGGGCGAACTGCAAGCGTCCGTCAAGCTGGCCGAGGCCGCCGAGATCCTGGGTCGCCAGCCGCAGGCGATTCAGTTGCGCTACCTTGAAACATTGACTGTGATCGCGGCCGACAAGAATTCGACCATCGTCTTTCCGCTGCCACTCGAACTGATCGGGCCGTTGATGACGTGGCTGGACCGGAAGCCCGGGCCGCCCGGCGGGTCTGGTTCATAGCTGCTTGTCGTTCAGGTGCCGAATGCGTCCAGGCCCTGCACCAGCCGCTTCGACAGGCGGGGCTGCCGGAGCTGCTCCAGCCACCATTCGAGCGCGCGGCCTTCGTGCTCGCCGCGCCAGGCCACGTAGAGGATGTTCGGCTCGCGCGGGTCGGCGGTCTGCTTTTCGACCAGTTCGCCGCGCTTGAGCAGGGCGCCGGCGCGTTGGCGAGGCAACCAGCCGACGCCGAGGCCCTCGCGCTGCGCAAGAATCTTCGCGCGCATGGTCGGCACCGCCAGCACGGGCTGGCCGCCATGGATGCCGTAGGCGCTGCCCGCGGTGGTGCGCGATGAGTCGGCGACGACCACCGCACGGTGGCCGGTGACCGCATCCCGGCCGAGCGGCTCTTTCGCCGAAGCGAGGGGATGACGCGGCGAGACGGCAAAGACCCACTCCATCACGCCGAGTTCGAACCAGCGCAGCCCCTCGATCGACGGCGGCTCGTTCGTCGCCCCGATGACGATATCGGCACGGCCGTCGCGCAAGGCCTCCCAGGTGCCTCGCAGGACTTCGTGCGTCACGCGCAGCGGAACGCCCGATTCGAGCGCATCGAACGCGCCGATCACCGGCAACAGCGTTTCAAATTCGATGATCTCGTCGGTCACGATCCACAGGCGGTCTTCCCAGCCGCTGGCGACCTGCCGAACCCGCTGCGAAAGCCGCGACACGTCCACTGCCAGCCGAGCGGCCTCCTGGGCAAGGAGCTGCCCGGCGGGCGTCAGCTGCAACCGGTAGCGGCGCCGGTCGAACAGCAGTGCATCGAACTTCTCTTCGAGCTGGCGCGCTGCGTGCGAAACGGTTGAAGGCGCCTTGCCGAGCCGCGCGGCGGCGCGCGACAGGCTTCCGCTCACCCGAATGGCCTCCAGGAGCGCGAGTTCGTCGTCTGAGAGCATCGTCGAGTCCTTCGAACAAGTTGGGCGAAATGATGGCACGAAGGCCCAAGACGTTCGAAGTTTTCGCACATGTCCGCACCGGAAACCGGCACGTCAAAAGTGCGACTGAAGCCGACCATTCAGTCACGGTCATTTCACCGGAACTCAATGGAGCACATCATGGAACGCTTTCAAGACAAGACAGTACTGATCACCGGCGGCACGAGCGGCATCGGCCTGGCCGCCGCCAAGGCCTTCGCGGCGGAGGGCGCGCGCGTCGTCGTCACCGGCCGCGACGCCGCCGCGCTCGAAAAGGCGCAAGCCGAACTCGGGCCGAAGGCCATCGCCATTCGCAATGACGCCGGGGTGCCGTCGGCCGCGAAGGAACTGGCCGCCGCCATTGCCGGCCACGGCCTGAAGCTCGACGCCGTCTTCCTGAACGCCGGCGTCGCGAGATTCGCGGGGCTGTCGGATGTGACGGAAGCCTTCTGGGACGACATCTTCAACATCAACGTCAAGGGCCTGTTCTTCCAGATCCAGGCCGTGACGCCGCTGCTCGCGCAGGGCGCGTCGATCGTGATCAACGGCTCGATCAACGCACACATCGGCATGCCCGGCACGGCGGTCTATGCGGCCAGCAAGGCGGCAGTCATCTCGCTCGCCAAGACGCTGTCGGCCGAACTGCTGCCGCGCGGCGCGCGCGTCAACGTCCTCAGTCCTGGCCCCGTGCGGACGCCGATCTACGGCAAGCTCGGCCTGGACGCCCCCACGCTGGAAGCCACCGCGGCGCAGATCCAGGCGCAGATTCCGCTTGGCCGCTTCGGCACGCCGGAAGAAATCGCCGCCACCGTGCTTCACCTCGCCGCGCCGGAGTCCGCCTTCATCGTAGGCACCGAGATCGTGGTCGACGGAGGCATGAGCCAGCTTTGATCGGCACCCCCGGTGGCACCGGGCCGTGGCAAGATGCCCCGTCTTTGTCTCGATCCGGTGCCATCGCATGCTGGTCAATTGCGTCGTCTACGAAAACGGCATCAAGCTTGCCGACATTCCCGTCTCCAGCATCAGCGAGTACGTGTCGCTGCCGGGCTGCTTCGTATGGGTGGCATTGCACGATGCCACGCCCGAGGAACTTGCCGAGGTGCAGATCGAATTCGGCCTGCATCCGCTGGCGGTCGAGGACGCCCAGCACGGTCATCAGCGGCCGAAGGTGGAAGAGTACGAAGGCTCGCTGTTCGTCGTCATGCACCTGCTGGAGCCCGACAAGCACGACAAGTTGGAGCTGAACGTCGGGGAGGTCGATGTTTTCGTCGGCACCAATTACGTCGTTTCGGTGCGCAACCGCAGCGAGCACGGATTCGTTGAAGTGCGCGAGCGCTGCGAGCGCGAGCCCGAGCTGTTGAGGAACGGCCCGGGCTTTGTGCTGTATGCGCTGATGGATGCGGTGGTCGACCGCTACTTCCCGATCATCGATGCGTTCGAGGTCGAGCTGGAGACCATCGAGCAGCGCATCTTCACCAAGGGCGAGGCGCGCGAGAACGTCCGGCGCCTGTACGAGTTGAAGCAGCGGCTCACCCTTCTCAAGCATGCCGTCGCGCCGCTGCTCGAAGGCGTCGGCAAGCTGCATGGGGGTCGCGTGCCGCAGATCTGCATGGGTTCGCAGGAGTATTTTCGGGACGTGGTCGACCATCTGGGGCGCATCAACGCGTCCATCGACGCCATCCGCGACACCATCGGGACGGCGATCAGCGTGAACCTGTCGATGGTCACGATCGAGGACAACGAAGTCACCAAGCGCCTGGCCGCATGGGCAGCCATCTTCGCGGTGTGCACGTCCTTCGCGGGCATCTGGGGCATGAACTTCAAGAACATGCCGGAACTGGATTGGCGCTTTGGCTACCCGGCCGCGCTGGTGGTCATCGTGGCGCTCTGCGGCTATCTGTATTACCGCTTCCGGCGCGCCGGCTGGGTCTGAGGCGGCGCCGCATTGCCTTCGGCGAAAAGGCTCGCGAGATCGACTTCCTGCTCCGCCGCGGCGCCGGCGATCACGCGCTGCTCCAGTTCGTCGAGATGCGCCATGGCCGCGGAAACGGCACTTTCGAGCGACGGACCCGTCAGCGCCTCGATGATTTCCTCATGCTCCCTCGGCGCGCAGCTTGCAGCTTCCACTGTGTCGTAGAGGGCCTTGTAGAGCTCGGTGTTGGACACCAGCCGCTGGATGTAGGAGAGCAGTTCGTCGCTGCCCGCCATTTGCGCGAGCAAGAGATGGAAGTCGCCCGCCAGCCGGATCGAGTCCTCGCGCCGTCCTTCCTTGAAGGCGCGCTGCTCGGCCAGGACATGCTTGCGAAGCGCCGCGGTCTGCTCGCGCGACAGCTGGCCGAACAGCGTCGTGATCAGGCCGGCTTCGACGATGCGGCGCGCGCGGTAGATGCCGCGCATGTCGTCGATCGACGGGTTCGGCACGAAAGCGCCACGGTTGTATTCGAGGTCCAGCTTCTTTTCGGCGCCCAGCCGTGCTAGCACCTTGCGGATCGCGCCGCGCGTGCAGCCGAGCGCTTCGGCCAGCGCGCGCTCGCGCAGCGGCGTGCCGGGCCGGAGCTTCCCGCTGAGGAGCGCCTTCGAGACCGCCGCGTAGACGCGTTCGTCCACGCTCGCATCGGTGGTCGATGCGTCGTCGCTCGCGTTGTCGGCGGATTCCGCCGGACTCGGTGGCGTGGCGGGGTCGGTGGTGCGGCGGCGGACGGACGTGGGCATGGAGATCCGGTGGGTGGCGTCGGCGGAGGCCGACCGTCACCGGAAATGTTAACCGTGGCGCTGGCGTGTCTGGCGGCGGCGTTCAGCGTGGCGGGCGACCCGGCATGAAGGCCAGCCGTCCGTCGGGGGTGCGCTGGCACGTCCCCTGCAGCGCTTCGCCGTGGCGGCCGGGGACCTGCAGCCCGGCACCCTCCGCCTGGCCTTCGCAAGCCTGCATGAACTCGGGCGGCAATGGCCGGCCGCCGTGAGGGGGAGGAGGAGGTGGTGGCGGCATCATGCAGCCCTGAAGAATCGCGGCGAGGGCAAGCAGGCCCCATCCCCGGGTTCGGATCATTGTCGGTTTCCTTGTCGTTGCGGGAGGCGCTCATGGTCGCGCGCAACTTCGGAGGAATGTGGGAGGGCGGGATACCCGCGCGGCGCTCAGTCGGCGGGTTCTTCGAACGCGAAGCCGACGCCGTAGACGGAACGAATCCAGTCGTGCCCCGGCCCGGCGGCGGCCATCTTGCGGCGAAGGTTCTTGACGTGGCTGTCGACGGCCCGTTCGGTCACGTCGGCCGTGTCGTCGTAGGCGAGGTCCAGCAACTGCGCGCGCGAGAAGATCCGGCCCGGTTGTCGCGACAGCGCCTGGAGGAGGCGGAATTCGAGGCGGGTGAGGGCGAGCGGGGTGCCGTCCAGCGTGGCGCGCCACTGGGTGTCTTCCAACTGGAGGCGTCGCGGGGGTGGGGGCGATACCGTGTTTGCCGTGCTGCGACGAAGTACCGCAGCGACCCGCGCGACGACTTCGCGCGGCGAGAAAGGCTTGCACACATAGTCGTCCGCGCCGAGTTCGAGGCCGAGGAGGCGATCGACTTCCTCGATGCGGGCCGTGAGCATGATGACCGGGCGCGTCGTGTGCAGCCGCGCCCGCTTCAGAACGGCCATGCCGTCGAGCCGCGGCAGCATCACATCGAGCAGGGTGAGATCGGGCGCCGGATCGGCGACCATTCGCGCCAGTGCGCTCTCGCCATCGGCGACGCGCTCCGCCTCATAGCCCGCGTGCCGCAGATAGTCCACCAGTACCGATGCGATGTCGTCTTCGTCCTCGACGACCAGGATGCGCGTCATGCGGCATTCTCCAATGGCAAGGTCACGATGATCCGCAAGCCGCCGAGCGGCGATGGCGCTGCGTCGATCGAACCTCCATGCGCTTCGAAGGTGACGCGGCAGATGGCCAGCCCCAGACCGGAGCCACCGAGTGCCCGGCTGCGCGATGCCTCGCCGCGGAACAGCCGTTCGAACAGGCGAGGCAGTTCGTCGGGCGAAACGCCGGGCGGGCTGTCGTCGAAGTGAAGAACGAGGCGTTCCGTCTCGTTACCGCTCTCAATCCGTGCCCCGATGCGCAGGCGACCGCCGGCGTCGGTGTACGACAGGGTGTTTTCGAGCAGGTTGATGAAGGCCTGATGCAGGCCGCGCGTATCGCCGCGTGCTTGCGGCTGGCGCTGGGCGGTGAGTGCATCGATCTCGGTCGCATCCAGCGAGATGCGGCGTTGCGCGAAGCGCTCCCGCGTCAGCGCGAGAGCTTCTTTCAACAGGGCCAGCGGAAACACCGGGACCAGGAGCGGCGAGGCTCCGTCCTGCTCGCGCATGCTGCTGCGCAGGTCGTCGACCAGTTGGCCCAGCCGCATCACCTGCCGGTGCAGCCGAAGTGCGGTCTTGTCGTCGAAGCTGCGCACGCCGTCCTGCAGGGCCTCGATTTCGGCGCGCATCGCCGCCAGCGGCGTGCGCAGTTCGTGCGCAACATCGGCGAGCCAGGCGCGGCGCGATGACTCGATGCCGTCCAGCCTCTCTGCCATGTCGTTGAAGGTGCGGCCCAGCAGCGCAAGTTCATCGCTTCCGTGCACCGGCACGCGCGCATCCAGGCGGCCTTGCGCAATGCGTTGTGCGCCTTGCGTCAACGCATCGATGGGTGCAAACCAGCGGCGCGCGAGCAGCCAGGAAAGAAGCAGTGCGATGGCGAGGCCCGCGACGCCGGTCCAGACGACGAAGCTGGATTGCTGCGCGACGAAGGCGCGGTCGGCGTCGTTCGCCAGTCCCTCCAGCGGCGCCAGCAGCAGCGTGCCGATCAGGTGCTCGCCGTCGCGCAATGGAAGGCGTGCGGCGGACGCAGGATCGACCTTCGCACCGGCGACCCAGTCACCCTTGGCGTCGACCAATCCCAGGCGGCGATAGACCGAATCCGGATTGCTCCGCGGATCGTCGCGCGGTCCCGGCTGCGACGATGCAGTTCGTCGCGGAGGCAGCAGGTCGGGCGGCAGTGGCGGCGGACCGGGAGATTCATTGGGTGGTGGCCCTGTCTCCCACGGCGGTGGGCGGAAATCTTGCGGCGGCCAGGGGGGCACGCGCCGCAAGGCGCCATCGGGGGACGGTCTCCCGATCTCCGAGTCGCGCTCGGGCGGCGGCGCGAAGATGCCCATCTGCAGCCGATGCCAGGCCCCCTCGTCACCGCGCAGGTCATCCCAGTTGCCGTGCGCCGCATGGCGCTTCTTCAACAGATCGGCGAGCCAGTCCATGCGCCGGATCTCGATCTCTGCAACGTAGGGGCCGAGTCCGCGCTGCAAGCCGAGGCGCGAGAAGGCCGCAAAGATCAGCAGCAACGCCAGAAGGAGCACGGCCAGCGCGAGGAAGATCTTTCGGAAGAGCGTCAGACGGGGCATGGAGCGATGGACGGGCGTGCCGCATTTTGCGGGATGCCGCAGCACGTGCGGCGCAAGCGGCAGCCGGATCAGGCCGCGATCGAGACCGCGATCTCGGCGCTGTAGCCGCTCGTGGCGTCGCCGCTGAAGTTCACCATCTCCAGCGCGGTGCCGTCGCTGAAGACGTTGTCGGTGGCGAAACTGATCGCGTTCAGGTTGACCACGCTTTGCGAATAGCCGGCGGTGCCGGTGTAGATGGCGCGCAGGGTCTCGGTCGGAAAGGCCAGCTGCGTCGTCTTGACTTTGCCGCTCGCCGATTTCGCCGTCGAGAGGTTCGGATAGATCTCCAGGTGCATGTGCGGCATGCGTCCCGAATAGCAGCCCGGCACGACGGTGGTGAAACTCACGCGTCCGTTCGCGTCCGTCTCCTGCACGCCCCGCAGGTGATTGTCGGTCAGGCTCTGCGTGGTGTAGACGGAGTAGGTGCCCTCGCGGGTGCAATGCCACAGGTAGATGGCGTAGCCCGCGAGCGGCGCGCAGCTGCTCGTCGTGTTGGTGAGCGTGATCGTGATCGTCAACGGCGCGCCAGCCACTTGTATCGTGCTGCCGATGTTGGCGCGGATGTCCGAGCGGACGATGCCGTCCAGCGCAAGCACGTTGTAAGTGGCGTTGCTCGCGTTGGAGCCGTCGGCCGGGTACGGCCCCGCGGTCTCTTCAGGCACGACCTGGCAACTGCCCGAATTGCCGGAAACGCTGGTGCTTGCGGATGTGGAGGATGTCGTGGACGTGGCAGCGCTGCCTGTCGTGGCGGTCGTGCCCGTGGCCGTCGTCGCCGCCGATGAAGAACCGGTCGCCAGGATCGGCGACAGCGTCGATGCGCCGGACGAGGTCGTGCTTCCGCTGCCGCCGCCGCCACAACCGGCCAAGGCGCAGAGGCCGAGCGAGCCGATGGCGCCCAGCGCGTGGCGCCGCGCGACGTCGGGCCGGCCGATCCGGGGATGGGTCTTTGCCATGTTCATTTCTCTCCAGCGCCAATGGCGCGAAGCGCCGACTTTGCGTGGCGATCTGGGAGAAAACGTGGAGTCCCCGTTTTGTCAATACACGTTGGCGATGGCGCCCTGCAGCGGCAACCGCAGGGTGATGCCGAGGCCACCCAACGGCGAGGGCGCGGCGTAGAGGCGACCGCGGTGCTCGGCCACGATCTGCGTGCAGAGCGCCACGCTCGCTACGGCTTCGGTGTCTTCGCGCTGTCGCGCAACGCCGGCGGAGGCCGCGTCGAAGCAGCGCGCCAGTCGCGGCTCGCTGGTGTCGGGTGTCGTGTCCATGAAATTGACGACCGCGTGCGTGCCCTCGATGCGGCCGAGCACGCGCAGCGTGCTGCCGGCGTGCATGGCGCGGCATGCCAGGTCGACGATCTGCCCGAACACCTCCTGCATGCCCGAACGATCGAGGAGGACGGGCAGGGGATCGGCGGGAAGCCTGAGTTCCAGCGCCATTCCGGCGGCTTGCAGGCGGGCACGCAGGGATTCCGACATCTGGCTGAGCAACTGCCGGATGTCGGCCTGGTTGCGCGGCCCCGCCGTGTGGGGCTTCAAGACGGGGCGAGGAGGCCGTCGAACGGTATCGGTCCGCTGCTGGAGGATGCGCCAGAACACGAAAAGCAGGAGGCTGACAAAGACGGCGATGCCGAGTTGCGCTGGGTTCATTCGATGCGGTGTGGGTTGCGATGGACCGCATTAACCCCCGCCGCCGCGCTGCGCGCAACAGCTCCCGGGCGGCGTGCCGGGCCTTCAAGATCTCTCCTCAATCGAGGCGCAATGCGGACTCTGGAAGCCCCTGTCGAGGCCGGCGTCTAGGTATTAACGCGAGATTGACGCCGCGGATCGTCACCCATACCATTTAGTTTTGGTTAACCAAACATGTTTTGTTTGGTCAACTATATAATCCAACCCTCACAGAGAGCGAGGCCTCAAGTGAACCCCGTCAAATGGCTGGCCTTGCTGCCGGTGATTGCCTTTTTCAGCGGCGGATGGCTGTCCGCCTTCGCCCCCACCTTCGTCCTCGGGATGCCCTTCCTCATGGTGTGGAACGTGTCCTGGCTGGTCCTGACCTCGCTGATCATGGTCGTCATCGACCATAGCGAGGGCGACCTCGACGCGCCCGACGCAGCAGCAGGAGACGCACGATGAACGCCGCACTGCTGATCATTGCCCTCTTCGTCGTCGGCGCGCTCGCGCTGGCGGTGCTGGCGCGCCGTGGCCGCAAGATGAGCCTCGAGCAATGGGCGCTGGGCGGACGCGGCCTCGGCGCCCTCATGGTGTTCCTGCTGATGGCGGGCGAATCGTTCTCCACCTTCACCTTCCTGGGTGCGAGCGGATGGTCCTACAGCAAGGGTGCGCCGGCCTTCTACATCCTGGCCTACGGCGGCCTCGCCTATTTGCTCGCCTTCTGGATGCTGCCGGCCATCTGGCGCTATGCGACGGCGCACAAGCTGGTGTCGTTCTCCGACTTCTTCGCGAGCAAGTACGACAGCCGCGCGCTCGGCGTGCTGGTTTCCATCGTGGCGTTGATGGGCATGGTGGCGCTGCTCACCATCCAGTTGCGCGGGCTGGGCATCATCGTCTCGGAGGCCTCGTACGGCACGATCGCGCCGCAGGTCTCGATCTGGATCGGCACCGCGGTGATGGTGGTCTACATCCTGTTCTCGGGCATCCACGGTTCGGCCAGCATCGCGATCGTGAAGGACATCCTGATCCTCGCGCTGGCGATCTTCCTCGGCATCTACCTGCCCTGGCACTACTACGGTGGCGTCGCGCCGATGTTCACCGCCATCCACGCGTCGAACCCGACCTTCTTCGAGTTCCCGAAAGAGGGCCTGACCCTCACCTGGTACAACTCCACGATCCTGCTCACGGCGCTGGGCTACTACCTGTATCCCTTCAACCTGACCTCGGTCTATGCGGCCAAGAGCGCGAGCGCGGTGCGCCGCAACACGATCCTGATGCCGCTCTACCAGATCGTCATTGCCTTCCTCTTCCTGGTGGGTTTCGCGGCCATCCTGAAGGTGCCGGGACTCAAGGGTGCGGAGATCGACCTGGCGCTGTTCGGCCTTGCCAAGGCGACATTCGACCCATGGTTTGTCGGCATCATCGGCGGCACCGGCGTGCTCACCGCGCTGGTGCCCGGCTCGATGATCCTGCTGACCGCATCCACCGTGATCGGCAAGAACATCTACAAGGAAGGCTTCTCGCCGCGTGCGACCGACCAGCAGGTGTCGAGGGTCGCCCGCGCCGTGCTGCCTCTGTTCGCGCTGGTGGCGGTGTACTTCGTGCTGCGCGGCGGCACGACCATTGTGTCGATCGCGATCTTCGCGTCCAGCCTGCTCACGCAGTTGCTGCCGTCGCTTCTGTTCAGCCTGCCGAAGCGGTCCTTCGGCAACAAGCAGGCCGCCTTCGCCGGCATCCTCTCGGGCGGCGCCGTCCTGGGCTACGTGATGATCGCGAACACCAGCATCGGCCAGATGTTCCCGAACGCACCGGCGGGCTTCAAATCGATGAACATCGGGCTCGTGGCCCTGGCGACCAACACGTTGGTGTTCACGCTCGTCACGCTGCTCGGCCGGCGTCCGGTGGCGCGCGATGCTGCGGCTGTACCGGCCTGACCCTCGCCACTTTTTCTTCGTATCGAGCTTTCCATGTCCCAGTCTTCCTCCCTTCTCATCCGCAACGTGCGCCCGCTGGGCGCCGTCCCGGTCGACGTGCTGGTGCACGGTGACAGGCTCGCCGCCATCGGTGCGGCGCTGCCGATGGAAGACGACTGCGCGGTGGAAGAGGGTGGGGGCGCTTTGCTGATGCCCGGACTTGTCGAGGGCCACACGCACCTCGACAAGACGATGTGGGGCATGGACTGGTATCGCAACGAAGTGGGCACCCGACTCGTCGACAAGATCGACAACGAGCGCGCCTTCCGCGCGGCGAGTGGTCATGACGCGGCGCGGCAGTCGCTCGCGCTCGCCAAGGCCTTTCTCGCGCTCGGCACCACGCGGCTGCGCACGCATGTCGATATCGACACGCAGGCCGGCCTGCGCCATCTCGAAGGCGTGATTCGCACGCGCGATGCGATGCTGGCGCTGCAGCAGATCCAGATCGTGGCCTTTCCGCAATCGGGGCTCCTGCAGCGACCCGGCACGGCGGAATTGCTCGACCGTGCGATGGCCGAAGGCGCCGATGTGCTGGGCGGCCTCGACCCCTGTGCGATCGATGCCGATCCGGTGCGTTCGCTCGACACGCTCTTCGGCATCGCCGAACGCCATGCCTGCCCGATCGACATCCATCTGCACGAGCCGGGCGCGATGGGTGCCTTCTCGCTCGAACTGATCCTGGAGCGCACGGCCGCGCTCGGCATGCAGGGCAAGGTAGCGATCAGCCATGGCTTCTGCCTCGGTGAACTGCCCGAACGCGAGCGCGACGTGTTGCTCGCACGCATGGCGAAGCTCGGCGTGGTGCTGATCACCAGCGCGCCGCCATCGCGCATCGTGCCGCCGCTCATGGCCTGCCGGCAGGCCGGCGTGACGATGCTCGGCGGCAACGACGGCATCCGCGACACCTGGTCGCCCTACGGCAATCCGGACATGCTGGAGCGCGCCATGCTCATCGGCCTGCGCTACAACCTGCGCCGCGACGATGAACTCGACATCGCGCTCGACTGCGTCACGCACGCCGGTGCGCGGGGCTGTGGCTTCGAAGCGTATGGACTGGTGCCCGGCAGCCGTGCCGACCTGGTCCTGGTCGATGCGCAGACCGTCGCGCAAGCGGTCGTGTCGCGGCCGCCGCGGCGGCTCGTCGTGGCGGGCGGTCGCATCGTCGCGCGCAACGGCGAACTGCTGCCGGGCGTGGTGTCCGCGTGACCCGGGCCGGAAAGGGCCGGCAAGAAGCGGGCGCAAGCGAAAGCGGATTTGGTTTCGCGCTTGCGATCGTGCTGGTGGCGCTCAATCTGCGTGCGTTCCTGACATCGACGAGTCCGCTGCTCGAAGCCATCCGCGCCGCCACGGGGCTGGGTTTTCATTGGGCCGCGATGCTCACCGTGCTGCCGATGCTGGCGATGGGGCCGATGTCCTTGCTCGGCGTCGCGGTGGGGCAGCGCCTGGGTGATCGGGCGGGCATTCTGCTCGGGTTGGCGACCATCGCCGCGGCCTGTGCGAGCCGATTTGTCGCCGACGCGGCGCTCCCGTTGCTCGTCAGTGCGGCACTCGCGGGCATCGGCGTCGGACTGGTCCAGGCGCTGATGCCGGCCGTCATCAAGCGCACCTGGCCGACGCGCGTGGGATGGGCGATGGGTTTGTATTCCGCAGCGCTCATGGGGGGCGGCGGGCTCGGCGCCGTGGGCAGTCCCTGGATCGCGCGTGTCGCCAACGATTGGCAAGCCGGGCTCGCGGCATGGGCCCTGCCGGCTGCGCTCGCATGGCTGGTGTGGTTTCTCGTGACGCCGGCTGAATCTGCCCGTCCGAGAGGCCGACACAAGGATGCGCGCTGGCTCCAATGCTTCGGAAATCGCCGCGCGTGGTTGCTGGCGGCGTACTTCGGTCTGATCAACGGCGGCTACAGCAGCCTCGTCGCCTGGCTGCCGCATTTCTACGCGCAGCAAGGCTGGAGCACGGAACGCGCAGGCGCTGCGTTGGCATGGATGACCGTGGCGCAATTGATCGCCGCGCTGGTGATGCCTGCGCTGGCGCGTGGTCGCCGCGATCTGCGGCCCTGGCTCGCTGCCATGTTGCTGGCCCAGCTGGCCGGCTTCGCAGGCCTGTGGCTCAACGCACCCGCCTCGGGCGTCGTCGCGCTGCTTGGCTTCGGGCTGGGCGGCGCCTTCGCGCTGTGCATGGTGCTGGCGCTCGACCATTTGCCCGATCCCAGGCAAGCAGGCACCCTGGCTGCCTTCATGCAGGGCTTCGGCTTCATGATCGCGGCGCTGGCGCCTTTCGTGACAGGCTGGGTGCGCGAGTCCAGCGGCGGCTTCGGATCGGCGTGGATCTATCTGGGGACCATCGTCATGCTTCTGCTGCCGCTGACCTGGTTCTTTGATCCGCGGCGTTACGCGCGGGTGACGGCCGGGCTCTTCGATGCGCGCCGACCATCGGGGGGCGCAGCCATGCATCAGCCGGCTTCGGCTGCAGTCAAGTGAATCGAGAAAAAGGAACGTTGATGTATCAGGAACAGTTCATGCAGCGCGCCATCGACTTGTCGTCCAAAGCGCTGCGCACGCCCGGAACCGAGCCCTTCGGCGCGGTCGTCGTGCGAGACGGCGTGGTGGTGGGCGAGGGCTTCAATCATTCGGTCGCTCATTTCGACCCGACCTCGCACGGCGAGGTGGAGGCCATCCGCGATGCCTGTCGCAATCTGAAGAGCGTGGACCTGAGCGGCTGCGACCTGTACACGTCTTGTGAACCTTGTGCCTTGTGCGTTGCCGCCATGCGGATTGCGGGCATCGGGAAGCTCTACTACGCGGCTTCGCTGGCGCAATCGGCCGAAGCTTTTGCCGGTGTGCCAACCGCGGCGCGGCATCCGATCGACGTGGAAGACCTCCGAGCGGAGGCCGGCGCGCCTCTGGCGGGGCGCGCCACGCCTTCCGAGCAACGGCTGGACCGCGAAGCCGTGGCCGTGCTGGAGGCGTGGGCCGACGGCCGCCGGCCCGGCAAGTCCTGAGACAGCCTCAGGCGGTCTGCGTTGCAGGCACCTTCGGTTGCTCGTCGGCGAGTGCCACCCTGTAAATCAGCGCGCCCAGCACGGCGCCGACCAGCGGCGCAACCCAGAACATCCAGAGCTGGTCCATCGCCCATGCCGGCGCGAACAATGCCGGCCCGGTGCTGCGCGCCGGATTGACCGACGTATTGGTCACGGGAATCGAAACCAGGTGGATGAGCGTGAGGCAAAGCCCGATCGCCAGCCCCGCAAAGCTGTTGGCGGCGCGTTTCGCGGTCGCGCAGAGGATCACGATCAGGAAGACGGCTGTCATCACCACCTCGCAGAGCAATGCGGCGTTCATGCCGTATTGCCCCGGTGAGTGTTCACCGAAACCGTTGGCCGCAAAACCACCGAGCTCCGCGCCGGGCTTGCCGGAGGCGATGACGTACAGGATGGCCGCAGCAACGCATGCGCCCGCCACTTGCGAAATCATGTAGCCGGCGAGCTTGCTGGCCGGCATGCGGCCCGCCGCCACCAGGCCGAGCGAGACCGCGGGATTGAAGTGGCCGCCAGAGATCGGACCGAATGCATAGGCGCCGGTGACCACCGTGAGCCCGAATGCGAGCGACACGCCGAGGAAGCCGATGCCCAGTTCGGGAAATGCGGCGGCGAGCACTGCGCTGCCGCAGCCGCCGAAGGTGAGCCAGAACGTGCCGAGGAATTCAGCGGACCAGATTTTGAAGTTGTTGTTGTGCATGAGAGCTTTCAATGGAAGAAGGAGAAAGATGGCGACCATCGCCGCAGTGGCCATGCATGCATGGGCCTTGGCGTGTGCCGAGATGAGACGGGCAGGCGTTGCCCACCGCTTGAAGCGTGTTTCGTTTTGATTCCTCCCTGATTTCAAGACGGCCTGCGTCGTGCGCGAGCCGGGCTCAAAATATAAACAGCGCGTGGTGCCGATCTCGTCGAAAAGAAGAGCGGTTCTCGCGCAAATTTCACGATTGATTGAGGACAGAAGCCATGACAGCCAAGCCGATCAAAGTCCCCGGACCCGATCACCCGATCACCATTGAGGCGAATCCCAAACGCGTCGTCGTGAAGGCCGCCGGCCGCGTGATCGCCGATACGACGCACGCGTTGTCGCTGCGCGAGGCGTCGTATCCGGCGGTTCAATACATTCCGCGCAAGGATGTCGACATGTCTCTGCTGGCGCGCACGGACCATGCGACGTACTGCCCGTTCAAGGGCGACTGCGCGTACTACAGCATCCCCGCGGGCGGCGAGCGTGCCGTCAATGCCGTGTGGACCTACGAGGCGCCCTACGCTGCGGTTGCGCAGATCAAGGACCATCTGGCCTTCTACCCGGATCGCGTCGATTCGATCGAGCAAGCGTAGGCAGGCACCCGCCATGAAGATTGCAGTGATGGGCGCCGGCGCGGTCGGGTGCTACTACGGGGGCATGCTCGCGCGCGCCGGACATTCGGTGACGCTGATCGGCCGAGCGCAGCATGTGGAAGCGATTCGTCGCGATGGGTTGTTGCTCGACACACGGACGTTCAAGGCCCATGTGCCGATCGATGCCAGCACGGACGTCGCCGCCGTCAAGGGCGCGGAGCTTGTGTTGTTCTGCGTCAAGTCCACTGACACGGAGAGCGCTGCCGCTGAATTGAAGCCGCACCTCATGCCCGCTGCGTTCGTGCTCACGCTGCAGAACGGCGTCGACAACGCCGAGCGGCTCCAGGCGGTGCTGCCGCAGGAGGTGGCGCCCGCGGTCGTCTACGTTGCGACCGAAATGGCGGGGCCCGGCCATCTCAAGCACCACGGTCGCGGCGAACTGGTCATTGCGCCTTCAAGAACCAGCAATGAGGTCGCAGCGATGTTCGAGAAGGCGGGCGTGCCGACGCAGGTCTCCGACAACGTGATCGGCGCGCTGTGGATGAAGCTGATCCTGAACTGCGCCTACAACGCCTTGTCCGCCATCGCCCAGCTGCCCTATGGCCGTGTGGTGCAGGGCGTGGGCGTGGAGAGCGTGATGCGCGACGTGGTGCAGGAATGCCTTGCCGTGGCGCATGCCAGCGGCGTGGCGCTTCCCGGCGATGCCTGGCAGACCGTCGCGGGGCTCGTCCAGACCATGCCGACGCAGTATTCATCCACGGCGCAGGATTTGGCGCGCGGCAAGCGCAGCGAGATCGACCATCTCAACGGCTATGTGATGCGCAAGGGTGAATTGCTCGGCGTGCCGACGCCGGTCAATCGCGTGCTGCATGCGCTGGTCAAGCTGATCGAAAGCCGTTCGGCGCCGGGCTGACTTATTCGTCCGACGAGCCCGGCACGTACCACCGGGTCGCGATCAGTTCCGGCTCATCGTGCGCCTGCAGGCGCTCCCAGTGCCGATCGGCGTCTTCCACGAAGAGGTCGCGCGCGATCGCCTGCGCGAGCCGCGTGGCGCCGATCGCGAGGCCGGGGATGTCGCCGGCCAGTGCGCCATGGCTCATGGTCGCGCCCCAGTTGAAGAGACGCATGCGCGCCAATGCGTCGGCCTGTGGGTCGGCCGGATCGGCGCTGCGCAGTTCGAAGCCGGCGCCCAGGTACGGAAAGCGCGCCGGCTCCGGATGATGTTCGGCTTCCGTCGCCGAAACGTGGTTCGCCCAGGTGTCGATCTGCGACGTGTAGGCGGCGATCTCCGGCCGGTCGAGCAGGTCGACGTCGAAGCCGGTGCCGAAAATCACCGCGTCGAAGCGCTCCAGGCCCCCGTTCGGCATGGTGATCGTCACGCCGTCTTCGTCAGGCGCGACATCATCCCAGGGCGTTCCCAGGCGCAGTTCGAAGGCGTCGTGCACGTCGCAACGGCGCACGGTTTCCCAGGGCGGTGGAACCTGTTCGTCGAAGATGTAGGTGTAGACGCGCCACTTGCGCGCGTCGTCCAGTCCTTCGAAGCCGCGCAGGAAGCCGTGGCTGGACGCGGCCTTGCTCTTGTTGACCTGCGGAAGTTGTGCGCGGCGCGCGAACAGCGTGACGTTCGCCGCGCCGGCTTCGAGCGCGCATGCAGCGTTGTCGAAGGCAGAGGCGCCGGCACCGAGCACGCCGATGCGTCGCCCTTCAAGGGCAGCGAAGTCGATCGTGTCGGCGGAATGGAACACGCGCCCGGCCGCAAACGGATCGTCGCGCCGCAACGAAGGAAACGCGGGCCAGCGCGGCGCGCCGCTGCCGTCGCGTCCCAGCGCCAGGACCAATTGGCGCGTACGCACGGATTCGCGCCGGCCATGGGCGTCTTCGAGTTCGATTTGCAGCACCCACCCGTCCTGCGTGTGCGAGACGGATCGCAGCGACACGCCGTTTTCCACCGGAAGGCCGACCGTGTCGCGCACCCAGAGCAGGTAGTCGCGCCAGTCGACACGGCCGAT
Source organism: Variovorax sp. 10L426 (assembly GCF_056395305.1). Lineage (NCBI taxonomy): Bacteria > Pseudomonadati > Pseudomonadota > Betaproteobacteria > Burkholderiales > Comamonadaceae > Variovorax > Variovorax sp. 10L426. The sequence goes on along the minus strand of NZ_JBFTJF010000007.1, from coordinate 183,391 downwards.
CTTGTGCAGCGCCTGCCAGCCGGGCGTGCCCTGGTCGGACATCGCGCTGCCTTCACCGTGCTGCGCTTCGTACCATGCGCGAAAGCTGAGTGAAGGCACGCCGAGCTCGGGGCCGCCGACGTGCTTGGGGCTGCGCAGCGTGAGCATGCGCGCGTAGGTGCCCCACGGGCCTTCCTCGCCGCGCTCGGCGCGGTCGATCACCCGGATGTTGGTCACGCCTTCGCGGCGCAGCGCATAGGCGGCCGTTTGCCCGCACATGCCGGCGCCGGCGATCAGGACGTCGAGAACCGGCGCCTCGGCGGTGGACGATGCGGCCGGCAGCACCCATGCCGGCGGCGGCACGTTGATGCGTTCGAGGTCGGCACGCGCCTGCGCCGCGAGGCGGTCGAGCGCAGCCGTGTTTCGCGGACTGGCGATGAACTGCAGCGGCACCGGCGGCAGGGCGTCGGGGCGTGCGTCGGAAATAGGGTCGTCGGATGCCATTGCCTGAAGATAATCCAGAACATGATCTCGCTCGACTGCTACTACAGCCTCTCTTCGCCCTGGGCCTACTTCGGAGGCCCCCAACTTCAGGACATCGTGCGCCGCCACCACGTGCGCCTCACGCTCAAGCCTTACGACTTCCAGGCCGTGGTTCCGCAGACCGGCGGCATTCCGCTCAAGACCCGGCCCGAACCGCGCCGCACGTACCACGCGCTGGAACTCGCGCGCTGGCGGGAGCACCTGGGCATGCCGCTCAACCTGGAGCCCGCGCACTATCCCAAGGGGCAGGCGAGCGATCCCAACTGGAACAAGTATCCGGGCTGGATGGTGATTGCCGCGCAATTGCAGGGGTTCGATGCCCAGCCGCTTTCGCACGCGCTGTTGCGCGCGCTTTGGGCGGAAGAGCGCAACACGGCCGATGCGGCGGTGCGCATCGCGGTCGCCGACGAGAACGGCTACGACGGCGCGGCGCTCCAGGCGCTGGAGCAGACGCCGGAGACGCAGGCGACTTATCGTGCGAACAGCGCCGAAGCGGTTGAAAGAGGCGTGTTCGGTGCACCCACGTACATCCTCGACGAGGAACGCTTCTGGGGGCAGGATCGGCTGGTGTTTCTGGACCGCGCGCTGGATCGGCTGCGCGCCTCGCGTCCCGTTGGCTAGAGGCTCATTGCCGGCGCTTGTCGCCGGATGGTGTGCGGTTGGTCCGCGGCACGCTCCTGCGCCTGTCGCTGATTTTGTTCAGTTGCTTGTTCCCACACCATGGTGCTTTGCGAAATTGGCGTGTTGAGGGCTTCTACTGTCGGGACACTGGCGGTCCGCTTGAGGGCGGAGTCCAGCGCGCCCTGGACGGCGAACACCTTGGCGGCGTCCGTGCTCAGCACCACGTGGTCGATGCGATTCATTCCATGCGTGCGGGCTGCGACGACAAGGGCAGAAGCCAGCTGATCGCTGCGCTGGTCGGGGGTACGGCCGACCTCGGCATCGAGCAGATGCACGCCGGCTCGGGCTTGTTTGAACAGCGTGTGGTCGGGATGCGTCGGGTGGTCGAGTTGGGCAGCCGCTGAGCCTTGATTCAATCCGGACGACAGCCGGGTCGGCGCGGGCAGGCCGTAGATCGGCACGTGCTGGTGGCTGTCGGTGGTGTGGTCGAAATGCCCCGCGACATCTGGAGTGCGGGTGTCGTGATAGGTGCAGCGCGCAGCCCGCCCGCCGAGCGAAATGCCGTTTTGCTCCAGCAATGACTCTTGCAGCTTCAGCCCGCGCATGTCCAACTGCACCTTGCCGGCCACGGCCGGGTTGAGCATTTCATATTGGCAGACGGAGCCGACTAGACCGGCTGCATAGTAGTTTGCGTAGTCGGAATTGCCGTGGTGGCCCAGTCGAGTGTCGTCGGGCTTCTTGTCGAAATAGTGCTTTCCGGCGGCCTCGATGTTCCGGGAGTTGGGCGTGATGGAAAGATCAGCGTTGACGGTGAAGCCGTCCTTTGCGGTGAATTGCTTGCGTCCGGCGATTTCCTTGCTCCCGACGAAGTCGTTGATGTAGCCAACATCTTTCGCCAAGTTGCGGAGGTCAGACAAGTCAGCTGCTGGATTGCCATGCTTCACCCGACTGACCAACGCATTCCAACCGGCGATATGCGCGCTGGCTTCGTCCCTGCGGTTGATCGCCAGCATCTGGTCCAGCACAGTGCTGTAGTCATGGACGGGCTGGCCGCTCGCCAGCACGCGCCGGACGTTCTGGTCGAACTGCTCCAGACCTTGTCTGGTGCGCTCACGGTTGATGCCATGCTGGATTTCATGGCCCATGAGGAAGGTGAGCACATCGCGCTGTTTTGGGTCCAGTAGATTGTTGTGCTTCAGGCTGATGGTCTGCGTGTCAGGGCTATAGCTGGCTCCCGCGTTCTCGCTCGCGGGCATCAGCGCGAAATGCTTCAGATGCCCAAGTGCGACAGCGTCGTTCATCTGCTGCATCAACACCGGCGATTCTTCAACGACAGCGCGAAGATTTCGGTAGGCCGATGACGTCGGGTTGCCGACCTCACGGATCACGCGCTCGAGTTGGGGGCTGATTGCGGCGGTCATTGCATAGCCCCCAAGTCCATGTATTCCACAAGGAAACCAATGGAGACTCTCTTGACGCAGTCATGCGAAATCTTCTCGAGACTTTCGTTGCTCTCGCCAACGATCGCGATCTCAACTTCGACCAATCCGCGCTGAAATTGCTTGGCTGGACTCTCGCGACGCGTGCTGCCGACGTGCCGATAGCCCATCTGGAGGAGCATTTCCTGGAACCGCGCCGCGTCGAGTTGGCAGATACCTGTCTTGGGAGGATGTAGATCGGAAAATTTATCAGTCTTGTCAAACCCGAAGCCAAGGTCGGGAAGCCTCGTGGCGCTGTTCAACTTCCAGATGTACTGATACGACCACATCTCCGTCAGCGGCTGGAATATCTCGTACGCATCGTTGGTCGGCTTGTCAGAAAAGGGAGTCATGGCGAATCCGCTGAACTGCGCCACCCGTTCAATCGTCAGGTCCTGCGGTTGATGCAAGGTGTCGATCAGCGCCAGCAATCGGCGGAGCACTTCGGGCGCATCGTGGGGCGCCGCCGCGGTGGGGGCTGAACTGGGCATGATCTTTTCCTCCGAATGAACAGGCGGTGTACTGGTCGTGTCTGAGCAGGCACCGAGCGCAAGTCCTGCCGACAAACAAACAAGACCGCGAGACAGAAAACCCGTTAACGGTCTATGTGAATTGTCAAAATTGATCGAGCCGACGGAAGCCGCGAAGCGCGTGGTTCGCGGGCCGCCTCTGAACATTGATTGAAGCTTCCACAGAAGCTTCCGGCCAGCCATGCCGTGGCCCATGGCGATGCGTTGAATCACCTTTTCCTCCCTGAACTTGCCATCTCGTTTTCTCCATTCTAGGCACCGCCCTGTGCCATTCAGCGGGGTGCAAAGAGCATCCAACCGCCGCAGCAGATAATCCCCCGATGCGAATTCGTTTCACCAAGATGCAAGGAGCCGGCAACGACTTCGTCGTGCTGGACGAAACCCACAACCCGCTCGGCTTGAGGACGGAGCAGTACCGCTTCCTGGCCGACCGCCACTTCGGCGTCGGCGCCGACCAGATCCTCTCGGTGCGGCCGTCGCCGGGCGAAGGCATCGATTTCCAATACGTGATCCACAACGCCGACGGTGGTGAGGTCGAGCAATGCGGCAACGGCGCGCGCTGCTTCATGCGCTTCGTGCGCGAACACGGTCTGACACCCAAGGACAGCGTGCGCGTGCAGACACTCTCCGGCGTGATCGAGCCGCGCATGGGCGCCGACGGTCGCGTGACGGTCGACATGGGCGCACCCGTCTTCGAGCCTGCGCTCGTGCCCTTCGACACCGCCGGGCTCGATCCGCTCCATGAAGGCGGGTGGCAGAAATGGCATCTGGCGCTCGGCACGCACGCCGAGAGCGCCATCGTGTCGGTGGCGGTGCTGTCGATGGGCAATCCGCATGCGGTGCAGATCGTCGACAACGTCGATACCGCGCCGGTCCACAAGCAGGGCCCGCTGATCGAACACCATCCGCGCTTTCCGCAGCGCGTCAACGCTGGCTTCATGCAAGTGGTCGACCGCTCGCATGTGCGCCTGCGTGTCTTCGAGCGCGGTGCCGGCGAAACGCTCGCCTGCGGCACCGGCGCCTGTGCCGCCGTGGTCGCGGGCATTCGGCTCGGCCTGCTCGATTCGCGCGTCGATGTCGAGACGCGCGGGGGCCTGCTCACCATCCAATGGGCCGGCGACGGCGCGCCGGTGCTGATGACCGGCCCGGCCGTCACGGTGTTCGAAGGCGAAATCGAGGTGCCGGACCAGCCATGAATCATTTCAACCAAACTTCCATGAATCCGATCACCGAAGACGACATTGCCAACTACCTGGCGAACACGCCGGATTTCTTCGAGCGCCATGCGCAATTGCTGAGCCAGGTTCAGCTCACCAGCCCGCACGGCAACCGCGCCGTGAGCCTGCAGGAGCGGCAGGCAGAGATGCTGCGCGAGAAGATCAAGGCGCTGGAGCATCGCGTGATGGACATGGTGCGGCATGGCACCGAGAACATGGTGACCGCCGACCGTCTTCAGCGCTGGACCCGCGGCCTGCTGACCACGCGCGACCCGCGCCAACTGCCCACGCAGATCGCCTCGGAGCTGGAGAGCCTCTTCCTGGTGCCCCAGACCGCCATCAAGATCTGGGATTGCGACAGCGCCTATCTGAACGAGCCCTACGCGCAGTGGGTGAGCGACGACGTGAAGGCGCTTGCGACCTCGCTGACGGCGCCCTATTGCGGCCTGAACTCCGGTTTCGAGGTGTCCGGCTGGCTGGCCGAGCCGCATGCCGCCGTGTCGATCGCCCTGATCCCATTGCGGCCGGAGCCCGAGGCGCCGGCCTTCGGCCTGCTGCTGCTCGCGTCGCCTGACGCGCAACGCTACAACCCGGACATGGGCACGGACTTCCTGGATCGCATCGCCGAGCTCGCCTCGGCCGCGCTGTCGCGGCTGCGGCCTTGAATCGCGCGCTGCGGCGCGGGCTGGGGGGCGCGCTGCTCATCCTGTTGCTCGGGTACCTGGCGATCACCGTCATGGTGTGGCGGCACGCCCGCTGGGTGCTGGACCATCCGCCGCAACGTGCGGCCGATGCGGCGTTGATCCTGGGCAATCGCGCCTACCGCGACGGCAAGCCCAACCCATGTCTGACCGGCCGCGTCGATGCCGGTATCGCCCTTGCCGAGGCGGGCCGTGTGCAGCGTCTTCTGTTGAGCGGCGGCGTGGATTGGGAAGACGGCCGCGTCGAGGCCGAAGTCATGGAGCGACACGCGCGGGCTGCTGGTTACAGCGGGCCCTTGCTGCTGGAGCCGGTCTCGTCGTCCACCAGGGAAAACCTTTCGATGTCGCGCAGCGTCCTGCAGGCGGCCGGCGTGAAGAGCGTGATCATCGTGACCGAGCCGTACCATCTGTGGCGCGCCGAGCGACTCGCCCGGGCCGGCGGGTTCGATCAGCTCTTCGACGTGCAATATGCGGCAGCTTCGACTTCCTGTTGGCAGCGTTGGGGCATGGTCTTCAAGGGCGCTTTGCGCGAACCTCTGGCCATCGTGAACAATGCTGGCCGTGGCTACCTCTTCTGACGACACACTGCGCATGACCCTGATCGAGAAATATCTCGAGCATGTGCGGGTCGAACGTCGGCTGGCGGCGCGCACGGTCGAGCTCTATGCCATCCACCTGAAGACGCTGGTCGAAAAGGCCGAAACGGCGGGACTCGCGCTCGACAAGGTCCAGACAGCGCACGTGCGTCGCTGGATGGCGCAACTGCACGGGGCAGGCCGCGAGGCGCGCGGCATTGCGTTGGTCCTTTCCTGCTGGCGGAGTTTCTATCGCTGGCTCGGCAATGAGGGCCTGGTGGGCGCGAACCCGGTCCAGGATGTTCACGCGCCCAAGTCCGACCGGCCTCTGCCGAAGGCCCTCGCCGTCGATGACGCGGTGCAGCTCGCCGAACTCCACGACGCGGAAGCCGACCCCTGGGCCGAGGCACGCGACCGGGCGATCGTCGAACTGCTCTACGGCTGCGGCCTTCGCGTCAGCGAGTTGACCGGCCTGGATGCGCGGGCGAGCGGCACGGCGCGCGGCTGGATCGACCTCGACGCCGCCGAAGCCAACGTGCTGGGCAAGGGCAGCAAGCGGCGCCTGGTGCCGGTGGGCAGCAAGGCAGCCGAAGCCGTGAAGGCATGGCTTGCAGTGCGCGAAGACTGCCCGGCGCTCGAAGCGGCGCGCGTGCGCGACCCCGAAAGTGCGGCGGCGCTCTTCATCGGCCGCAACGGCCTGCGTTTCTCGGCGCATTCGGTGTGGAAGCAATTGCGCCAGCGCAGCCTCAAGGCTGGCCTGGCAACGCCGGTGCATCCCCACATGCTGCGGCACTCGTTCGCGAGCCACGTGCTGCAATCCAGCAGCGACCTGCGCGCCGTGCAGGAATTGCTGGGGCACGCCAATATCTCGACCACGCAGGTCTACACGCGGCTGGATTTCCAGCATCTCGCCAGGGCCTACGATGCGGCGCATCCCCGGGCGCAGGCGCGCGAAGAGCCCCGCCGTCAGAACAAGGGCAGGAAGCCATGAAGATTCTCAGACTCCGGCCCGGCAAGGAGCGCTCGCTGTTGCGGCGACATCCCTGGGTGTTCGAATCCGCCATCGCCAAGGGTGGCGGCGACGCGGGCGAAACCGTGCGCATCGAGTCGGACGAAGGCAAGTTCCTCGCCTGGGCCGCCTTCAGCCCGCATTCCAAGATCCGCGCCCGCGCGTGGAGCTTCGACGAAAGGCAGCGCATCGATGCCGCATTCTTTTCCGCCCGTGTGGCGAGCGCGGTCGATGCGCGCGGATTGTTCGATCTCCAGAGCGACGGCGTGCGCTTGATCCACGGCGAGGCGGACGGCTTGCCGGGACTGATCGTCGACCGCTACGGTGACACCCTGGTGGCGCAATTCCTGTCGGCCGGCGTCGAGCGGTGGAAGGCGGTGCTCGCGGATGCGCTGCTCGCCGCCACCGGCCTTCAGAAGCTCTACGAACGCTCCGACGCGAGCGGCCGGGAGCGCGAGGGGCTCAAGCCGGCCACAGGCTGGCTGCGCGGCAACGGTGGCACCGAGATCACCATCCGCGAACACGACTGGCGCCTCGGCCTCGATATCGCGACCGGCCACAAGACCGGCTTCTACCTGGACCAACGCGACAGCCGCAAGCGATTTGCCGAACTGGCCGCTCAGCGCCGGTTTCGCCGCGTGCTCAACTGCTTCTGCTACACGGGCGGCTTTACGGTCGCGGCGCTCGCCGGTCTGAAGGCAGCCGGTGCGGTCGAGGGTGCGGAGTTGACCTCCATCGACTCTTCGCTGCCCGCACTGGAGCGGGCACGGGCGCACCTCGCGATCAACGGCTTCGAGGACGCTCACGCGCAGTTCCTTGACGCCGACGTCAATGCCTCCCTGCGGCGATTCGTCGATGAGGGGCGAACATTCGACGCCATCGTGCTCGACCCGCCGAAATTCGCGCCGACCGTCGCCCACGCCGAGCGGGCCGCGCGGGCTTACAAGGATCTCAACCGCCAGGCGTTCAAGTTGCTGGCGCCGGGCGGCCACCTCCTGACTTTTTCATGCTCGGGCGGCATCGGTGCCGACCTGTTCCACAAGATCGTGGCCTCCGCCGGCATCGATGCCGGGGTTGACGGCTACATCACGGAACGCCTGGGCGCGGCGCCCGACCATCCCATGACCATCGAGTTCCCCGAGGGGGAATACTTGAAAGGCCTGGTGGTGGTGCGCAAATAGCGGTTGACCTTGCCGGCGCATGGCCGGCCGGCCGTCGCTAAACTTTCCGCCTTTCCCCGATTCCCCTGATTCCCCCCGATTCCTGATCTCCGGAGCAACTCCATGGCCCTCATTCCCGCCACCATCCTCACCGGCTTCCTCGGCGCCGGCAAGACCACGTTGCTCAAGCGCATCCTGAACGAAGCGCACGGCCAGAAGATCGCCGTGATCGAGAACGAGTTCGGCGAGGAGAACATCGACAACGACATCCTGGTCACCGAGTCGAAGGAGCAGATCGTCCAGATGAACAACGGTTGCATCTGTTGCACGATCCGGGAGGACCTGCGCGAAGCCTTGCAACTGCTGGCGGCCAAGAAGCGCAAGGGCCTGCTGGACTTCGATCGCGTCGTCATCGAGACCACCGGCCTGGCCGATCCGGGCCCCGTGGCGCAGACCTTCTTCATGGACGACGAAATCGCCGAGAGCTACCTGCTCGACTCCATCCTGACCCTGGTGGATGCCAAGCATGCACCGCAGCAACTCAACGACCGGCAGGAAGCGCGCCGCCAAGTGGGGTTCGCGGACCAGATCTTCATCAGCAAGAGCGACCTCGTCGCCGCGGAAGAGACCGAGGCGCTGATCCATCGCCTCAAGCACATGAACCCGCGCGCGCCACAGCAGAAGGTGCATTTCGGCGAAGTGCCGCTGAAGGACGTGTTCGATCTTCGAGGCTTCAACCTCAACGCCAAGCTGGATATCGATCCGGACTTCCTCAAGGAGGAAGACGACCATGACCATGACCATGCGCATGGCGAGAACTGCGACCATCCCTCGCACGCGCACGAAGGCCACGGCCATCATCATCACCATGACGACGACGTGAAGAGCTTCGTCTACCGCGCCGATCGCCCCTTCGACCCGGCTCGCCTGGAGGACTTCCTCGGCGCCATCGTCAATATCTACGGTCCCCGGATGCTGCGCTACAAGGGTGTGTTGCACATGCAGGGCACCGAGCGCAAGGTGATCTTCCAGGGCGTGCACCAGCTCATGGGCAGCGACCTCGGTCCGGCCTGGGGCCCCGACGAAAAACGCAACAGCCGCATGGTGTTCATCGGCATCGACCTGCCGCGCGAGATCCTGGAACAGGGTCTCGACCAGTGCCTGGTCTGAGGCCCGCGCCGAGCCATTCGTCATCGCGGGGGCGGTTTCCCCCGCCCGTTCCCAGTTCTCTATACAATCGCGCGCCTGTTCCGGGGAGACCCCGTCCTTCTTTAAGGGCGATGTGTGACATCCGGCATAGGACTGCACGCGTTTTCGGGCCGTTTTCGGGGGTATAACCCCTGGGTTCGCCAATGGCGAGCGCCCGTGGTTTCCACGGGGGAGACACCACTGAGAATGTGCGTTCGAGTTCGTCGAAGGAGCCAGTCACTGTGAAGAAACCTGTCGCCAAAGCCAAGCCAGCATCGAAGCCGGCCGTCAAGAAGACGGAGGTTGCCAAGCAGGCTGTGCCCGCAGCGAAGAAGGTTTCCGCCGCAAAGCCCGCCCAGTCCGCAGCGCCATCCGAGGCCCACGCCACAAGCAAGGCCAAGGTAGTGAGCGCGGGCGTCTCGTCATCCAAACCGGCCGGCCCTCACACCGCGCCACCTGCACCACCGACTCCCATGAAAAAAACGGCTGCCGCCTCCGATACTTCTACCGCCACGGTGACATCCCAAGCAACCGCCACGACCACCACGCCTGCACCCGCACGTGGCGGGCGCGTCTCGCGGCTGTCGCAGCTGACCGTGCCGTCCATGCCCCAGACGGTGGCTTCCACCGCGGCGAAATCCAGCTTCGTGCAGATCTCGTCGAACCCGCTGGTCCCGCCGCCGCCCGTCGCGATCAAGAAAGATCCCAAGCTCGCCAACAACTGGAAGGCCAAATCGGCCGAGGAGCTGACCGACGCCGAGGTCATCGCGATGCCGGACTCGGAATACATGAACGACAAGCAGATGGCGTTCTTCCGCCTGAAGCTGCAGGAACTCAAGCGCGGCATCCTTGAAAACGCCGGGGAGACGACCGAGCATCTGCGCGAGGACACCGTGGTCGTGCCGGACCCGGCCGATCGCGCCACCATCGAGGAAGAACACGCGCTCGAACTGCGCACCCGCGACCGCGAACGCAAGCTGCTGAAGAAGATCGAGCAGTCGATCCAGCGCATCGATGCCGGCGACTACGGGTACTGCGACGAGACCGGTGAACCGATCGGTGTCGGCCGTCTGCTGGCCCGCCCGACGGCCACGCTGTCGCTCGAAGCTCAGCAGCGCCGCGAGCTCAAGCAGAAAATGTTCGGCGACTGATCACGACGGGAGCCGAAGGGGAGACGAAGCGCATGGCCAAGGAAGAAACCGGTCGCCTGCTGTCCAAGGTTGCGAAGTTCGTGCGCAATCCGCTGAAGGATTGGTCCGAGCTCGACGCCGAGGACTCGTCCAATCTTGAAAACGGCTACAGCCGTGAAATGCTCAAGGAAATGATCGAGCGGCGGCAGCGCAACGACTTCGTGCGCCGCCGTGAGTTCGACATGCTCCGCAAGCTCCGGCAGCGGGAAGCGGCCGGAGGCGGCGACGCTGCCGGGACGCCATCCTCCTTCAATGTCAGCAGCACCTCCGGCAAGACCGAAGGCAGGGCACTCACGCTCAAGAAGATCGACGAGATCGAAGAGCAGATGTCGCAGCAGTGGTGGAAGGCCCGCGGCAATCAGACCGAGCCAAAGCCCGAAGGCGCGCCCGGCGAGGCTGCGCCCATGGCCGAGCAGCATGCGCGGGCCTACGCCGATACCGTGCCCGGCGTGCCGCAGGGCGAGGTCCCCGGACAGGCCGCTCCCGCCCAGGCGCAGGGACACGACGGTTGCATCGAGGAAGCCGCGATCCGCTTCGCCCACGGCGATGACGCCGGGGCCGAGGCCATCCTGCTGCAGGCACTCGCGCCGGACAGTCCGACCGGCGGCCAGGACGACATCTGGCGAACGCTGCTGGACTTCTACCAGGCGACCGGCGACGCCGAGAAGTATGTGGCCACCAGCACGCGCTACGCCCAACGCATGAAGCGCTCGGCGCCCGAGTGGATGTCACTTCGGGCGCTGGCGAACACGGTGCGTGCATCGACGGCTGCCAAGCCGGTCGGGGCTGCTGGCGGCAGTGCCGACTGGTCGAGCCCTGCACGCCTCTCACGCGAAGGACTGATCGCTCTCACGCGGGCGCTGGCTGCTGCCGGGCCGTCCTGGAAGCTCGACTGGAGCGCGCTGGGCGCCATCGAGGCCGAGGCGGCAGGGCCGCTGCGCGCCCTGTTCAACCATTGGGCGGACTCGGCTGTCCAGTTGCGGTTTAGCGGCGCCGATCAGCTGCTTCTCGTGCTTGCCGAGGCGACGCCGGCCAACGACCGGAACGTCGATGCCGTCTGGTGGCAACTGCACATGGCGGCACTGCGGGTGATGCACCGGGCCGATGAGTTCGAATTGCTTGCGCTCAACTACTGCATCACCTACGAGGTCTCGCCTCCGCCTTGGGAAGATCCCAAAGGGGACTACGCCACGCTCGACATGCCCAAGGTCGCCAAACCGTCTTTCAGCATCATGTCGGAGGAGGCGGAGCGCTCTCTGGAGCCGGCTGCCGGCGCCGTGCTGGCGGGCGACCTGGTCGGCGAATCGCTCTCGACCTGGCAGCGGCTGGATGACGAACTGGCCAGCGCAACGGCACCGAGCGTTTCCTGTGCGGCCCTGGTTCGGGTTGATTTCACCGCCGCGGGCGCCCTTCTGAACTGGGTCACCGGCCGCCACGCGCGTGGCGACAACGTGCAGTTTGTGGATGCGCACCGCCTCATCGCCGCCTTCTTCGGCGTCGTCGGCATTGCCGACCACGCGACCGTCAAGACAAGGGATTGACCCCTGAGGACGGTAGGCTGCCCTCTGGGGCAAGCCTCGGGCGGGATAATGCCCCATGGAACAATTTCACGGAACCACCATCATCAGCGTGCGCCGCAAGGGCGCTGGCGGCGACCAGGTTGCCATCGGCGGTGACGGTCAGGTCACGCTGGGCAACATCGTCATCAAGGGCAGCGCGCGCAAAGTGCGCCGGCTGTATCACGGCAAGGTGCTTGCCGGCTTTGCCGGAGCGACAGCCGACGCCTTCACCCTGTTCGAGCGCTTCGAGGCCAAGCTCGAGAAGCACCAGGGCCACCTGGCACGCGCCGCCATCGAACTCACCAAGGACTGGCGCACCGATCGCGTCCTGCGTCGCCTGGAGGCCATGCTGGCCGTGGCGGACGCAACGACCTCGCTGATCATCACCGGCAACGGCGACGTTCTGGAGCCCGAGAACGGCATCATCGCGATCGGCTCCGGCGGTGCCTATGCGCAGGCTGCCGCCAAGGCACTGGTCGACCACACCGACCTGACCGCAGAACAGATCGTCAAGAAGGCGCTCGAGATCGCCGGCGAGCTCTGCATCTACACCAACATGCACCACACGGTCGAGACCCTGTGACACCGATCGAGTGATTCCATGCCAATGACCCCTCAGGAAATCGTTTCCGAACTCGACAACCACATCGTCGGCCAGCCCGATGCCAAGCGCGCCGTGGCGATCGCGCTGCGCAACCGTTGGCGCCGACAGCAGGTCGAGGAAAAGCTGCGTGCCGAAATCACGCCCAAGAACATCCTCATGATCGGCCCCACGGGCGTCGGCAAGACCGAGATCGCCCGCCGTCTCGCACGCCTGGCCGATGCGCCCTTCATCAAGGTCGAGGCGACCAAGTTCACCGAGGTGGGCTACGTCGGCAAGGACGTGGACTCGATCGTGCGCGACCTGGCTGAAATGGCGGTCAAGCAGACGCGCGAAGCCGAAAGCGCCAAGGTCCGCATGCGTGCGGAAGACGCTGCCGAGGAGCGCATCCTCGACGTGCTGCTGCCCCCGGCCCGCCTGCCCGATGGCGGCGCCGCTTCCGACACCGGCAGCGCGACGCGCCAGGCCTTCCGCAAGAAGCTTCGCCAGCACGAACTCGACGACAAGGAGATCGAGATCGACCTTGCCGACGTCCGCACGCCGCTCGAAATCATGGGCCCTGCCGGCATGGAGGAGATGACCGAGCAGTTGCGCGGCATGTTCGGCCAGCTAGGGCAGGGCAAGCGCAAGACGCGCAAGCTCAAGATTGCCGAGGCGATGCGCCTGCTGATCGATGAGGAGGCCGCCAAACTGGTCAACGAGGACGAGATCCGCAGCCAGGCGATCCAGAATGCGGAGCAGAACGGCATTGTTTTCATCGACGAAATCGACAAGGTGGCGACCCGCACCGAGGCGCAGGGCGCCGACGTCTCGCGGCAGGGCGTGCAGCGCGACCTGCTGCCGCTGGTCGAAGGCACGGCCGTGAGCACCAAGTACGGCGTGGTGCGCACCGACCACATCCTCTTCATCGCGAGCGGCGCCTTCCACCTGAGCAAGCCGAGCGACCTGATCCCCGAACTGCAGGGGCGCTTTCCGATCCGGGTCGAGTTGCAGTCGCTGTCGGTGTCGGATTTCGAGAGCATCCTGACGCAGACGCGGGCATCGCTGGTCAAGCAGTACCAGGCGCTGCTCGCCACCGAAGGCGTGACCCTCGAATTCACCGCCGATGGCATCACGCGGCTTGCGAGCATCGCCTTCGACGTCAACGAGCGCACCGAGAACATCGGCGCCCGCCGGCTATCGACCGTGATGGAGCGTCTGCTCGACGAAGTCAGCTTCGGTGCCGCCAAGCTGGGAGGCCAGACCGTGCATATCGATGCGGCCTACGTGGACGCGCGCCTTGCTGTACTTAGTCACGACGAAGACCTCTCCCGATTCATTTTGTAGCTCGCCCCCAGGTTGCGCGCCCACCCCCTACCGGGGGCGCAGCCAGCGGCCCGGCCAAGCCGGTTCTGCGGCAGCTCACGAACGGGCGCGCTACGCCGCCGGAGCAAAATCACGCCACGCCCTGGCCGGCGCAGCCAGGCCCGTTGGTGAAACACCGTGGAACCGGCTTGGCCGGGCCACCGGTGTTGCCCCCGGTAGGGGGTGGGCGGCTACACGCAGTGAGCCAACCTGGGGGCGAGCTAATGTGATGCATTCAGTGCGTCAGCTAAGTGCTTCATTTGCAACGGAATTCGGTCCTTTCGAGGTTGCAAAAACACCGCTAAGTTGTTGATTCCATTACAAAAAATACCGCCAACCTCCGGTTGCGAGGTAGGCGTTTCCTGCTACAGTGCAAAAAAGTGCAGTTAAGTGGGAAAAAGTGTCGGGGTATGTCGCGTTCAGGTGCGTGGCGGACTCCGCAACCGGGGTTTCGTGGTCGTGTTTCAAGGCGCTTCATCGCTCAGTCTGGATGCCAAGGGGCGGCTCTCCGTGCCGACCCGGCATCGTGACGTCCTGAGCGCGACGGCGGCCGGCCAACTCACGATCACCAAGCACCCGCACGGCTGCCTCATGGTGTTCCCGCGTCCCGAGTGGGAGAAGTTCCGCGAGCGCATCGCCGCCCTCCCGATGTCGGCCCAGTGGTGGAAGCGTGTCTTCCTTGGCAACGCCATGGACGTCGAGATGGATGGCACCGGCCGCGTGCTCGTGTCGCCTGAGTTGCGCGCCGCAGCCGGCATCACGCGCGACGCCCTGTTGCTCGGCATGGGCAATCATTTCGAACTCTGGGACAAGGCCACTTACGAAGCCAAGGAGGCCGAAGCCACCCAGGGCCAGATGCCCGATGTGTTCCAGGACTTCTCGTTCTGAGGCCCGAAGTGGAGCAACCTTGGACCCATACGACCGTCTTGTTGAAGGAAGCGGTGGAAGGCCTCTTTCCCGACGGAGCGGACAGCACCGGCACGTATGTCGACGCGACCTTCGGACGCGGCGGCCACAGCCGGGAAATCCTGGCAAGGCTGGCGCCGGAGGGCCACCTCATCGCGTTCGACAAGGACGCGGAAGCGGTGGCCGAAGCAGCGCGCATCGAGGATGCGCGTTTTTCCATCCGTCACCAGGGATTCAAGGACCTGGGCGAGCTGCCGCGGGCGAGCGTGTCAGGCCTGCTGATGGACCTCGGTGTCAGCTCTCCCCAGATCGACAACCCCGCGCGGGGTTTTTCTTTTCGTTTCGACGGCCCGCTCGACATGCGCATGGACACGACGCGCGGCGAGAGCGTGGCCGAGTGGCTGGCAACAGCCGAACCACAGCAGATTGCGGAGGTGATTCGTGACTATGGCGAAGAACGGTTTGCTGTTCAGATTGCAAAGGCGATTGTTGCTCGCCGACAAGAACGGGGCCCAGTTTCAACCACCGCCGAGCTGGCCCAGCTCGTGGCTGGCGCGGTCAAAACCCGCGAGCCGGGCCAGAACCCTGCAACGCGCACATTTCAGGCTCTTCGGATTTTCATCAACGCCGAGCTTGAAGAGCTGCAACAGGCGCTAGAAGCGAGTCTCGTCGTGCTGCAACCCCAGGGCCGGCTCGCGGTGATCAGCTTCCATTCGCTGGAAGATCGCATCGTGAAGCAGTTCATCGCGAAGCATTCGCGCGAGGTCTACGACCGTCGCGCGCCCTTCGCTGCGCCAAAGGCGATGAAGCTGCGCTCCCTGGGTCGTGTCAAGCCGTCGCAGGCAGAAGTCGATGGCAATCCGCGGGCGCGCAGCGCGATCCTGCGTATCGCCGAGCGCACGGCGGACGAGGGCTGAGCAAACCATGGCTCGCCTCAACCTGCTCCTGTTGATCGCCGTGCTGGGCTCGGCGATCTATCTCGTGCACACGCAGTACATGTCGCGCCAGCTCTTCACGGAGTTTCACCGGGTCGAGCTCGAAACGCGCCGGCTCGAGCTGGATCACGACCGCCTGCAGGTCGAGAAGCGGGCGCAGGCCACGCCGCTGCGCGTCGAGAAGCTCGCCAAGGAGCAGCTCAAGATGCGCACGACCACGCCGGCCATCACGCAGTACGTGCGCGAAGACGGCACGGTGATCCCGGCCATTGCCGCGCCGGCACCGACCACCCCCGCGCCGAAAGCCGCTGCAATGAAGGGGGTGCATTGATGAGTTCGACGCCGAGCCGCCTCAAGTCGAACTGCCCCCCTGGGGGGGAGGCGCGCAGCGCCATGGGGGGGAGCCCATGACCCGCCGCAGCGTCCAATACACGACCAGTCCTCTGCTGGCCAGCAAGACCCCCGTCTGGCGCAGCAAGTTCATCGTCGGTGGCATCGCGCTCGGCTTCGTCGTGCTCGCCGGGCGCGCAGCCTACGTGCAGGTGATCGGCAACGACTTCTTCCAGCGCCAGGGCGAGGTGCGCTTTACCCGCACGCTCGAACTGCCGGCCAATCGCGGCCGCATCCTCGATCGCAACGGCCTTCTGCTTGCGCAGAGCGTGGTCGCACCCAGCATCTGGGCGATCCCCGAAGACATCGAGCGCGACGACCCCGAGGTCAAGACCAAGCTCAAGCAGGTGGCCAAGCTGCTCGGCATGCCGCAGAAGGACTTCGACAAGAAGCTTGAAGACGAAGACAAGACTTTCGTCTGGATCAAGCGGCAGGTCGACGAGCCCATCGCCAAGCAAATCGCAGAGCTCAACATCAAGGGCATCTACCAGCGCAAGGAATACAAGCGCCAGTACCCAGAAGGCGAGGCCGCCGCACATGTGGTGGGCTTCACCAATGTCGAGGACATCGGCCAGGAAGGCATCGAGCTCGCGTTCAACAAGGAACTGGCCGGCAAGCCCGGTTCGCGCCGCGTCATCAAGGACCGGCTCGGCCGGGTGGTCGAGGGCGTCGGCGAGCAAGTGCCGCCGTTCGACGGCAAGGACATTCAGCTCAGCGTGGACAGCAAGGTGCAGTTCTTCGCCTACCAGAAGCTTCGCGACGCGGTGACCGTGCACAAGGCCAAGGCGGGCAGCGTGGTGGTGCTCGACGCGATCACCGGCGAGGTGCTGGCCCTGGCCAACTACCCGAGCTATGTGCCCGACAAGCGCCAGAATCTCACGGGCGAGCAGTTGCGCAATCGCGCCATGACCGATGTGTTCGAACCCGGCTCGACGATGAAGCCGATCACGGTCGCGACGGCACTGGAAGCAGGCCGCATCACGCCGAAAACCGTGATTGATACCGCGCCCGGTCGTTACAGCCTGGGCGGCTTCACCATCAGCGACACGCACAACTACGGCTCGCTGACGGTCGAGGGCGTCATCCAGAAGTCCAGCAACATCGGCGCGCTCAAGATCTCGCAGAAGATGACGCCCCACGAGATGTGGGACACCTACACGGCGCTCGGCTACGGCCAGAAGCCGCAGATCCAGTTCCCGGGTGCCGTCACGGGACGGCTGCGCCCCTGGAAGTCGTGGAAGCCGGTCGAGCAGGCGACCATGGCCTACGGCTACGGCCTGTCGGCGTCGCTGTTCCAGATGGCGCATTCGTACACGGCCTTCGCGCACGACGGCGACGTTATCCCGGCGACGATTCTCAAGAGCTCGGAGCCGGCGGTCGGCGTCAAGGTTTTTTCGGCGCAGAACGCGCTCGCCGTGCGCAGGATGCTGCAGATGGCGGCCGGCCCGGGCGGCACGGGCCCGCTCGCGCAGACCGTGGGTTATTCCGTGGGCGGCAAGTCCGGCACGGCGCACAAGCAGGTGGGCCGGGGCTATGCCAGCAAGCAATACCGCTCCTGGTTCACGGGCATGGCGCCCATCGACAAGCCCCGCATCATCGTGGCGGTGATGATCGACGAGCCGAGCAACGGCCAGTATTTCGGCGGCATCGTGGCCGCGCCGGTGTTCAGCGAGGTCGTGCAGCAGACGCTGCGGATGATGAACGTGGCGCCCGATCTCGCTGTCAAACCCATGGTCGTGACCACGGGTGTGGAAGAGAGCTTCTGATGACAACGGCGCTGCGCAACCCCACCGAAGCCGCGCGCTGGCTGCAGTCCCGCGTGCGTGGGGTGCTGCATGCCGACAGCCGTCCGGTCGGCGCGGGCGATGGATTCGTCGCGTGGCCCGGCGCGGCCACGGACGGGCGGCGCTTTGTCGCCAATGCACTGGCGCAGGGCGCCGCGGCCTGCCTCGTCGAAGAGGAAGGGAGTGCGGTGTTCGGATTCGAGGGCGAGGCCATCGCCGCCTATGCCGGCCTCAAGGCCGCGACGGGACCGATCGCCGCGACCTACTACGACAACCCCTCCGAGCAGCTCGACGTGCTCGCGGTGACTGGCACCAACGGCAAGACCTCCACCGCGTGGTGGCTGGCGCAGGCGTTGTCGCGATCCGGCCGTGCGCCGTGCGCCGTCGTGGGCACGCTGGGCGTCGGCGTGCCGCCCGAACTCACGTACACCGGGCTGACCACGCCCGATCCGGTGCTGTTGCAGCGCGAATTGCGCGGCTTCGTGGATCGCGGCTTCGGCGCCTGCGCCATCGAGGCATCGTCGATCGGCATCGTGGAGCGCCGGCTCGATGGCACCCGAATCGCCGTCGCGGTCTTCACCAACTTCACGCAGGACCATCTGGACTACCACGGAAGCATGGATGCCTACTGGCAGGCCAAGGCGGAGCTGTTCCGCTGGCCGGGGCTGCGTGCCGCGGTGGTCAATATCGACGACGTGCATGGCGCAGCCCTGGTGGGCAACCTGATCGAGACCGGTGTCGGCGGGCTCGATGTCTGGACCGTGTCGGCCGTAGGTGGTCCTGCGCGGCTGGTGGCGCAGGACATCGGCTATGACGCACAGGGCCTCAATTTCTCAGTGGTGGAACTGGGGCAGTTGCCGGTGCACTTGTCGACGCAACTGATCGGCCAATACAACGTCGCAAATCTGCTGGGCGTGCTGGGTACGCTGCGCGCGCTCGGGCTGTCGCTCGAAGACGCGGTGGGCGCTTGCGTCGGCCTCGACAGCGTGCCGGGCCGCATGGAACGCCTGAGCGTTCCCGGCCATCCGCTGGCAGTCGTCGACTACGCACATACGCCTGACGCGCTCGACAAGGCGCTCGCCGGACTGCGCCCCCTGGCGCAGCAGCGCGGAGGCGAACTGTGGTGCGTGTTCGGCTGCGGCGGCGACCGGGACACCGCCAAGCGTCCCATGATGGCGGCCGTCGCCGAGACGCAGGCCGACCGCGTCGTCGTGACCAGCGACAACCCACGCAGTGAAAAACCTGCGTCGATCATCAGCCAGATCCTGCTGGGCCTGGCGCGGCCCGAGGCCGCGCAGGTCGAACCTGATCGCGCGAAGGCGATTGCCGACACCCTGGCCCAGGCGCGTCCCGAAGACGTCGTCCTGATCGCCGGGCGCGGCCACGAGGCATGGCAGGAGATTGCGGGCGAACGCATTGCGTTCTCGGATCGCGCGCATGCCATCGATGCGCTCACAAGAAGGGGTGGGGCATGAACGGCACGCCTGCTTCGACCCCCATGATGACGTTGGGCATGGCCTTGGGCTGGATTCCTGGCGCGCGCCTGGTCGGTGGCGCCGCCACACCGATTCTTCGCGTCCATACCGACACGCGCACCCTCGCCGCGGGCGATCTTTTTGTCGCGCTCAAGGGCGAGCGTTTCGACGCCAACCAATTCCTTGCCGATGCGCGTGCGCGCGGTGCGGTTGCCGCCATCGCGCACGGCGGTCTCGAAGCGGCGGGTCTCGCGGGGCTGGAAGTGCCCGACACCCTGGCCGCGCTCGGCGCCCTGGCCGCTGGCTGGCGCGCGCAATTCGAGTTGCCCCTGATCGCGGTCACCGGCAGCAACGGCAAGACCACCGTGACGCAGATGATCGCGTCGATCCTTCGCACCGCATGCGGCGAAGGCGCCTTGGCGACTGCTGGCAATTTCAACAACGAGATCGGCGTGCCGCTGACGCTGCTGCGCCTGCGCGCCCGGCACCAGCGCTCGGTGGTCGAGCTCGGCATGAACCATCCGGGCGAAATCGCCCGCCTGTCGGCCATCGCGCGGCCGACCATCGCGCTGGTCAACAACGCGCAGCGCGAGCATCAGGAATTCATGGCCACGGTTGAAGCTGTCGCCCGCGAGAACGCTTCGGTCTTCGCCGCGCTGCCTGATGGTGGCACGGCGGTGTTTCCCTTCGGCGATGAATTCACGGCGCTCTGGCAGTCGATCGCGCGCGAAGGTGCGACGCGCCGTTGCCTCACCTTCGGCGAGCATTTCGACGCAGACATCGCGCTTGTCGCCGCCGAATGGCGGCAGGGCGCCTGGCAGTTCGAGGCCCGCACGCCGGTCGGCGAGGTGCGCTGCGCACTGCGCATCGCCGGCCGCCACAACGTGGTCAACGCCCTGGCATCCATTGCCTGTTCGCTCGCGAGCGGCGTGTCGCCGGACAAGATCGCCGAGGGACTGGCCGCGTTCGAGCCGGTCAAGGGTCGCTCCAAGGCGATCGAGCTGCAACTGGCCGACGGCCGGACGATCACGGTGATCGACGACACCTACAACGCCAATCCCGATTCGATGCGCGCGGCGATCGATGTGCTCGCCAGCCTGCCCGCCCCGCGCATGCTCGTGATCGGCGACATGGGCGAAGTCGGCGACCAGGGACCGCAATTTCACGCTGAAATCGGCGCCTGGGCGCGCGAGCGCGGCATCGAGACCGTCTTCGCGCTCGGCAATGAATCAAAACACAGCGTCGCGGCCTTCGCCGGTGACGAAGCCGGCGAGGCCCGGCACTTCGACGACATCGATTCGCTCAACGCGGCGGTCCTGGCGCGATGGCCCCATGCCGCCAGCGTGCTGGTCAAGGGATCGCGCTTCATGCAGATGGAGCGGGTGGTCCAGGCGATCGCCGCTTCGGCTGCACCACAACAACAAGACAAGGGGGCCGGTCATGCCGCATGAGCCGCGCCCATTCACAGCATGCTGATGACCCTCGCCCAATGGCTGCAGACGGTCTCGCCGGATTTCGGTTTCCTGCGCGTCTTCCAGTACCTCACCTTCCGCGCGCTGATGGCGGCATTGACCGCGCTGCTGCTCGGCCTGGCCGCCGGACCCTATGTGATCCGTCGTCTCGCCGCGCTCAAGATCGGCCAGCAGGTGCGCAGCTACGGCATGGAGACGCACCTCACCAAGAGCGGCACGCCCACGATGGGCGGCGTGCTGGTGCTGTTCTCGATCGCGTTCTCGACCCTGTTGTGGTTCGATCTCTCGAATCGCTTCGTCTGGATCGTGCTCTGGGTCACGCTGGGCTTCGGTGCCATCGGCTGGGTCGACGACTGGCGCAAGGTGGTGCGCAAGGACCCGGAGGGCATGCGTTCGCGAGAGAAATATTTCTGGCAATCGGTGGTCGGCCTGATCGCGGGCTTCTATCTGCTTTTCAGCATTTCCGAAAGCTCCAACTGGCGCGTGCTCGAACTGTTCTTCACCTGGGTGCGTTCGGGCTTCGACCTGGACTTTCCGCCCAAGATCAACCTGCTGGTGCCTTTCTTCAAGGAAGTGAGCTATCCGCTCGGCGGCATCGGCTTCGTGATCCTGACCTACCTGGTGATCGTCGGCGCGAGCAACGCGGTGAACCTCACCGACGGCCTCGACGGGCTGGCGATCATGCCGGTCGTGATGGTCGGTTCCGCGCTCGGCGTGTTCGCGTATGTCACCGGCAGCGCGGTGTACTCGCGCTACCTGCTCTTTCCGCACATTCCGGGTTCTGGCGAACTGCTGGTGTTCTGCTCGGCGATGGCGGGTGCGGGGCTGGCGTTCCTCTGGTTCAACACGCACCCGGCGCAAGTGTTCATGGGCGACGTGGGCGCGCTCGCGCTCGGCGGAGCGCTAGGCACCATCGCCGTCATCGTTCGCCAGGAGATCGTGTTCTTCGTGATGGGCGGCATCTTCGTGGTCGAGGCGATCTCGGTGATGGCGCAAGTCACCTATTTCAAATACACGAAGAAGCGCTTCGGCGAAGGGCGGCGCGTGCTGAAGATGGCGCCGCTGCACCATCACTTCGAAAAGAGCGGCTGGCGCGAGACGCAGGTCGTGGTGCGCTTCTGGATCATCACGATGCTGTTGTGCCTCGTGGGTCTTTCCACTCTCAAGCTGCGATGAAACCCACCCCCGTTGCTTGCTCACTTCGTGTAGCCGCCTCCCCCCTCAAGGGGGCAACACCGGCGGCCCGGCGAAGCCGGTTCCGCGGTGTTCCCGGCCTCGGGCGCGCCGGTTTCTTGCGTTGCGGGTTCCGCGATGGCGGGTTGGAAAACTGAGCGATGCGAAATCTCAAAGACCTTCACGTCCTGATCCTGGGCCTCGGTGCGTCCGGCCTGGCGATGGCGCGCTGGTGCGCGCGCCACGGCGCGAAGATCACCGTGGCGGATACGCGCGAGGCGCCGCCGCAACTGGCGACCTTGCGCGAGGAACTGCCGGAGGCCGTGTTCGCGGGCGGGCCGTTCGCGGCCTCGCTGGTCGAAGGCACATCGGTGCGCGCGGTGTATCGCTCTCCGGGCCTCTCGCCGGCCTCGACCGCTTCGGTGGTCGACGCAGCGCGGGCCATGGGCCTGCCCGTGGGCGGCGAACTGGATCTCTTCGCGCAGGCGCTGGTGGATCTGCGCACGGTAGACATTGCGATCAATGCCGATGCCGCAGAGCCGATCGAGGCAGAGGCGCCGAGGGCGACGGCAGATGCGCCACAGCCGTCGGAGTCCCCGACGTCCGAAGCGCTGCCAGATGACGAGACCGAGCCGCCCGACGAGGACGATGATTCGCCCGCGCCGCCGCCTGTCGTCGCTCCCCCGCCGAGGCCCAAGGGCTACACGCCCGCCGTGCTCGCCATCACCGGGACCAACGGCAAGACAACAGTCACCGCACTCACAAGCCAGTTGGTCGAGCGCGCAGGCAAGACGGTCGCCGTGGCTGGCAACATCGGCCCGACCTTGCTCGACACCCTGTCGGCACACATGGATGCCGACACGCTGCCGGACGTCTGGGTGCTGGAGTTGTCGAGTTTCCAGCTTGACGGCGTGCAGGGTTTCGAGCCCACGGCCGCGACGGTGCTGAACCTGACGCAGGACCATCTGGACTGGCACGGCGACATGACGGCCTACGCCGCAGCCAAGGCGCGCATCTTCGGCAAGAAGGGCGTGATGCTGCTCAATCGCGACGACGAAGCTGTCATGGCCATGCGGCCGGCCCCGGTCAAGCTCGCCAGGGGCCAGGTCGCGCGCAGCATCGTCACTTTCGGCGCCGACATGCCGAAGCGGCCGGGCGACTACGGCATCGAGAAGGTCAACGGCATGGCCTGGCTGGTACGCGCACTGGAGGCCGACGAAACCCAGAAGCGCAAGCGCGGTGCCGCCGTCGAGGAAGAGGAAATCCACTTCCAGCGGCTGATGCCCGCCGATGCGCTGCGCATTCGTGGCCGGCACAACGCGCTCAACGCGCTCGCGTCGCTGGCGCTCGCGACGGCGGCGGGCTGCCAGCTTGCGCCAATGCTCTACGGCCTGCGTGAATACCGCGGCGAGCCGCACCGCGTCGAGCCGGTCGCGATCGTCGACGAGGTCGAGTACTTCGACGACAGCAAGGGCACCAACGTGGGCGCGACCGTTGCCGCGTTGATCGGTCTCGGCGAAGAGCGCCGTGTCGTCGTGATCCTCGGCGGCGACGGCAAGGGACAGAATTTTGCGCCGCTGGCTGCGCCGGTGCGCCAGTACGCACGCGCCGTGGTGCTGATCGGCCGCGACGCGCCAATGATCGAAGCCGCCCTTGCGTCCACCGGAATCTCGATCCAGGCCGCGGGCTCTTTGCCCGAGGCCGTGACGCTGGCCGCGGCTCATGCCCGTCCCGGCGATGCAGTGCTGCTTTCGCCGGCATGCGCGAGCTTCGACATGTTCAAGGACTACGCGCATCGCGCGGCTGTGTTCTGCGACGCCGTGCAGGCGCTCGGCGATGCGCAGCGCGGTGGTGATGGTGAAGGAGGGCTTGCGTGAACGCAACGTCCGCCACCTCCGGCAAGACCAGCCGCTTCGCCGGCTGGTTCAGCCGCGCCAAGAGCGGCATCGACGCGTTGCCGATGCACCTGCCCGTGCGCCTCGGCAATGCCGGCATGACGCAGACAAAGGCGGCGCCGGTGCGTGTTCTCGGCTTCGACCAGGCGCTGGTATGGGTCACCGTTGCGCTCCTGGCATGGGGCCTGGTGATGGTGTATTCGGCATCGATCGCTCTGCCGGACAACCCGCGCTTTGCGCGCGCCGGCTACAGCCCCATCTACTTCATCACGCGACACGCGGCTTCGCTGGTGATTGCCTTCGTCGCCGGCCTGTTGATGTTCCAGGTCCCGATGAAGACCTGGGAAAGAGTGGCGCCGTGGCTCTTCGTGGTGTCGCTGCTGCTGCTGGTCGCGGTGCTGATCCCGCACCTGGGCATCAACGTCAACGGCGCGCGTCGCTGGCTGCCGCTCGGCTTCATGCGCTTCCAGCCTTCGGAGTTGGCCAAGTTCGCGATGATCCTCTATGCCGCCAGCTACATGGTGCGCAAGATGGAGATCAAGGAGCGCTTCTTCCGCGCGGTGCTGCCGATGGGCATTGCCGTGGTCGTGGTCGGCATGCTCGTGATGGCCGAGCCCGACATGGGCGCATTCATGGTGATCGCCGTCATCGCGATGGGCATCCTGTTCCTCGGCGGCGTGAATGCGCGGATGTTCTTCGTGATCGCGACGCTGGTGGTGGTGGCCTTCGCCACCATCGTGGCGACGAGTCCGTGGCGGCGCGAGCGGATCTTCGCCTATCTGGATCCATGGAGCGAAGAGCATGCGCTGGGCAAGGGCTACCAGCTTTCCCACTCGTTGATCGCGATCGGCCGCGGCGAAGTCTTCGGGGTCGGACTGGGCGGCAGCGTCGAGAAGCTGCACTGGCTGCCCGAGGCGCACACCGACTTCCTGCTGGCCGTGATCGGCGAAGAGTTCGGCCTCGTGGGCGTCCTGCTCGCGATCGCGTTGTTCCTGTGGCTCACGCGTCGGATCATGCACATCGGCCGCCAGGCGATCGCGCTCGATCGCGTGTTCTCGGGGCTGGTGGCACAGGGTGTCGGCATCTGGATCGGCTTCCAGACCTTCATCAACATGGGCGTGAACCTGGGCGCCCTGCCGACCAAGGGGCTGACGCTGCCGCTGATGAGCTTCGGCGGCTCTGCCATCCTGATGAATGTCATCGCGCTGGCCGTGGTGCTGCGCATCGACTATGAAAACAGAGTGCTGATGCGCGGAGGTCGCGTATGAGCAGGACGGCACTCGTCATGGCTGGCGGCACCGGTGGGCACATCTTCCCGGGCCTCGCCGTGGCCGAGGCACTGCGCGAGCGCGGCTGGCGCGTGCATTGGCTCGGCGCGCCGGGCAGCATGGAACACCAACTCGTGCCGCCGCGCGGCTTCGCCTTCGAGCCGGTCCAGTTCGGCGGCGTGCGCGGCAAGGGCCCCGTCACGCTCGCGCTGCTGCCCATGCGCCTGCTGCGGGCCTTCTGGCAGAGCATCGGCGTGGTGCGCCGCGTGCGTCCGGATGTGGTGGTGGGCCTGGGTGGCTACATCACCTTTCCCGGCGGAATGATGAGCGTGCTGCTCGGCAAGCCGCTGGTGCTCCACGAGCAGAACTCCGTGGCGGGTCTCGCCAACAAGCTGCTGGCGAGCGTGGCCGACCGCGTCTTCACGGCCTTCCCCAATGTGCTCAAGAAGGCGCAATGGGTCGGCAACCCGTTGCGCGCAGCGTTCACTGCGCAGGGCGACCCGAGCGCGCGTTTTGCCGGGCGCACTGGTCCGCTGCAACTGCTGGTGGTCGGCGGCAGCCTGGGCGCGAAGGCGCTCAACGCCGTGGTGCCCAAGGCATTGGCCATGATCGCGCCAACGCAACGCCCGAAGGTGACGCACCAGAGCGGAACCAAGCAGATCGACGAACTCCGCGCCAACTATGCAGCGGCGGGCGTCGAAGGCGAACTCACACCTTTCATCGAAGACACCGCTCGCGCCTACGCCGACGCCGACCTCATCGTCGCGCGCGCCGGCGCGAGCACCGTCACCGAAATCGCGGCCGTCGGCGCAGCAGCGCTGTTCGTGCCTTTCCCATCCGCTGTGGACGACCACCAGACCACCAACGCGCGCTTCCTTGTCGACGCGGGTGGTGGCTGGCTCGTTCAACAGACCGAACTCACACCAGAATTGTTGGCCGACTTGCTACAGAAAACCGGGCGCGATGCCCTCTTGGAAAAGGCCTTGAAGGCCCAGGCGATGCGCAAGACCGAGGCGGTAGACGCCGTGGTCCGCGCATGCGAAGAACTCGGCAACGGAGGCCGCTCATGAAGCACGCGATCCGTCATATTCATTTCGTCGGCATCGGCGGCTCGGGCATGAGCGGCATTGCCGAAGTGTTGCTCAACCTCGGCTACAAGATCTCGGGATCGGACCTGGCGGACAGCGCGACGCTGCGGCGCCTGGCCGGCCTCGGCATCGCGACCTTCGTGGGCCACAACGCCGCGCATATCGCGGGTGCGGACGCGGTCGTGACCTCGACCGCCGTGCACGCCGACAACCCCGAAGTGGTCGCCGCACGCGAGAAGCGCATTCCCGTGGTGCCGCGCGCGCTGATGCTGGCCGAGCTGATGCGGCTCAAGCAGGGGATCGCCATCGCAGGCACGCACGGCAAGACCACGACGACGAGTCTCGTGGCGAGCGTGCTCGCGGCGGCCGGGCTCGATCCGACCTTTGTCATCGGCGGTCGTCTCAACAGCGCGGGCGCGAATGCGCAACTCGGCAGCGGCGACTACATCGTGGTCGAAGCGGACGAATCCGATGCGTCGTTCCTGAACCTGTTGCCGGTCATGGCCGTGGTCACGAACATCGACGCCGACCACATGGAGACCTACGGGCACGATTTCGCGAAGCTCAAGAAGGCTTTCGTCGACTTCCTGCATCGCATGCCTTTCTATGGCGTCGCGATCCTTTGCACCGACGATCCAGCCGTGCGCGAGATCGTGACCGAGGTGTCCTGCCCGGTCACGAGTTATGGCTTCGGCGAAGACGCCCAGGTGCGTGCGGTCAACGTGCGGGCCGTCGGCTCCCAGATGCACTTCACCGCGCAGCGCCGCAACGGTGTCACGCTGCCCGACCTGGACATCGTGCTCAACCTGCCCGGCGAGCACAACGTGCGCAATGCGCTCTCGGTGATTGCCGTGGCCGTCGAACTCAATGTGCCCGACGAGGCCGTGCAGCGCGGGCTCGCCGACTTCAAGGGCGTGGGGCGGCGCTTCCAGCGCTATGGCGAAGTTCTCGCGCGAGGTGAGGGCGACGCCGGCAGCTTCACGCTCATCGACGACTACGGCCACCACCCGGTGGAGATGGCCGCGACCATCGCGGCGGCGCGCGGCGCCTTCCCGGGCCGGCGTCTGGTGCTGGCGTTCCAGCCGCATCGCTTCACGCGCACGCGGGACTGCTTCGAGGATTTCGTCAAGGTCATCGGACAGGCCGATGCCGTGCTGCTTGGCGAGGTGTATGCGGCCGGTGAGCCACCGATCGTGGCTGCCGACGGCCGATCGCTCGCCCGTGCACTGCGCGTGGCCGGCAAGGTCGAGCCGGTGTTCGTCGACGAGATCGGCGCAATGCCCCAGGCCATCCTGGACAACGCGCGCGAGGGCGATGTGGTGATCTGCATGGGGGCCGGATCGATCGGTGCCGTGCCGGCGAAGGTGGTTGAACTTGGCGCTGCGGCGTCCGGCAAATCCGAGCGCGTTGCTCGCAAGGGGAGTGCGCAGTGAGCGTGATTGATCCGAAATCCTTCGGCAAGGTCGCCGTGTTGTTCGGCGGCAGTTCGGCCGAACGCGAAGTCTCCATCATGTCGGGGACAGGCGTGCTGGCCGCGCTGCGTTCGCAGGGCGTCGATGCGCACGCCTTCGATCCGGCCGAGCGCGAACTGGTCGACCTCAAGCACGAAGGCTTCGCCCGTTGCTTCGTCGTGCTGCATGGCCGCCACGGCGAAGACGGCACCGTGCAGGGCGCACTCGAACTGCTCGGCATTCCGTACACCGGCTCGGGCGTGATGGCTTCGAGCGTGGCGATGGACAAGGTCATGACCAAGCGCATCTGGCACGCCGACGGCTTGCCGACGCCACGCTACGTGCGACTGGCCTTCGATCAGCAGAGCCGCGAGCAGATCAACGCGGTGCCCGACGTGCTCGGCCTGCCGCTGATCGTCAAGCCGCCGCGCGAGGGTTCGTCCATTGGCGTGACCAAGGTCATGGGCTATTCGCAGATGCAGGACGCTGTCGCACTGGCGGTTCGCTACGACCCCGACGTGCTGTGCGAAGAGTTCATCGAGGGCGAGGAAGTCACTTGCGCGGTGCTGGGCAGCGGCCTCGACGCTGTGGCGATGCCCGTGGTGCGCATTGCCGCGCCTGAGGGTGCGTACGACTACCAGAACAAGTACTTCACGGACGACGTGAAGTACCACTGCCCGAGTGGCCTGGCCGCCGAGGAAGAGCAGGAGATCCGCCGCATCACGCTCGCCGCCTACCACCAGCTCGGCTGCCGTGGATGGGGTCGTGCCGACCTGATGATCCGCGCCAGCGACCGCAAGGCCTTCCTGCTCGAGATGAACACGTCGCCGGGGATGACCTCGCATTCGCTCGTGCCCATGTCGGCGCGCGCGGCGGGCATCTCCTACGAAGAGCTTTGCCTGCGCGTGCTGGCCACCGCGACGCTCGATTCACGTCCGACCCTCAACGAAGGCGCGGCATGACCGATAGCATCCCTGCGCCCTTCGACGTCAAGCTCATGAACCTGACCGCGAGCCTCGTGTTCGCGTTGTTCTCGCTCATGCTGCTGGCGGCGGGTGCGTGGTGGGTGCTGCGTCAGCCTTTCTTCCCGCTCGCCGGCATCAAGGTCGACGGCGAGGTCACGCACAACAACGCCGTCACGTTGCGCGCCAACGTGGCGCCGCAACTGGCGGGCAACTTCTTCACCGTGGATCTGGCCCGCGCGCGCACGGCTTTCGAATCCGTGCCGTGGGTGCGCAAGGCGGTCGTGCGGCGCGAGTTTCCGAACAAGCTGCGCGTGACGCTCACCGAACACCAGCCGGTCGCCCATTGGGGCGACGAAGCCGAGTCCAAGCTGATCAACGGCTTCGGCGAGGTGTTCGAAGCCAACGTTGCTGAGGTCGACGACAACCTGCCGCGCCTCGAAGGTCCGTCCGAGCAGGCCGGGCAGGTGCTCGGCATGTACCGCGTGCTGTCGCCGCTGTTCCAGCCTTATGACCTGACGATCGACGAGCTGTCGCTGTCGAGTCGCGGGAGCTGGCGCGTGACGCTCGATACCGGCGCCGTGGTCGAACTCGGCCGCGGGCAAGGCGAAGAAGTGATCGCGCGTACGCAGCGTTTTCTGCGCACTGTGACGCCGGTGGCGGGTCAGTACGGACGCACGATTGCGGCGGTCGAGGGCGCCGATCTCCGGCACAACGAAGGGTATGCGCTGCGGTTGCGCGGCGTCACCACGGTCGTCCCCGACCCGAAGAAAAAGTAGAGCACACCAAGAGAGAGCGAACAGAGGAAGCACATGTCCAAAGATTACAAAGATCTCGTTGTCGGGCTAGACATCGGCACTGCCAAGGTGATGGCGGTGGTTGCCGAGGTGTTGTCCAACGGCGAGCTCAAGCTCGCGGGTCTGGGCATCGCACCCAGCAACGGGCTCAAGCGCGGCGTGGTGGTGAACATCGACGCCACGGTCCAGAGCATCCAGCAGGCGCTCAAGGAAGCCGAGCTGATGGCCGATTGCAAGATCAGCCGCGTCTACACCGGTATCACCGGCAGTCACATCCGCGGCATCAATTCGAGCGGCATGGTGGCGGTCAAGGACAAGGAGGTCACGCCGGCCGATGTGGCGCGCGTGGTGGAGACGGCCCGCGCGATCAACATCTCCAGCGACCAGCGGCTGCTGCTGGTGGAGCCGCAGGAGTTCGTGATCGACGGTCAGGACGTGAAAGAGCCGATCGGCATGAGCGGCATGCGCCTGGAAGCCAAGGTGCACATCGTGACCGGTGCCCAGAGCGCCGCCGAGAACATCATCAAGTGCGTGCGCCGCTGCGGGCTGGAGGTCGACCAGCTGATGCTGAACCCCCTGGCATCGAGCCAGGCCGTGTTGACCGAGGATGAACGCGAACTCGGTGTGGTGCTGGTCGACATCGGCGCCGGCACGACCGACGTCGCGATCTTCACCAACGGTGCGATCCGCCATACGGCCGTGATTCCGATTGCCGGCGATCTCATCACCAGCGACATCGCGATGGCGCTGCGCACGCCGACCAAGGACGCCGAGGACATCAAGGTCGAGAACGGCTATGCGAAGCAACTGCTGGCCGACCCCGATACCCAGGTCGAGGTGCCGGGCCTCGGCGATCGCGGTCCTCGCTTGCTGAGCAAGCAGGCGCTTGCGGGTGTGATCGAGCCGCGCATCGAGGAGATCTTCTCGCTGGTGCAGCAGGTGATCCGCGAGTCGGGCTACGAAGAGGTGTTGTCTTCGGGCGTGGTGCTCACCGGCGGCAGCGCGGTGATGCCCGGCATGGTCGAGCTCGGCGAAGACATCTTCCTGAAGCCGGTGCGGCGCGGGATCCCGAAGTATTCGAGCGCACTGTCGGACATGGTTGCGCAGCCGCGCGCCGCGACGGTGATGGGCCTGCTGGAAGAAGCCCGCTACGCGCGCCTGCGCGGCTTCAAGGTGGCGCAGAAGAACGGCTCGGTGAAGACCGCCTTCGGCCGCTTCAAGGATTTCATCGTGGGGAACTTTTGATGACACCAAGACTTCCCCACTGCGTGTGGCTGGCGCGTGCCGGCCCACCGCGCCACTTCAACGAGCGATGGCGACGAACCGGGCCACCCCTTCATCGTTCACGGTTCCAACAACAAATTCATTCATAAACAAATGGCAACTGCATATTCAAGGAGTCAGAACATGGCTATCGAAATGATCGAGATCGAAGAGTTCAACCAGGGAACGCAGATCAAAGTGATCGGCGTGGGCGGAGGCGGCGGCAACGCCGTCGCGCACATGATCGAGCGCGGCGTGCAGGGCGTGCAGTTCATCTCCGCGAACACCGACGCGCAGGCCCTGTCGCGCAGCAATGCGCACAAGACCATTCAGCTCGGCATGAACGGGCTGGGCGCCGGAAGCAAGCCCGAGAAGGGCCGCGATGCGGCCGAGGCGGCGGTCGACGACATCCGCGAGGCGATCACCGGGGCGCACATGCTGTTCATCACGGCCGGCATGGGCGGCGGCACGGGCACCGGCGCGGCGCCGGTGATCGCACGCGTTGCCAAGGAGATGGGCATCCTCACCGTGGGCGTGGTGACCAAGCCCTTCGACTGGGAAGGCGGCCGTCGCATGACCAACGCCGATACCGGCCTGGCCGAACTCGAAGCCAATGTCGATTCGCTGATCGTGGTGCTCAACGAGAAGCTGCTCGACGTGCTGGGCGAGGACGTGACGCAGGACGAAGCCTTCGCGCATGCCAACGACGTGCTCAAGAACGCGGTTGGCGGCATCTCGGAAATCATCAACGAGTACGGCGGCGTGAACGTCGACTTCGAAGACGTGCGCACCGTGATGGGCGAGCCCGGCAAGGCCATGATGGGCACCGCCGCGGCGAGCGGCCCGGACCGCGCCCGCATCGCCGCCGAGCAGGCCGTGGCCTGCCCGCTGCTGGAAGGCATCGACCTGTCCGGCGCCAAGGGCGTGCTGGTGTTGGTGACGGCATCGAAGGCATCGCTCAAGCTGAGCGAATCCAAGCTGGCGATGAACACGATCCGCGCCTACGCTTCGCCGGACGCGCACGTGATCTACGGCGCCGCCTACGACGACAACCTCGGCGACGAAATGCGCGTGACCGTGGTCGCGACCGGCCTCTCGCGCCAGGATGCACGCCGTCAGGCGCCGACGCTGGAAGTGATCCGCACCGGCACCGACAACATCCCGTTCACCGTTCCGACGCTCGGCGGCTCTGTCGGCCATGCCTCCGGCCAGCCGAACTACGACGGCATGGCGGTGCCCAGTGTGTGGCGTACCAACCGCACGATGGCCGCGGCCAAGGTGGACGCGCTGTCGTCGGGTGGCATGGACGATTTCGAGATCCCCGCCTTCCTGCGCCGCCAGGCGGATTGAGGGGGTGCCTGTGGAGGCTATCGGGGACATAGCGAGGCGGGCGGTACGCCGGACGCCTCGCGCTTCTAAAATCGCGCCCGTGCTTCCACAACGTACCCTCAAATCGATCACTCGCGCTGTCGGCGTCGGACTCCACAGCGGACAACGCGTGGAGCTCACGCTTCGACCGGCGCCGGTGAACCACGGCATCGTGTTCCGGCGGGTGGACCTGCCCGAGCCGGTCGACATTCCGATGACGGCGGAGGCGGTCACGGACACCCGGCTCGCGTCGACGGTGTCTTCGCGCGGGGCCAAGGTGCAGACGGTCGAGCATCTGATGTCGGCTTGCGCCGGGCTGGGCATCGACAACCTGCTGATCGACATCACGGCTGACGAGGTGCCGATCCTCGACGGTTCGGCTTCGTCCTTTGTTTTCCTGCTGCAGAGTGCGGGCATCGAACTACAGAGCGCGCCGCGCCGCTTCATTCGCGTCACGCGGACGGTAGAGATTCGCGAAGGCGAGGGCGCGGACGAAAAATGGGCGCGGCTGGAGCCGTACCACGGGTTCAAGCTGAGCTTCGAGATCGATTTCGATCATCGTGTCGTCAACTCGACCGGGCAGCGCGTCGAATTCGACCTGGGCAGCGGCTCCTACAGCCGCGACATCGCGCGCGCTCGGACTTTCGGGTTCACCAAGGAGGTCGAGTACATGCGCTCGAAGGGACTCGCCCTTGGCGGTGGCCTCGACAACGCGATCGTGATGGACGACACCAAGGTGCTCAATGCGGGCGGACTGCGCTATGACGACGAGTTCGTGAAGCACAAGATCCTCGATGCGATGGGTGACCTCTATGTCATCGGGCAGCCGTTGCTGGCCGCTTACAGCGCCTTCCGGTCGGGTCACGCGCTCAACAACAAGCTGCTGCGTGAGCTTCTGGCCCACGACGACGCGCATGAAATCGTGACCTTCGACGACGAACGACAGGCGCCCGCCGGATTTACCGAAGTCGCGCGCGCCTGGTAGCAAGACACGTCGATGCTGCTTTTTCGGTGGGCCATCCTGTTGCTTTTGCTGGTGGCCGGGGCTTCGTTCGCGTTCTACGCGGGGACGGGGCAGGTCAAGTACCGGCGGTTTGGATGGATCGTTCTCAAGTGGACCCTGCTCGCGGCGTTTGGCTTCTTTGCTGTGTTGATTGCTGAACGGGCTTTTTGAGGTTGTGGGGCGGCGGAAGCGGGCGGTGTGCGCTGGGCCGGCCGACGTCACCGGCCGCTTCGCGGCTGCCCTGCGCTGCTCGCGGTACGCGGGGTCCGCGCGAAACTCGCCTTCGGCTCAAACACGCGCAGCCCTGATCCGCGTACCGCTGCGCTGCTCGGTGGTGCCTCAACGGCCGCCCCAGCGCACACCGCCCGCCTCCGCGGAAAGGACGGGGGTGAGTTGTCCGCCTCCAAGGCTGTGATGAACGCGCAGGCATTGGACGTTCGAGACGCGCGCATCCTTCGCCCAACCACGAGCCCGGTATGCGGTGAGGGCTGTGCGACCCTTCTGCGCCGCCGAAGCGCGCAGCCTCGGGCGGATCAGGGCCGCGCGTGTCTGAGCGAAGCGAGTTTCGCGCGGACCCCGCCTGAGGCGAGCACTGCAGGGAAGCCCGAAGGGCCGGCGCAGCGGGGTCGCACAGCCCTCACCGCATACCGGGCGGACCCTCCAACGAAGGCCCCACCCCGACAGACGAAGCAGCTATCGAGTCCGCCCCTGCCGATACATCCCACTGGTGCTTCTAGCCAGCACCGTAGCCTGTCCAAGCCGCGCCATCGAACTCCCCACGTGTGCATGCGTAATGGCAATGCCCAGCGCATCGGCAGCATCGCTCCCGGGCACACCGGGCAACTGAAGCAGTCGCCTGACCATCTCCTGCACCTGAGCCTTCGCAGCGCGTCCATGCCCCGCGACAGCCTGCTTCATCTGCAGTGCCGTGTACTCGGCAACCGTGAGATTGCACGTGACCAGCGCTGTCAAACATGCACCTCGCGCCTGTCCCAGCAACAGCGTGGATTGCGGATTCACATTGACGAACACGATCTCCACCGCAGCCGCATCAGGCTTGTAGCGTTCATTGATCTCGCCGATGCCGTCGAACAGCACCTTCAGCCGTGCCGGCAACTCGCCCTTCGACAGGTGACGGGTAGTGATGGTCCCGCTCGCTACGTAGCGCAGCGAATGGCCATCCACGTCGACCACGCCGAAGCCGGTGGTTTGCAGACCGGGATCGATGCCTAGGATGCGCATGTGATCTTCATGCGTTGAAATACCACCGCACCGCGTGGAAGAACACTGGTGCGGCAAAACAGAGTGCGTCGACGCGATCCAGCAGTCCGTTGGCGCCCGTCACGCCCACACTTCGCTGCCCCCAGTTGGGGATGCCGCGGTCGCGCTTCAGCGCCTTCATCACGAGATGACCCATCGAGCCCGCCGCACAGGCGATCAACGACATCGCCAGCGCCTGCCCGTATTTGAACGGTGTGATGAACGAGAACAGCGCGCCGACGAAGCTCGCGATCACCATACCCAGTGCCCAACTGGTCCAGTTGAAGCTGCGACTCACATTCGGCGCGAAGGGCGGCTGGAAGAACAAGCGGCGCCTGATGGCACCCAGCCAGCCCTTTGGGGGCTCCGGCATCGGCGCTCCCACCGCTGGCATCGACTTCTTGCGCGACACCAGATGCTGCACCAGCATGCAGGTCTGCACCACGAACACCAGGTAGAACACCAGAAACGCGTTCTTGCCCTCATACCCCGGGAAGGACAACAGCAGCAGCGCCGGCACGTGGCTCATGCCGTAGACGCAAACCATGATGCCCCACTGCAGCTTGGCGTTGCGTTCGAGGAAGTGGCTTGGATCGTCCGCCAGCGCACTCACGACCGGGATCGCGAGGAAGACATACACCGGGATGAATACCGTGAACAGATCGAAGTGTGCGGTCGCCACCAGCCAGAACTGGATCGGCAATACGACAAAGAAAGCCAGGATCAGGCTGCGGTGATCGCCCCGCCGCGTGGGCGACAGCGTGATGAACTCGCGCAGCGCGAGAAAAGAGATCAGCGCGAACAGCAACGTCGCGACAGTTTCGCCCAGCGCCCACCCGATCCAGAACACGACCACCATCACCCACGTCGTGCGCAGCAGCGAGCGGAAATGCCGGAGCTCGCGCTGCCAGATCTCGTCGTGCACCGGATTGCGACGTTCCTTGAAGCTGAGCATGAATGCGACGGTGCTCACCACGAACAGAAGCCCGAAAACGATGAAGAACAGGGCCGCGACCTGATGGGTCGAGGAGAGATTGCGAAGGTATTCATTCATCTAGACATCTCGCAGCGCGACCACCGCCTCGCGCGCCCGGTCGAGAAAAGGACGGCGTTCCTCGTCTTCATCCAGGCGAATCGGCGCGCCGAAGGTGACCGAGCACAGGATCGGCACCGGCACCACCTCGCCCTTGGGCATCACCCGCTGGACGTTGTCGATCCAGGCCGGCACCAGCACGACCTCGGGAAACATCTGGGCCAGCGTGAAGAGGCCCGACTTGAACTTCTGCGGCTCGCCGGTATGGCCCCGTGTCCCTTCCGGAAAAATGATGATCGAATCACCGCTTTGCAGGGCCTCGATTAGCGGCTGCAACGGAACCAGTGCTTCGGCGCTTCCGGGCTGGACACTGGGCTGCGCCGGTTCCGTGGCGGGCCGCATCAGCGGCAACTCGGTCTGGACAACCCACGGTTCGGCAACGGGCTCGATGGGCGTCAAAGGCGGTGCGTCGTCGAACGATGGTTCGATGCGTTCGTCGTGTACGGGTGCAGGTGGCGCGGGCGGTACCGTCGGGGCGCCACCGCCTCGTTCGACGTAGATGGCGTTGAAGACCTCGGTCGTGATCCATCGCTTGAAGGGACTGGTCGCCCAGTAGTCGCGCGCTGCGATCGGTCGCGTGATGCTGCGCAACTCCTCGGGCAGCGCGGCCCAGATCATGACGAGGTCGAGATGGCTTTGATGATTGGCGAAGTAGATGCGCTGCTCGGCCTTCGGCGGGCAGCCCCACCAGCGCGCTTGTGCGCCGGTCAGCAACCGAATCATGGCCAGCAATCCCCATCCCGTGAACTTGGCGAGCATGAGCGTATTGTGGCTTGTGCAATGTGGCTCGCCCCCAGGTTGGCTCACTTCGTGTAGCCGCCCACCCCCTGCCGGGGGCAACACCAGCGGCCCGGCGAAGCCGGTTCCGCGGTGTTTCACGAAGGGGCCTGGTTTTGCCGGCCGCGTCGGGGCGGGTCAGGGGAGCTCTGCGGCTGGCATGCGTGCCGCGATGGTGCTGGAGCGGCTTGCCAGATAGCCTGAGCCTTGGCGGCGTTCGAAGAATTTGGGGCTTGGGAGCATCACTGCAAGTTTTGCTGCTTCGCTGACGGTGAGGCGCGATGCGGGCTTCTTGAAGTAGTGCTGCGCGGCGGCTTCGGCGCCGAAGATGCCTTCGCCCCATTCCACGTTGTTGAGATAGATCTCCAGGATGCGCTCCTTGCTCAGGAGCACTTCCAGTGCGGTGGCGAGGGCAAGTTCCTGGCCTTTGCGCAGCAGGGTGCGCTCGCCGGACAGCAGGAGGTTCTTGGCGATTTGCTGCGTGATGGTGGAGCCGCCGCGCAGTTGCGCGGGGCGAGGTTCCTTGCCGCGGGCACGCATCTGCGCGGCGCGTCGGGCTGCGAGTTCTTCGGCCTTGGCGTTGCGTTGACGGGCGCGCTCGATCGCCTCCCACTCGACGCCCTGGTGATAGATGAACTCGCTGTCCTCGCTCGCGATCACCGCGCGCTTGAGCGAATCGGAGATTTGCGCATAGGGGACCCAGCGCTGCTGCCATTGGCTGCCGCCGTTGGTGCGGCCTTGCGTCGTGATGCGCCACGCCTCGGAGCGTTGGAATGCCGTGGACTCGGGGTCGATGGCGGCCATCGCCGCGATGCGCGCAATGAAGAAGATCTGCAATGCGAAGGCGGCGATCAGCAGGCAGCCGAGCCAGCGAAGGACCGCTTTCACTTCGCGTCGACGATGGCCCGCAGTTCGGCCAGCACGGGAGCGGTCGGCGGGCGCACGCCGCGCCAGGTCTCGAAGGCTTCGGCGGCCTGCTCGACCAACA
The DNA here is from genome assembly GCF_056395305.1 of Variovorax sp. 10L426. Lineage (NCBI taxonomy): Bacteria > Pseudomonadati > Pseudomonadota > Betaproteobacteria > Burkholderiales > Comamonadaceae > Variovorax > Variovorax sp. 10L426. The sequence continues at coordinate 146,348 of NZ_JBFTJF010000007.1, read as the reverse complement.
TGCCGAGGCCGTCGCGCGGCACGGCGCCGTGTTCGCGCGCCCAGTTCATGAAGCCCGCCGCAGCAGGGCCGTACATCATGTCGACCGCAAGGGCGCCAGGTTTCAGCACGGCGGCCGCGACCGGTACCTCGCCGCCGCCCAGGCTCGACGCAGTGGCATTGATCAGCACGTCGAAGGAACCCGGCACGGTGTGAAGCTCTTGCGCCTCCAGCGCGACGTGGTGCTGCAACGCCAACGCCGCGTGGCGCTGCACCAGCGCGATCGCCTTGGCGAGCGTGCGGTTGGCGACCACGATCCGTCGGGGCCCGGCTTCGATGAGCGGGCCGAGGACGCCCGCGGAGGCGCCGCCCGCGCCGAGCAGCAGCAGTTCGCTGCCCGCGATCGAAACGCCCGCATGCAACGTGACGTCGTTGACGATCCCGATACCGTCGCTGTTGTCGCCGTGGATGCCGTCGTCGCGAAAGCTCAGAAGATTGACGGCCCGCGCCAGTGCAGCGCGCGGCGTCAAGTGCTGCGACAACGCAGCCGCCTCGAACTTGAAAGGCACCGTGATGTTGCACCCGCGTGCGGTGCCGGAAGTGTCGGCACGGAAGGCGGCCACGGCATCGGCAAAACCGTCGAGCGGCGCAAGACGTCGGCCGTAGTCCAGCGTCTGGCCGGTCAGCGCGGCGAAGCGCGCATGAATCCACGGCGAGCGGCTGTGCTCGACCGGATTGCCCATCACGCAGTACAGATCCATGGTGCCTCCCTCCGTCATTGTCTGGACGAGAGTTGCGTCTCCAGCGTCTCGTCGTGAGTGAACTTGAAGCGCGACGGCAGCACGATCTGGTCGGTCTGGCGGCGCATCGCGTCGGTGAACTTGCCGAAGCTGCCAATGCTGCGCACGATGGCCTGGGCGCGGCGGTCGAGTGTCCTGTCGCCCGAGCTTTCGACGATTTCGGTTCCGAGGATCGAGCCGTCGAAATTGACGGTCACCAGCATCGTGAGTTCGCCGTAGAGCTTCTTGCCGGCGGCTTCGGGAAAGTTCTCGGTGCCGCGTGCCTCGATCTTGCGGCGTAGCGCATCGACGTAGGTCGCGTAGGCAGCTTCGCGCGTGGCCGGGCTGAGGTAGCGCTTCTTGGGACGTGAGTTTTCCTCGTTCACGCGGCGTTCGATCTCGGCCAGCATGTCGATCAGCTGGCGTCGCTTTTCCTCGCGCGCGGCGGCTTCGGTCGGGTTGCCCTGGCTGCGCGGATCGGGCGCCGGCATGGTGGCCAGTTGTTGCTTGATCTGGGCCAGCAGCATCATCTGCTGGGCCTGCATCGCTTCCACCTGGCGCTGCGCGTCTTCCATCGAATCGCCGATGGCCCGGAAGGCCGAGGGTGGCAGCGGGCTGGTGGCGCGCCCCTTGTCGAGATCGCCGCCGCCGGCCAACGAGGCCTGCGCGATGGCCTTGGCCTTGTCGGGGCGCTCGTTGGTCCTGGCGTTGACCAGAATGACCTCCAGCGGCGTCTCCTTGAAAACGCGGTTGAATGACTCCGGATCGACGAAGCGCACGGTCAGTAGCGCCGCATGGGCAATGACCGACAGGCCGAGCGCAATCTGCAGCGTGCTGAAGTCACGCAGGTTCATTGATGGACTTCTCCCCTCATGCGGGCGTGCTCTCCGGTGCGGCCTCGCTGTCGGCGAGGTCCACCGCGATCGCGATGGGACCGGCGACTTCTTCCTCATCCTCGCCGCTCTCCTCTTCGGATGCGGCTTCCGCGGCCGTGTCGTCGAGACGCGCGATGACCGTGCCGTGCACATCGAGCGCAATCTCGTCGATCTCGCCGAGCTTGACGCGCACATGCGCGCCGCGCTGAAGGCCCTGCGTGCCGGTCACCTGGAACACCAGCGGCAATGTGTCCGCGCGCACCAGCGCGCCGTTCGGCACGTCCTTGACCAGGGTCGCGTCGATTTCGGTGATGCCTTGCTGCTCGAGGTACTTGAGCGTCCAGAATCGTTCCATGCCACCCTGGTGCGCGTTGTAGGCGCTGTACGCGGCGTCGAAGCCCGAGAGGATGGAAAACAGATCCGCGTCCTTCGGCTTGAAAGGTGCCGCCAGCGCGGCGGTCTTGCCGTGGCGCGCGGCCGCGATGATCTGCCACTGGTTGACGAGGTCGGTGTAGCGGCGCAGTGGCGAGGTGCTCCACGCGTAGCTCTTCACCCCGAGGCCGGCATGCGGCAGCGCGCGCGTCCCCATGCGAACCTTGATGCCGGGTGCGAGACTCGCCTGGCTGCGATAGAGCCCCGGCACGCCGAGTTCGCCCAGCCAGCCGCCCCAGCTGCTGTTGGCCAGGATCATCGCTTCGGACACGATCAGGTCGAGCGGCGCACCGCGCCGGCGGGTGCTGATCTGCACCTGCTCGTTACCAGTTGGCTCGCCGCCGTTGCCGACGAGGCGGAAGGTGTAGTCCGGCCGGTTGAAGCTCTCGGGCTTGCCGCGGACCACTTCACGCTGAGCCTTCAGTTGCTTGGCGAGACGGAACAGGAAAGACAGCGGCTCGCGCACGCGGGCGGCGATTTCCGGTGTGCCGTCGGCGTTGACGGATGCGTCTTCCAGCCATTCCTGCGTGACGACGGCGTCGAGCTGGTCATGGCGCAGGTTGGCGACGATCGGCACGCGCTCGAGGCGCGTCTCGGTCGACTTCAATGCGAACGTCGCTCCGTCGAAGGTCGCGTAGAGCGAGACCGCCGGGCAGTCGCGGCCTTCCTGCAGGGTGTAGGCCTCGACCACATGGTCTGGCAGCATCGTGATCTTGTGGCCGGGCATGTAGACGGTGGACATCCGCGTGCGGGCCACCTGGTCGATGGCGCTGCCCGGCACCAGCGCAAGGCCGGGCGCCGCGATGTGGATGCCGACGATCACGGTGCCGCTGCCGAGTCCCTGGACCGAAAGCGCATCGTCGATCTCGGTGGTCTGGGAATCGTCGATCGAGAAGGCCTGGACGTCGGCCAGGGGCAGGTCATCGGCGATGTCTGGCGCATTGAGCGTCGGGAAGCCGGTGCCCTTGGGAAAGTTCTCGAACAGGAATCGGCGCCAGTGGAACTCGTAGGACGACTCGATGGCGCCCGCCTGCTTCAGCAGTTCGAGCGGCGGCCGCTGCGTGGCGCGCGCGGCTTCGACGACGGCCTTGTATTCAGGGGCATTCTTGTCGGGGCGGAACAGGATCTTGAAGAGTTGCTCGCGCACCGGCGCCGGGCATTCGCCCGCGGCCAGCTGAGCGGACCATTCGGTGATCTGCGCCTGAATCGCTTTTTTCTTCTCGATCGCGGCCAGCGCCTGCTGGACGATTTCGGCCGGTGCCTTCTTGAAGCGCCCCTTGCCCGCCCGGCGGAAGTAATGGGGCGCCTCGAAGACTGCGAACAGCGCCGCGGACTGCTGGCTGAGCGTCGGATGGGCCTGGAAGTACTCCGTGGCCAACTCGCCGAAGCTGAATTCGCCTTCGGGCGCGAATTCCCAGGCGAGGTCGAGATCGATCCCGGCCGCCAGGGTGCGCGCTTCGGCGAGCAGTTCCGCGGGTGCTGGTTTCTCGAAGCGCAGCACGATGTTGGCGCCCTTGACCTTGACGCGCTTGCCGGTCTCCAGCTCCACCTGTGCCGAGGCATCGGTCTCCGACAGGACGCGGCCGCCGAGGTACTTTCCGGCTTCTTCGAACAAAACAAACATGGCGCGGATTGTCCCACGCAGCGCGGCGCATTCCCGCCGCAGGGCGCTCAGATGGGGTCGAGGAAGGCCAGCACGTCGTCCAGGTGCAAACGCTCGAAGTCGGACAGGGCGTGGTCTTCGCCTTCGATGAGCTTCACGCGGCTGCCGGGGTAACGGGCCGTCATCTCGCGCCAGTCCAGTACTTCGTCGCCCTTGGCGATCACGGCGAACACGCGTTCGGGGTGCTTCAACGGGCCGACTTCCAGGTCGCTCAGTTCGTCGATGTACCCGGGGCGGAAAAGGAAGTGCTCGCCCGGATCGTGCCAAAGCGTCTGGTCGCCGATATATCGGGTCAAGTCGCGTGCGGGATTCACGGCCGGATTGAGCAGCACGGCGCGGCAGCCTGTCATGCCGGAGACATAGGTGGCGTAGAAGCCGCCGAGCGACGAGCCGACCACCGCCATCGTCGCGCGCGGCCATTCCGCGATGCCCTGCATCACGAGGTCGATCGCCTCGCGCGGCGACGGCGGTAGCTGCGGGCACCACCAGTGGACTGCCGGATGTTGTTCGGCGATGCAACGAGCCATCTGGCTCGCCTTGGTCGAACGCGGCGAAGAGCGAAAGCCGTGCAGATAGAGCAGGTGGGTCACGGATGCCATGTGTTCATTATCCGGACGCATGCTTCCAAATGAGTCGTAACAGAGCCCTGACGGCTCTCAGGAGGTGCCGGCGACTGGGATAATCCCGGCCCATGTCGGCCGTATTCCAACAACCCTCGCTCGCGCGACGTCTGTTGCCCGTGTTCCAGGGTTTCGACGGATTTCTTGCTTTCGCCGTGCTGCTCCTGGCCTGCGCGGGCATGCTGACCATGTATTCGTCGGGCTACGACCACGGCACCCGCTTCGCGGATCACGGCCGAAACATGCTGCTGGCCGCTTTCATCATGTTCGTGGTGGCGCAGATCCCGCCGCAACGGCTGATGATCTTCGCCGTTCCGCTCTATACGGTTGGCGTGGGCCTGCTCATTGCAGTGATGCTCTTCGGCATCACCAAGAAGGGCGCGCAGCGCTGGATCAACGTCGGCGTCGTCATCCAGCCGAGCGAGATTCTCAAGATCGCGATGCCGCTGATGCTGTCCTGGTGGTTCCAGCGGCGTGAGGGCCAGTTGCGGCCGCTGGATTTCGTGGTCGCGACCGTGCTGCTCGTGATACCCATTGGTCTCATCATGAAACAGCCCGACCTCGGCACCGCGCTGTTGGTGCTGGCCACGGGGTTGTCGGTGATCTTCTTCGCGGGCCTTTCCTGGAAGCTGATCGTGCCGCCGGTGGTGATCGGCCTGATCGCTGTGTCTCTCATCGTGGGTTTCGAGTCCCAGTTGTGCGCCGATGGCTTCGACTGGCGCATCCTCCATGACTACCAGAAGCAACGCATCTGTACGCTGCTCGACCCGACGAAGGATCCGCTCGGCAAGGGTTTCCACATCATCCAGGGGATGATCGCGATCGGCTCGGGCGGCGTCGGCGGCAAGGGGTTCATGCAGGGCACGCAGACGCACCTGGAGTTCATTCCCGAACGCACCACCGATTTCATCTTCGCCGCCTACTCCGAGGAATTCGGCCTGGCGGGCAACCTGGCCCTGATTGCGTCCTTCATCTTCCTGATATTTCGCGGCCTCGTGATCGCCATGAACGCCCCGACGCTTTTCTCGCGGCTGCTGGCCGGCGCGGTCACCATGATCTTCTTCACCTATGCCTTCGTGAACATGGGCATGGTGAGCGGCATCCTGCCGGTGGTCGGCGTGCCGCTGCCCTTCATCAGCTATGGCGGCACCGCCATGGTGACGCTGGGCCTGGGCCTCGGCATCTTGATGTCGATCTCCCGCGCCCGCCGCCTGATGCAGTCCTGATCGGCCGGCGAAGCCAGGCCCCTTCCAGAAACACCGCGGAACCGGCTTGGCCGGGCCGCCGGTGTTGCCCCCGGCAGGGGGTGGGCGCCCGACACGAAGTGCGGGCAACCTGGGGGCGAGCCTAAAATGCTTCAATGATTTCACGCGAACCTACGATCGAGCGCCTGGCCACGGCGCAGCAACTTCTGCTCACGCCCTTCGGACTCGACGAATCGCACCTTTCGCGTGCTCTCGCCGAAATCACGGCGCACAAGGTGGACGACGCCGATCTCTACTTCCAGTACACGCGCAGCGAAGGCTGGAGCCTGGAAGAAGGCATCGTCAAGACCGGCAGCTTCAGCATCGACCAGGGCGTCGGGGTGCGTGCGGTCAGCGGCGAGAAGACGGCATTTGCCTATTCGGACGACATCTCCGAGGCTTCGCTCCTCGATGCGGCGCGCACGGTCCGCAGCATTTCGGCTGCCGGCCGCACGGCGCGGGTCAAGGCGCCGACGCGCAAGATCGCGAGCAGCCGTTCGCTCTACGGCGGCATCGATCCCATCTCCACGCTCGACAGCACCGCCAAGGTCAAGCTCCTCGAAAAGGTCGAGCAACTCGCGCGCTCCCGCGATCCGCGCGTCGCGCAGGTCATGGCCGGCCTCGCGAGCGAATACGACGTGGTGCTGGTCGCGCGCGCTGACGGCACGCTGGCCGCCGACGTGCGGCCGCTGGTGCGCTTGTCGGTCACCGTGATCGCCGAGCAGAACGGCCGCCGCGAGGTGGGTTCAGGCGGCGGCGGTGGCCGTTTCGGGCTCGCCTATTTCGACGACGCGCACATCGCCGAATACGTGGACCAGGCCGTCAAGTCGGCGCTCACGAATCTTGATTCGCGTCCTGCGCCGGCAGGCGAGATGACCGTGGTCCTCGGCCCAGGCTGGCCCGGCATCCTGCTGCACGAGGCCATCGGCCACGGCCTGGAAGGCGACTTCAACCGCAAGGGTTCGAGCGCGTTCTCGGGTCGGATCGGCCAGCGGGTGGCGGCCAAGGGCGTGACGGTGCTCGACGACGGCACCATCGCCGATCGCCGCGGATCGCTTAACGTCGACGACGAAGGCAATGCGACCCAGCGCAACGTGCTGATCGAGGACGGCATTCTCAAGGGCTACATCCAGGACTCGCTCAATGCGCGCCTGATGAAGGCCAAGCCCACGGGCAACGGCCGGCGTGAAAGCTACGCGCACGCACCGATGCCTCGCATGACCAACACCTACATGCTCGGCGGCGACCGCGTGCCGGAGGAAATCATCGCCAGCATCAAGAAGGGTCTCTACGCCACCAACTTCGGCGGCGGCCAGGTCGACATCACGAGCGGCAAGTTCGTGTTCTCCGCGAGCGAAGCCTACTGGGTGGAAAACGGCAAGATCCAGTACCCCGTGAAGGGCGCAACGCTGGTCGGCAACGGCCCCGACGCGCTCACCCGCGTCACGATGATCGGCAACGACATGTCGCTCGATTCCGGCGTCGGCACCTGCGGCAAGGAAGGCCAGAGCGTGCCTGTGGGCGTCGGCCAGCCGACCTTGCGCATCGACGGCCTGACGGTCGGCGGGACTGCCTGAAGCCGCCAAACCGTGCTACATTTCACGCCCATGTCCGCCATCCGCGCTTATTTCTTTGCCTACTTTTGGTTCCCGGTTTCCGGCGGACGAGAGGCGCGCGCGTAAAGCAAGCAGACAAGCAGAACCTCCCAAAACCGCCGGTGCCAAAAGCCCGGCGGTTTTTTCTTGCCCTCACGAAACTCAAGACACCCGAAAAAGGAACGCAGATGAGCTCAAAAGCCGCCCCGCCCAGCGACACCTGGTATGCGAACGTCGAAAAGACCAGCCGGACCGACGACGAACGCATCAAGGACATCACTGTGTTGCCTCCTCCCGAACACCTGATCCGCTTCTTCCCGATCCGGGGGACGCCGGTCGAGTCGCTGATCACCGGCACCCGCCGCGCGATCCACAACATCATGGCCGGCAAGGACGACCGGCTGTTGGTCGTCATGGGGCCGTGCTCCATCCACGATCCGGCGGCTGCGCTGGACTACGCACGGCGCCTGAAGGCCGAGCGCGAGAAGTACGCCGGCACGCTGGAGATCGTGATGCGCGTCTACTTCGAGAAGCCGCGCACGACGGTGGGTTGGAAGGGCCTCATCAACGATCCCTACCTCGACGAGAGCTACCGCATCGACGAGGGCCTGCGCATCGCGCGACAGCTCCTGATCGACATCAACCGGATGGGCCTTCCGGCGGGTAGCGAATTCCTCGATGTGATCTCGCCGCAGTACATCGGTGATCTGATTGCTTGGGGCGCGATCGGCGCGCGCACCACCGAAAGCCAGGTGCATCGGGAACTGGCTTCCGGCCTGTCCGCGCCGATCGGCTTCAAGAACGGCACCGACGGCAACATCCGCATCGCCACCGATGCGATCCAGGCCGCGGCGCGCGGCCATCACTTTCTCTCGGTGCACAAGAACGGCCAGGTCGCCATCGTGCAGACGAACGGCAACAAGGACTGCCACGTCATCCTGCGCGGCGGCAAGGCGCCGAACTATGACGCCGCCAGCGTCGCCGCCGCCTGCAAGGATCTCGAGGCCGCCAAGCTGCATCCCACGCTGATGGTCGATTGCAGCCACGCCAACAGCAGCAAGCAGCACCAGAAGCAGATTGACGTCGCCAAAGACATTGCGGGGCAGATTGCCGGCGGCAGCCGCAGCATTTTCGGGCTGATGGTCGAGAGCCACCTGCACGCGGGCGCGCAGAAGTTCACGCCGGGCAAGGACGCCGTTTCCAGCCTCGAATACGGCAAGAGCATCACTGACGCGTGCATCGGCTGGGACGATTCGACGCAGGTGCTCGACCTGCTGTCGCACGCTGTCAAGAAGCGCCGCCATTGAAGGGCGACGGGCTGCGTGTCAGATCAGCGCAGCCAGTTCCGGCCAGTGGTGCCGCAAAAGCGCGGCCTCGTCGCCGTCGGGCCGCATGAACGAGAAATCGTTGAAATCGAAGCCCGGACCGACGGTGCAACTGACCAGCGTGTAATCGGCCCCATCTTCGGCAGCGATCGGCCGGGCTGCCTGCCACTGGCTTGCCGGCACGGTGTGCTGGGGCCGGGTGCCGTGCACGTCGACAGGGCCCAGTCGCACATGCTTGGGTGGCATGCGTAGCGCCGCGTCGCTCGTCCAGAGCGCAAGCGGTGCGCCTTCCAGGTGAATCCAGACTTCGTCCGACTGCACCCGGTGCCAGCGTGAGTGCTGGTGTGCTTCCAGCAGGAAATAGATGGTGGTCAACGCGTCGCGGGCGGGCCGGCCGTCGTCGGGCTTGACCTGCGCCGCCGACCGGAACATCTCGCGATACCAGCCGCCCTCGGGGTGAGGCTGGAGATTCAAAGTCTCGATGAGCTGTTGCGCACGCATGGTGCGCATGTTAGCCCCGCACCCGGCTCAATCCGACGCGTTCAGCGCCGAAAGCAGCTTGTCGTGAACGCCGCCGAAGCCGCCGTTGCTCATGCACACGATGTGGTCACCGGGGCGCGCGGCCGCAATCACATGCGCGACGAGTGCGTCGATGTCGCCGGCCACCTGCGCCCGTGCGCCCATGGGAGCGAGCGCCGCCGCGGCGTCCCAGTCCAGCCCGCCGCTGTGGCAGAACGACAGGTCGGCCGCTTCCAGGCTCCAAGGCAGCTGTGCCGCCATGGTTCCCAGTTTCATGGTGTTGCTGCGTGGTTCGAAGACCGCGAGGATCCGATCGTCGTTCTTGCCGTCGGCGTCCAGCTTCTGGCGCAGACCATCGAGCGTGGTCCGGATCGCGGTCGGATGGTGGGCGAAATCGTCATACACCGTGATCGCGCCTTGCCGGCGGTTCACGGTGCCGCGCAACTCCATGCGGCGGCGCACATTGCGGAAGCTGCCCAATGCGTCTGCCGCAGCGGCAGGCGCCACGCCCACGTGTTCGGCCGCGGCGATGGCGGCCAGTGCATTCATCTGGTTGTGCAAGCCGCTCAGCGCCCATTCGACGCGGCCGACCGGCGCGCCGTTGCGGAGCACGTCGAAGGCATCGTGCGAGCCTCGCGCCTTCCATTCGCCGCCGGCGCCGAAGCGGGCGAGCTCGCTCCAGCATCCTTGCGCCAGCACGCGCTGCAGGCTTTCCTCGGTCGCGTTCACGACGATGCGGCCAGTGCCCGGGACTGTGCGCACGAGGTGATGGAACTGCCTTTCGATTGCCGCGAGATCGTCAAAGATGTCGGCGTGATCGAATTCCAGGTTGTTCAGGATCGCCGTACGCGGACGGTAGTGGACGAACTTGCTGCGCTTGTCGAAAAATGCGGTGTCGTATTCGTCGGCTTCGATCACGAAGGGCACGTCGCTGTCGCGCCCGAGCCGGGCAGACACGCCGAAATCGAGCGGCACGCCGCCCACGAGAAATCCGGGGGACAGGCCGGCGCGCTCCAGGACCCACGAAAGCATCGACGTAGTGGTCGTCTTGCCATGCGTCCCTGCGACCGCCATCACGTGACGGCCCTGCAGCACGTGCTCAGCCAGCCATTGCGGACCGCTGGTGTAGCTTGCGCCGGCATCGAGGATCGCTTCCATCAGCGGAAACTTCGGCGAGCCGTCGGGCAGGCGGAGGCGTGAAACCACGTTGCCGACCACGAAAACGTCGGGGTTCAAGCCGAGCTGGTCGGCGCCGAAACCCTCGATCAGGTCGATGCCGAGGGCGCGCAGTTGGTCGCTCATCGGCGGATAGACGCCGGCATCGCAGCCGGTCACCCGGTGGCCGGCTTCGCGCGCCAGCGCCGCGACACCTCCCATGAAGGTGCCGCAGATGCCGAGAATGTGAATGTGCATCGGCCGATTCTAGGGATGCTGGCGCTCCCGTCTTCTGCGCCTGCCCTACTGGGGGCAAAATGACCCGATGGATGAGTCCAAGCAGGAAATCGCCGCTGCCGCAGCCCGCCTCGTCGTCGAAGAGGGGCTGGAGTATGGGCCTGCCAAGCGCCGCGCACTGCGCGACCTGGCCTTGCCTGCGCGTACCGCGTTGCCCAACAACGATGAGGTCGAGGCCGAGGTGCGGGACTATATCCGGCTCTATTGCGCAGACACGCAGCCCAAGGAACTGCACGCCTTGCGCGTCCTGGCGCTGGAGTGGATGGAGCGCATGGCCGAATTCAGGCCGCATGTCGGCGGCGCCGTGTGGCACGGCACGGCCACGAGACTTTCGGATATCTATATCCAGCTCTTCTGTGATGACTCGAAATCGGCCGAGATCGCGCTGATCGACCATCACGTGGACTATGAACCCCGCATGGTCACCGGCTTTCACGGAGAGCAGGTCGAGGCGCTGAGTGTTCACGCGGCGAGCCGGGTGCTGGGAGAGGAAATCGGTGTCCATCTGCTGGTCTACGACCTCGACGACCTTCGCGGCGCGCTGAAGCACGATGCCCAGGGGCGTGTGCCCCGCGGCAATCTTGCCGCGCTCAGGCGATTGATCGAAAAAGAAAAGGAAAGCGGATGACTTCCAGCCCGACTCGTCGCGGCTTGCTTTACGGTGGCGTTGCCGCGGTCGCGGCCGCCGCCGGAATTGGCGGCGCTTACTGGCGAAGCAAGGCCTCGCACGGCGCTGGCGAGCGACTGGATGACGCGTTCTGGTCTCAGCGATTCGACCGGCCCGAAGGCGGCGAACTTGCGATCGGTGGGCTGCGCGGCAAGCCGCTTCTCGTCAACTTCTGGGCGACGTGGTGCCCGCCTTGTGTCGAGGAAATGCCGATGATTGATGCCTTCTTTCGGGAAAATGGCGCCAACGGTTGGCAAGTGATTGGATTGGCAATTGATCAGCCCAGTGCTGTCCGCAAGTTTCTCGACAAGACGCCCGTCAGCTACCCCATTGGACTGGCTGGTTTACAGGGCACAGAGTTGGTCAAGCAACTCGGCAACACGTCGGGGGGGCTACCCTTCACGCTGGTGATCGACGGCACCGGCGCAGTGGCGGCGCGTAAAATGGGCAGGCTGGACCCAGGCGATCTGCAAGCTTGGCGGCGCGCATAATTTCACGGCTAGAATCCAGCCCCACAAATCAGGCAGATGGCGTTGAAACGCCGAAAAAGGCCGATTTTCAGGCGAGTTAAGTTCTAATAAGCGGCAAAGCCGACGCTGGAGTCCCATGGATCTACGCAAGCTCAAGACACTGATCGATCTGGTGTCTGAATCCAACATTTCCGAACTGGAAATCACCGAAACGGAAGGCAAGGTCCGAATCGTCAAGGGTGGCATCGCCGCACCTGTCCAGTACGTGCAAACCGTAGCTGCGCCAGCCGCCGCACCCGCGATCGGCACGGCTCCCCCACCTGCTGCGAGCCCCGCGCCGGCAGAAGCGACAGCCACCGGCCATGCGGTCAAGTCCCCGATGGTCGGCACCTTCTACCGTTCCTCGAGTCCGGGCGCTCCCGCATTCGTTGAGATCGGCACCCAAGTGAAGGAAGGCGACACCGTCTGCATCATCGAGGCGATGAAGATCCTCAACGAAATCGAGGCCGACAAGGCCGGCACTGTCACCCAGATCCTCGTCGAGAACGGCCAGGCGGTCGAATACGGCCAACCGCTGTTCATCATCGAGTGACCATGTTCAAGAAGATCCTGGTCGCCAATCGCGGCGAGATTGCCCTGCGGATCCAGCGCGCCTGCAGCGAGCTCGGCATCAAGGCCGTGATGGTGTATTCCGAGGCCGACCGAGATGCGAAGTACGTCAAGCTGGCCGAAGAGGCCGTTTGCATCGGTCCCGCGCCATCGTCGCAGAGCTATCTGAACATGCCCGCGATCATCTCGGCTGCCGAAGTGACGGACTCCGAGGCGATCCATCCTGGCTATGGCTTCCTGAGCGAGAACGCGAACTTCGCGGAGCGCGTCGAGCAGAGCGGCTTCCAGTTCATCGGGCCCACGCCCGAATCGATCCGCCTCATGGGCGACAAGGTGTCCGCAAAGCAGGCCATGATCAAAGCCGGCGTCCCCTGCGTGCCGGGCTCGGATGGTGAACTGTCGGACGACCCGACCGCCAACAAGCGCATCGCGCGGGCGATCGGCTACCCGGTCATCATCAAGGCCGCGGGCGGCGGTGGTGGGCGCGGCATGCGCGTGGTCCACACCGAAGCGGCGCTGATCAACGCGATCCAGATGACCAAGGCGGAAGCCGGCGCGGCCTTCAACAATCCGGCCGTCTACATGGAGAAGTTTCTCCAGGACCCGCGCCACATCGAAATCCAGGTGCTGGCTGACAAGCACAAGAACGCTGTCTACCTCGGCGAGCGCGACTGCTCGATGCAGCGGCGCCATCAGAAGGTGATCGAGGAGTCGCCCGCCCCGGGCGTTCCGCGCAAGCTCATCGAGAAGATCGGCGAGCGCTGCGCGGCTGCGTGCAAGCGGATCGGCTACCGCGGCGCCGGCACGTTCGAGTTTCTCTACGAAAACGGCGAGTTCTACTTCATCGAAATGAACACGCGCGTGCAGGTGGAGCATCCGGTCACGGAATTCACCACCGGCATCGACATCGTGAAGACGCAGATCATGGTGGCGGCCGGTGAGAAGCTGCCGTTCACGCAGCGCCAGATCGAAATGCGCGGCCACGCGATCGAGTGCCGCATCAATGCCGAAGATCCCTACAAGTTCACGCCGTCGCCGGGCCGCATCACGATGTGGCATCCGCCCGGCGGCCCCGGGGTGCGCGTGGATTCGCACGTCTATACCAACTACTTCGTGCCGCCGAACTACGACTCGATGATCGGCAAGATCATCGTGCACGGCGACACGCGCGAGCAGGCGCTTGCGCGCATGCGCACGGCGCTGAACGAAACGGTGATCGAAGGCATCCAGACCAACGTGCCGCTGCATCGCGAACTGATGGTCGACGCCAAGTTCATGAGCGGCGGCACCAACATCCACTATCTCGAAGAGTGGCTGGCTGCGCATAAACGTTGATCTCCCCCAGGTTGGCTCACTTCGTGTAGCCGCCCACCCCCTCGCCGGGGGCAACACCAGCGGCCCGGCAAAGCCGGTTCCGCGGTGTTTCACGAATTGGCCTCGCTTCGCTGGCCGGCCGGGGGCGCGCCGGATGCCCGGGCCAAACAATTGAGAGGAGCTTCCATGTTTGAACTTCGTCTGCTTGCGCCGGAGGACAGCGTCGAGGACGTCAGCGACGCGCTCGATGCGCTGGATGCACTGAGCGTGTCGGTTGAAGATGCCGATGCACAGACCGATGCCGAGCAGGCGTTGTTCGGCGAGCCGGGCATGCCTCCGCCCAAGGAGGGTTGGCAACGTTCTCGCGTGATCGCCTTGTTTGCCAGCGAGCAATTGGCGCGGGAAGCGGCGTCGGTGCTGGCCGCACAGGACTTCTTCGATGGGTGCAGCGTGCTGGGCGTTGTCGACGTGCCGGAGCAGGACTGGGTTCGGTTGACGCAGTCGCAGTTCTCGCCCGTGGAGATCACGACCGAGTTCTGGATCGTTCCGACTTGGCACGAGCCGCCGGCGCAGGCGAAGCAGGTCATCCGGCTGGATCCGGGGCTGGCTTTCGGCACCGGAACACATCCGACCACGCGCATGTGCTTGCGGTGGACCGCGTCGCAGGGGAGTCTGGCTGGGCGTCGCGTGCTCGACTACGGCTGCGGTTCGGGCATCCTCGCGATCGGGGCGGCAAAGTTCGGTGCGGTTGATATCGATGCGGTCGACATCGACGAAGCAGCAGTCGAATCGACGCGACTCAATGCCGAGGCGAACAGCGTGCGCCTGAACGCAGGGCTGCCTGAAGCGTCAAGCGGCCTCTACGACATCGTGCTCGCGAACATTCTCGCGACCCCGCTCAAGGTGCTGGCGCCGCTGTTGTGCGGCCATGTGGCACCGGGCGGAGCCCTGGTCCTGGCTGGCATCCTCGAGCGCCAGGCCGACGAGCTCAAACTGGCCTATGCACCCTATGCGTCGCTCGAAGTGAGTGACAGCGAGGATGGCTGGATCTTGATGACCGCAAGAATCTAGCTCGCCCCCAGGCTTGCCCGGCCAAGCCGGTTCCGCGGAGTTTCACGAACTGGTTTGCAACGCGAGCAAGCCAAACTGGATGGGTGCCACCCCTACAATCTTCGCCACATGAGTCTGGTCACCCGCTGTCCTGCGTGCGCCACCACTTTCAAGGTGGTGAGGGACCAGCTTCGCATTTCGGATGGATGGGTGCGTTGCGGCCGCTGCAGTGAAGTGTTCGATGCGACCATCGAACTGCATGACACGGATGCCCCGGCGCCTGAGCCGGCCGCTGACGAATCATCTTCGCCGGCCGCGATCGTTTACGACGTCGAATCCGAGGCTGCACTGGCATCGCAATCGGAACCGCAAGTACAGCCCGAGTTGCAGACGGAGGATGAAGAAGAGGCCCTGCGGGACGAAGCGGAGGCGGACTTTTTCGATGACGAGCATGAACCGTCGAATCCGGACATCGAGGAGCCGGACGTTGCCGGCGAGTCCGGCCACGATACCTTGCCCCTCGCCGGCGTTGTCTCGGACCATCACTGGCCGGCTCCGGAAACACTGACGCTGGAGGACGAAGGCCGCATAGCCGTGCGACCGCCGCTTCCTCCTCCACTTTCCTTTCCGGACATCGACCTGAGTTTGTCGTCGCCCGTGGCGGCACCTGCGCCTGCGCCTGCGCCTGCGGCCGAGCCTGTCCAGTCCGACTCAGGCGCAGCCTTGGCGCAAGATGCCGCTGCCGATGTGCAGCTTCAAAAAGCATTGCGAAGGGCGCATGCCAAATCCGCCAAGATCGCGAAGGCCAAGGCTCGCGAGCAGAAGGAAAAGGCTGCGGCCGTCGAAGCCGCGCCGGTCATCCTTGCCGCCAGCGAACCGGAGCCCAGCGCGGCGAGTGTGTCTGACATGGCGTCGCTTTTCGGGACGGAGGAAACGGGAGGCTTCTGGCAGCGGGTCGCGGTGCGGCGCTCGATGGTGGTGCTCGCGATCCTGGCTGCCGTGTTGCTGGTGGGGCAGGTGCTCTATCAGGAGCGCGACCTGATCGTCGCTCGCCAACCATCGGCTCGTCTGCCGCTCGCATCGATGTGCAAACTGCTGGGCTGCGAAATCTCGGCGCTGCGCCAGATCAACGACATCAAGGTCGATGGCGCGTCGTTCGCGCGCGGCAAGAACGACGAGGGCTATCAACTCAGCTTCACGCTTCGCAACGCCGCGGACGTACCGCTCGCCATGCCCGCAGTCGAGCTGACGTTGCTCGATACGCAGGAACGGGCCGTGGTGCGGCGCGTGCTCATGCCCTCCGAGTTCAGCGCGCCGCTCGTGCTGCCGGCGCGCGCAGAACGTGCGGCGTCGCTCGCGTTGAAACTCACCGGGCCCGAGGTCCAGGCCTTGCCACCCGTCGCCGGTTTTCGGCTGGAGGCGCTCTATCCCTGAGCGCCGCGTGCCTTTCCATTCAATTCAACCTACGGTTCATCATCCATGGCAGCAGTGATATGCGGTTCTCTCGCGTTCGACACGATCATGACTTTCGAAGGCCGGTTCGCCGACCAGATCCTTCCTGATCAATTGCACATCCTGAACGTGTCGTTCCTGGTGCCCGGCTTGCGGCGCGACTTCGGCGGTTGCGCCGGCAACATCGCCTACAGCCTCAATGCGCTCGGCGGCACGGCATTGCCCATGGCAACGGTCGGTAGCGACGGCGCCGACTATCTGGAGCGCCTGCGCTCGCTCGGCATCAGCACCGAGTTCGTGCGGCAGGTCAGCGACACCTTCACCGCGCAGGCGATGATCATGAACGACCGTGACAACAACCAGATCACGGCGTTCCACCCAGGCGCGATGCAGCAGGCTCACATCACGCGCGTCACGGCGCGCGAGGACGTGCGCCTCGGTATCGTGGCGCCTGACGGCCGCGAAGCCATGCTGCAACACGCCGAGCAGTTCAAGGCCGCCGATATTCCCTTCGTGTTCGATCCGGGCCAGGGCCTGCCGATGTTCGACGGCAAGGAGCTGGCGCACTTCGTGGACCTGGCCAGCTGGGTTGTGGTCAACGACTACGAAGGAAAGATGCTTTCGCAGCGCACCGGCTGGAGTCTTGCCGAGATTTCGAAGCGCGTGCGCGGCCTCGTGGTCACCCTGGCTGCGGAGGGCTGCGAAGTCTGGAGCAACGGCGACCGCGAGCATGTGCCGGCGGTGAAGCCGGAGGCCGTGATCGAGCCCACGGGCTGCGGCGATGCATGGCGCGGCGCATTGCTGTTCGGTCTGGAGCAGGGCTGGTCGCTCGCGCGTTGCGCTGCGCTGGGCAATCAGCTGGGCGCGCTCAAGATCGCGCAGCGCGGTCCGCAGAACTACAAGATCGACCGCAAGGCGCTCGGCCTCTGACCGACCGCTGAAAGAAAAAAGCCCGGCACCTTGCGGTACCGGGCTTTGCCTTGAGAGCCGCTGAGAGACTCAGGGCTTGCTGGCCGTAGGGAACGGCCAAGCTGCCTGAGGGTTCAGCGTCGTCTGCGCGGCAGCAGGCGCAGGGGCAGGCGCTACGGCAGCCTTGGCGGGCGCCTTGGCCTTCTTCGCAGCAGGCTTCTTCGCTGCTTTCTTGGCGGCAGGCTTCTTGGCTGCAGCCTTTTTCGCAGGCGCCTTCTTGGCAGGAGCCTTCTTCGCAGCGGCCTTCTTCGCCGGGGCCTTCTTGGCTGCTGCCTTCTTCGCAGGAGCCTTCTTCGCCGGCGCCTTCTTGGCTACGACCTTCTTCGCCGGAGCCTTCTTGGCTGCTACCTTCTTGGCTGCGACCTTCTTAGCCGGAGCCTTCTTGGCTACGACCTTCTTCGCCGGAGCCTTCTTGGCCACGACCTTCTTGGCTGCGACCTTCTTAGCCGGAGCCTTCTTCGCTGCGGCCTTCTTGGCCGGCGCTTTCTTTGCAGTTGCCATTTCTATTTCTCCTTGATCAAGTTGAAAAAATCAACCTTTTGAAGCACTCCACGCATGTTGGTCAGCGTGAAGCGATTCATGGCGTTGGAGCAACCCCAGCACCATGAACACCTGCGCCCTCACCGATGCCGCACTCTCCGGTGCGATTCGTTGGTGAGAGCAATTCTTGAATTCACTTTGTTTTTATCGAAAAAATTCAATCCCAGGACAGGGCGCCACCCGACTGATACTCGATCACACGGGTTTCGAAGAAATTGCGCTCCTTCTTCAGGTCAATCATTTCGCTCATCCAGGGGAACGGGTTTTCTTCGTTCGGGAAGAGCGTTTCGAGGCCGATCTGCTGCGCGCGCCGATTGGCGATGTAGCGCAGGTAGCCCTTGAACATGGAGGCGTTCATGCCGAGCACGCCACGTGGCATGGTGTCCTCGGCGTACTTGTATTCGAGCTCGACGGCCTTCATGAAGAGGGCCTTGATCTCTGCCTTGAACTCGGCGGTCCAGAGGTGCGGATTCTCGAGCTTGAGCTGGTTGATCAGGTCGATGCCGAAATTGCAGTGCATCGACTCGTCGCGCAGGATGTACTGGTACTGCTCGGCGGCACCGGTCATCTTGTTCTGGCGGCCCAGCGCGAGGATCTGCGTGAAGCCGACGTAGAAGAAGAGCCCTTCCATCAGGCAGGCGAAGACGATCAGCGACTTGAGCAAGGTCTGGTCGTTCTGGTGTGTGCCGGTGTGGAAATTCGGGTCGCTGATGGCGTCGATGAACGGGATCAGGAACTGGTCCTTCTCGCGGATCGACGGCACTTCGTTGTAGGCGTTGAAGATCTCGCTCTCGTCCAGGCCGAGCGATTCGACGATGTATTGGTAGGCGTGCGTGTGGATCGCCTCTTCGAAGGCCTGGCGCAGCAGGAACTGGCGGCACTCGGGCGCCGTGATGTGGCGGTAGGTGCCGAGCACGATGTTGTTGGCGGCCAGCGAGTCGGCGGTCACGAAGAAGCCGAGGTTGCGCTTGACGATGCGGCGCTCGTCTTCGGTCAGGCCGTTGGGATCTTTCCAGAGCGCGATGTCGCGCGTCATGTTCACTTCCTGCGGCATCCAGTGGTTGGCGCAGGTGGCGAGGTATTTTTCCCAGGCCCACTTGTACTTGAACGGCACCAGCTGGTTGACGTCGGTCTGGCCGTTGATGATCCGCTTGTCGGCGGCGTTGACGCGACGCGTGACCGGTGTGGCCGCTGCGGTCGACGTCGCTGCCCGTGCAGGACGCACTGGAGCGCCGTCATCGAGCGTGCGCACGGCAGCGGCGGGCGACGAAAGCGAAGCAGGAGAAATTTGGGAAGCAATTTGCGAAGTCGGAAACTCCGACGAGCGGCCGACTTGCGCGCCGCTGTTCGATGTGTGCCGCAATCCTTGTTGCAGATCCTTTGGCAAGGAGGGCTTGACTTCTTCGTCCCAGGTCAACATAGAAAAATCCAATGCTCAAATTATGTGAGCAACGATGTGAGTTGCAAAGTGCTCCTTCACATCGCGCTCCAATTATGTTGTCGTTATGTTGTTCGCATGCATCGCAAATTGTCAGGCGATGCCGCGAACGACCTCCACTTCATGCCGACATCATTGGCATGCTTCGCACGTCGGATCATCGACACCGCAGAACGCGATGTCGGTTGCGGGGATCGCATTCAACTGCGCTTGTGCTGCGAGCGCGGCCGCTTCGAGTGCGCTCATGCCCGACGACGAGTCGCCGTTGCCCGATGACACCGCGTTGAGCCGACCCGATTGAACGGTGGACTTCTCGGCGTGCGTCGCGCTCTGCGTGCGCAGATAGTAGGTGGTCTTGAGACCACGCAGCCATGCGAGCTTGTAGGTGTCGTCGAGCTTCTTGCCCGATGCGCCGGCCATGTAGATGTTGAGCGACTGCGCCTGGTCGATCCACTTCTGGCGACGCGCGGCGGCTTCGACGAGCCACGTGGTCTCGATCTCGAACGCGGTGGCGTAGAGCGCCTTGACGTCCTGCGGCACGCGGTCGATGGGACGCAGCGAACCGTCGAAATGCTTGAGATCCATCACCATCACATCGTCCCACAGGCCCAGGCGCTTGAGGTCGCGCACCAGGTAGTGGTTGATCACGGTGAACTCGCCGGAGAGGTTGGACTTGACCGAGAGGTTGCCGAAGCAGGGCTCGATCGAGGCATCCACGCCGATGATGTTGGAGATGGTCGCGGTCGGTGCGATGGCGACGCAGTTTGAATTGCGCATGCCGTCGGCCTTGATCTTCTGGCGCAGCGCGTCCCAGTCGAGGGTGGACGAGCGGTCCACTTCGACGTAGCCGCCGCGCGCCTTCTCGAGCAGGTCGAGCGTGTCAGGCGGCAGCACGCCCTTCTCCCACAGCGAGCCCTTGTAGCTCGAATACTTGCCGCGCTCGCGGGCCAGGTCGGTCGAGGCCCAGTAGGCGTGGTAGCAGATCGCTTCCATCGATTCGTCGGCGAACTGCACGGCTTCCTGCGAGGCGTAGGGGATGCGCAGTTCGTACAGCGCGTCCTGGAAGCCCATCAGGCCGAGGCCGACCGGACGATGGCGCAAGTTCGAGTCGCGCGCCTTCTTGACCGCGTAGTAGTTGATGTCGATCACGTTGTCGAGCATGCGCATCGCGGTCGAGATGGTGCGCTTGAGCTTCTCCTGGTCGACCTTGCCGTCCTTCAGGTGCTGCAGCAGGTTGACCGAGCCGAGGTTGCAGACGGCGGTTTCGGTGTCGCTGGTGTTCAGCGTGATCTCGGTGCAGAGGTTCGACGAGTGAACCACGCCGGCGTGCTGCTGGGGCGAGCGCACGTTGCAGGCGTCCTTGAACGTGATCCACGGATGCCCGGTTTCGAACAGCATCGTGAGCATCTTGCGCCAGAGGTCGGTCGCGGCAATGGTGCGGCTCGGCTTGAGCTCGCCGCGCGAGGCCTTCTCTTCATAGGCGACGTAGGCACTTTCGAAGTCGGCGCCGAACTTGTCGTGCAGGTCGGGCACGTTGGAGGGTGAGAAAAGCGTCCAGTTGCCCTTTTCCATCACGCGGCGCATGAACAGGTCGGGAATCCAGTTCGCCGTGTTCATGTCGTGCGTGCGGCGGCGGTCGTCGCCGGTGTTCTTGCGCAGTTCGAGGAATTCCTCGATGTCGAGGTGCCAGCTTTCCAGGTAGGTGCAGACGGCGCCCTTGCGCTTGCCGCCCTGGTTGACCGCGACGGCGGTGTCGTTCACCACCTTGAGGAAAGGCACGACGCCTTGCGATTCGCCGTTGGTGCCCTTGATGTGGCTGCCGAGGGCGCGCACGCGCGTCCAGTCGTTGCCAAGGCCGCCTGCGAACTTGGAGAGCAGCGCGTTTTCCTTGATCGACTCGTAGATGCCGTCGAGGTCGTCGGGCACGGTCGTGAGATAGCAGCTGGACAGCTGCGAGCGCAGCGTGCCGCTGTTGAACAGCGTCGGCGTGCTCGACATGAAGTCGAAGGAGGACAGCACTTCGTAGAACTCGATCGCGCGGGCTTCGCGGTCGATCTCGTTCAGCGCAAGGCCCATCGAGACGCGCATGAAGAAGGCTTGCGGAAGCTCGATGCGCGTCTTGCGCACGTGCAGGAAGTAGCGGTCGTAGAGCGTCTGCAGGCCGAGGTAGTCGAACTGCATGTCGCGCTCGGGCTTGAGCGCGGCGCCCAGGCGGGCCAGGTCGTACTGCAGCAGCTTCTCGTCCAGCAGTTCGTTGTCGACGCCCTTCTTGATGAATTGGGGGAAGTAGTCGGCGTAGGCCTGGGCCCGTTCCGCAGCCGGCACTTCGCGGCCGATCACTTCCTTGAAGATCGTGTGCAGCAGCAGGCGGGCGGTGGCGAAGGTGTAGTCGGGATCTTTTTCGATCAGCGTGCGGGCGGCGAGGATCGAGGCCTTGTAGACCTCGTCGAGCGGAACGCCGTCGTAGAGGTTGCGCATGGTCTCGGCGACGATCGGGGCGGCGGTGATGCTGTCGCCCAGGCCGATGCAGGCCGACTCGATGAGGTCCTTGAGCTCGTTGAGGTCGAGCGCGACTCTTTCGCCGCGGTCGAGCACGTGCAGTGCGGGCGTCGCGACGGGTGCGTCCTGCTCCCCTTGCTTCGTGCGTTCCTGGGAGCGGCGTTCGCGGTAGAGCACATAGGCGCGGGCGATCTCATGGTGGCCGCCGCGCATCAGGCCGAGTTCGACCTGGTCCTGCACGTCCTCGATGTGGAAGGTGCCGCCGCCCGGACGCGAACGCACCATGGCGCGCACGACGGCCTGGGTCAGCGTGTCGACGGTCTCGCGCACGCTGGCGGAAGCCGCGCCCTGGGTGCCGTGCACGGCCAGGAAGGCCTTCATCATCGCGATCGCGATTTTGTTCGGCTCGAAAGGCACGACCGCGCCGTTGCGGCGAATGATCTGGTAGTGCGCGAGGGCGTTGCCAGCGGGCGAGCCGGCGACGTCTCGGTTTTGCGGCGTCGAGGGTACGGCGCGAGGGGTGGAAGGGGTGTTCAGTGCAGTTTGCATGCGATCCTCGTTTGGCAATTCTTGTTGGGCTGCGGTGTCGTTGTGGCCGCTGTTTCCGGCTGTAAGCGCCGGGCAGAGCACACTATATCTAGTGGCACGGGGGGCTACAAGCCACTAGATATAGTGTTTTCCACAAATCGCAACGAATGTGAAACGTGTCTGTGGCTGGTCGGGTGGCAGCGAAGCCGCATCATTGCTGAAACGAGGTGGCGCAGGCCGCTATTCATGCGCTTTCCGGGCGCAAATCGGCTGGAAATGCGCATGGATACTGCGCTGCCGACTCTGGCGTGGCAAAGCGCGCGTATCGCCTCGCGGCGCATCGCCTGTGACTTCGCGATTGAAAAAAACTTCAGGGATCGAGAGTGTTGGGCGGAAACATCGTCAGATTCCAGCCGAGCTGTTCGCGCAGCAGGCGCCAGTCGAATCCGGGGCCCGGATCTTCCTTGCGGCCGGGCGCGATGTGTTCATGGCCCGCGATGAACGAGATCGCATGGCGCTGCGCGATCGCCGGACAAAGGCTGGCCAGGGTCTCGTACTGCGCATGCTCGAAGGTGTCGCCTTCCAGCCCTTCGAGTTCGATGCCGATCGAGTCGTCATTGCAGTTCGAACGGCCGCGCCATGACGAAGCGCCGGCATGCCATGCGCGATCGTCGCAGCTCACGAACTGCCACAGCTCTCCATTGCGCCGCACATAGAAGTGGGCGGAGACTTCGAGGCCACGGATGCCGGAAAAATAGGGATGTGCGTCCCAGTCGAGGCTGTTCGTGAAGAGTTGCTGGACCTCGTCACCGCCGTAGCGGCCGGGCGGCAAGCTGATCGAATGCAGCACGATCAGGTCGATCTGCGCGTCCGTGGGCCGCGGCCCGAAATTGGGGGAACGCAATCGCCGGGCGAAGCGATACCAGCCGGATTGCCAGAGCGCTGTGTCGGCTTCACTCATCGCCGCCGAGGCCGTTGGCATCGTCGCCGTGGGGCGTCGAGATGCCCAGGCGCGCGATCCGGTAGCGAATCTGCCGCAGGCTCAGTCCAAGGCGCGCGGCGGCGGCGGTTCGGTTGAAGCCGGTTTCCTGCAGCGCGCGGACGAGGATCTGCCGCTCCTGCTCATCCAGATAGCTTTGCAGGTCGCGAGGCACTGCGGGAGCGGGGCGGGCGTGAGCGCCCGTTTCTGCGGCGGATGCCGGCTCGGGCTGTTGCACCGGTCCAGCAGGCAACGGCTCGCTGGGGATCGCTGTGCCGCCGCCCATGAGATCGAGATGGAGCACATCGCCGTCGCTGAGGGCCACCGCGCGGTGCAGGAGGTTTTCGAGCTCGCGGACGTTGCCGTGAAGCGGGTGTTCGGCGAGCCTCTGCAGCACATCGGCGGAAAGCGTCGGCACCGGCATGCCGGCATCGCGGGCGATGCGCGCGAGCAGGGCGTTGCACAGCGCGGGCAGGTCGCCGCGGCGGTCGCGCAGCGCGGGGACCGCGATCTCGATCACGTTCAGGCGGTAGAAGAGATCCTGCCGGAACCGGCTGGCCTGCACTTCGGCATGCAGGTCCTTGTGGGTCGCGCTCACGATGCGGACATCGACGGCGTCTTCCTGCGTCGAGCCGATGGGCCGGACGCTGCGCTCCTGGATGGCGCGCAGCAGCTTCGATTGCATGGCCAGCGGGAGATCGCCGATCTCGTCGAGGAACAAGGTGCCGCCGCGTGCCGCCTGGAAGTAGCCGTCGCGGTCTTGCGAAGAGCCGGTGTATGAACCCTTGCGCGCGCCGAAGAACTCGGCTTCGAGAAGATTTTCGGGAATCGCACCGCAGTTGACGGCGACGAAAGGTCCGTCGCTGCGCTGACTGCATGCATGCACGGCGCGCGCGACGAGCTCCTTGCCGGTGCCAGACTCGCCGCGCACGAGCACCGGTGCCATGCCGCGCGCCACCTTGGCGATGCGCGCCTTGACGAGACGCATGGGTTCGGAGTCGCCCACCAGACGTCGGAGTGCCGCGACGCCGCTGTCCCCGATGGCGATGGTGGTCGCCATCGTTGTGCCGTCATCCACAGGCCGCAGCGCCTTGACCGGCGCGGGCTGCGAAGGCGCCTGCACCGCCGACGCCACCACCGAGCGGAATTGCTTCAGGTCGACCGGCTTGGTGAGGTAATCGAAGGCGCCGGCCTTGAGAGCCTCCACCGCGTTCTCCGCCGATCCATAGGCCGTCATCACGACACAACGCTCGCTGCGCTGATCTTGCTGGATGCGCTGAAGGATCTCCATGCCGAGGCCGTCGGGCAGGCGCATGTCAGTGATCACTGCATCGAAGCGGCCGGCATCGAGGTGCTGCCAGGCCTCCGACACGCTGCCGGCGGCCTCGACGCGGTAGCCCTCGCGCAACAAGGTGAGTTCATACAGCGTGCGCAGGTCGGGCTCGTCGTCGACGACCAGGATCTGGGCAGGCTGCGACGCGGAGGTGTTGGGGGTGCTCACGCCGCTATTGTGTCAGTCGGCTTTCGGCCGAGGCAAATGCCACGAAGAACTCGTTGCCTTCGGGGCCCGCCGCGGACAGGGCGCGGCGCTCGTAGCCGATGGTCGCGCCGTGCTGTTCGCACAATTCGCGGCACAGGAACAGGCCGAGTCCGCTTGAGCGGCTCTCGGAGGAGAAGAAGGGCTCGAACAGGTGCCGCTGCACGGCGGGTTCGAGGGGTGCGCCGTCGCTCCAGACCTGCAGGCTCGCGCGGCCCGTGGCGTTGCGCCGGGTGCTGACCTGGATGGAGCCCTCGCGGTCCCCCGCATAGCGGGCGGCGTTGTCCAGCAGGTTCACGAGGATGCGGCGCAGATGCTCGGCGTCGAAGCGTACGTCGGTGCCCGCTTCGAGCGAAAGCAAGACGCCTTGCTGCTGCGCGTGCTGAACCCATTCTTCCGCAAGCGCGCGAACCGTCGGGTCCAGGGACACCTGTTCGCCGAGCGGCAGCACGCGCTGCTGACGAGCCCGCGCCACGTCCAGTACGTCATCCACGATGCGTGACAGACGCTGAGCGTTCTGCTGGACCATCGTGGTCAACTGCCGATGCCCAGGGTCGACCAGATCCTCGCTGAGCAGCGCGCTGGCCTGGGTGATGGCGGCGAGCGGGTTGCGGATTTCGTGCGCGACGGCGGCAGACATGCGACCCATGGCCGCCAGCTTTTCGGTGCGGATGCGGGCTTCGAGCTCGCGCAGGTCCTGAAGGAACATCACGCAGAGGCTCTCGGCGTGGCTGTCGTGGGATTGCGTCAGGCGCGTGCGCACGCGGACCTCGCGCGGTGCGCCGTGGGCCTGTGCGACGGGAACCTCCTTGGCCTGTGGCGCGCGACGCGAGAAGGTCTGGCGCGCAAGACCGGCAAGAGGCACCCAGGCCGGATAGGCGCCGAGTGCGAAGGGCTGCGGAATCTCGGCGAGGCCGTGGCCGAGGATCGCGTCGGCCGCGGGATTGACCGCGTGCACCTGGCCCTCCGCGTCGATCACGAGGACGCCCTCGCTGAGGGTTTCGATCACGAGGTCGTTGACCATCGCATGCATCTGCGCGGCGCTGCGACTGCGTTGCGCCATCGCTTCTTCGCGCGTCAGCCGGCGAGCCAGTTCGTGCGCGATCAGGGCCACCACGAACAGGCCGGTGCCCGTCAGCGCGGCCTGGACGAAACGGGGCGAGGTGTCTGCCGGCTGCTCCAGCCAGTACCACGCTGCATGGCCAAGCAGCAGCAGCGTGGCCGCTGCGGTGGTGCCGAGGCCGACGGTCCCAGTGCCGAGCACCGCCCCCATCAGCACCGGGAGAGCGAACAGCGGCGTGTAATTGACGCCCCCCACCTGCAGCACCTGCAGCGCCGTGAATGTGACGAGGTCGATGCCGATCGTCGACAGCCAGGCGCCTCCGAATCTGCGGATCGGCTGGAAGGGTGCATACCGTGCTGCCAACAGCACGGCGATCAGATAGACGACCGAGAGGGCGATCGCCGGTCCCTGCACGGGTTGCTTGAGAACCATGGTCACGCCCGGCAAGAGCAGGAGCACGGCCGCGACAAAGCATCGCGCCGCCATGAATCCACGCCAAAGCCGCAGCAGCGCCGAGCTCTCGGTGTTGAATTTCTCGAGCGAACTCCAATCCGTAGCCGGCTCGCCCCGCGACCACAGGAAGGCAGTCATCCTTGGCTTTCTGCGGCTTTTCGGTGCGCTGCGCTGCAATAGATGCCATCGGGGCCGTTGATGGCGTCGGCGGCGGGCAGGTGCAACCCGCAGTAGGCGCAACGGACCATGGCCTTCGGTGCGCCGACGGCGGGAGGCGGTGGCGGCGGCCGCGAGCGCATCTGCATTTCTTCCTGACGACCTCGGCGCCAGAACCAGATGGCCACGACGATCACGGCGAGGACGAGCAGGTACTTCATGAGGGCGTGCGCGAGAGGACGACCTCGAGGACGAAGCGCGATCCCACGTAGGCGAGCAACAGCAACGCGGAGCCCGCATAGAGCACGCGCCGCGCCGTGCGCCCGCGCCAGCCGAAGCGTGCGCGTCCTATCAAGAGAACCGCAAAGGTGATCCACGCGAGGATCGAGAACACCGTCTTGTGATCCCATTTCCAGCCGCGGACGGTCGCGCCATAGAGCGTTTCACTGAAGAAGATGCCCGCCAGCAGCGTGGCCGACAACAGCACGAAGCCCGCCGCCACGAAGCGGAAGGTCAGGCGCTCCATCGTGAGCAGAGGTACGCCGCTCTGTGTTTCGGCCGCGAGCCGGATCTGCTTTTCGGCGCGCGTCATGAGCCACGCATGAACCACGGCGGCGCCGAACAATCCGTAGGAAGCAATGCCCAGCGCCAAATGCAGCGGCAACCATGGCGATGCCGAGACGTGCAGCGGCGTCCCCGGGAATAGCACGGCGAGCAGAACCGCCGCCGCGCCCAGCACCGCGAGCGCGCGCCGGACCTGGAGTTGCGGGTACATGCGGCTCTCGATGCCGTACACGGTGAGTACAAGCCAGGCGGTCACGGAAATCGCCGGTGCAAATCCGAAGTGCGGGGTGCCGCCCCCGAGACCACAGCCCAGCGCAAACGCGTGCAGCAGCCAGGCCAATGCGAGCATCCATTGCGTGGACGATCGACTGAGCCAGGAAGACGCTGCGGCGGTAACGCCATAGGCGGCGGCGGTGGCGATGCCCAGCGCCACGCCGAGCGGGGAGGGGATCGCTAAAATCATCGACTGAGTTTACTGGCTCGCCCCCAGGTTGCCCGCACTTCGTGTCGGGCGCCCACCCCCTGCCGGGGTCAACACCAGCGGCCCGGCGGAGCCGGTTCCGCGGTGTTGCGCGAAATGGGGCTAGGCTTCGCGCTGGTTACTGGCTTCTGGTTCTCACGACTTCCATCGTTCGCTTCCGCGACAACAAGGTACCTCTTCATGGCCACCGCCCTCACTGAAAAATTCTCCCGGCTCGTCAAGACGATGAGCGGGCAGGCTCGCATCACCGAAGCCAACGTGCAGGACATGTTGCGCGAAGTGCGGATGGCCCTGCTCGAAGCCGACGTCGCATTGCCGGTGGTCCGCGATTTCGTCGGTCGCGTCAAGGAAAAGGCGCTCGGCCAGGAAGTGTTGGGTTCGCTGAAGCCCGGTCAGGCACTGGTGGGTATCGTCAACCGCGAACTCGCCGCGACGATGGGCGAAGGCGTGGCGGACATCAATCTCGTTGCACAGCCGCCAGCCGTGATCCTCATGGCCGGCCTGCAAGGCGCCGGCAAGACCACCACCACTGCGAAGCTTGCCAAGCACCTGATCGAGAAGCGCAAGAAGAAGGTACTGACCGTCTCGGGCGACGTCTATCGTCCGGCTGCCATCGAGCAACTCAAGACAGTGACCAAGCAGGCCGGCGCGGAATGGTTCCCCAGCACGCCGGACCAGAAGCCGCTCGACATCGCGCGCGCTGCGCTGGATCACGCCAAGCGCCACTTCTTCGACGTGCTGCTGGTCGACACGGCAGGCCGACTCGCGATCGACGAAGTCCTGATGCAGGAAATCAAGGAATTGCATGCGGCGCTGAATCCGATCGAAACGCTGTTCGTGGTCGACGCGATGCAGGGTCAGGACGCGATCAACACCGCCAAGGCCTTCAAGGACGCGCTGCCGCTGACCGGCATCATTCTGACCAAGACCGATGGCGATTCGCGCGGCGGTGCGGCGCTGTCGGTGCGGCAGGTCACCGGTGTGCCGATCAAGTTTGCCGGCGTCAGCGAAAAGATCGACGGCCTGGAGGTGTTCGATGCCGAACGCCACGCCGGCCGCATCCTGGGCATGGGCGACATCGTCGCGCTGGTCGAGCAGGTCACGGCCGGTGTCGACGTCGCGGCGGCGCAGAAGCTGGCGGCGAAGGTCAAGAGCGGTGCGGGCTTCGATCTCAACGACTTCCTCGGCCAGCTGCAGCAGATGAAACAGATGGGTGGGCTGTCCAGCATCATGGACAAGCTGCCTGCGCAGATGGCCGCCAAGGCCACCGAGGCCGACATGACCCGCGCCGAGCGCGATATCCGGCGCAAGGAAGGCATCATCAACAGCATGACGCCGCTGGAGCGCCGCAAGCCTGAACTTCTCAAGGCCACCCGCAAGCGGCGCATCGCTGCCGGTGCCGGCGTGCAGGTTCAGGAAGTGAACCGCCTGCTCAACGAGTTCGAGCAGATGCAGGGGATGATGAAGAAGATGAAGGGCGGCGGCCTGATGAAGATGATGAAGCGCATGGGCGGCATGAAGGGAATGCCCGGTATGGGGGGCGGTGGCGGCATGCCGAGGTTCTGATTCCCTGCCGCGGGCGATACCAGCGGCCCGCTGAGCCGGTTCCGAGGTATTCCTGGAAAAGAAAAAGCCCGCGGATGCGGGCTTTTCCATTGGGGCGTGGAGGGCTCAGGCGCGGGCGAGACGCACGGCGTGCATCCATGCGCGCCGGAGCACTGCCGGCGAACGCGATTCTTCAGGGATCAGCAGGAAGCCGCGGTCGCGCAGCGAGTTGCCGAGGGCGATCTGGCTGGTCAGGACCGTCAGCGGGATCGCCAGCAGCAACGGCAGACCCACCGGCATCAGCCAGGCCAGTGCGCTGGCATCGATCAGCGCGATACCGACGGCCAGGGCTGCGATCACCAGCGTCATCGGCGCCAGTTGGGCGATCGCGACGCGCCAAGGCACGGCGGCGGCTTCCCGCGGAGGCGACTTCCAGTCGAGCTTGATGCCGGTAAGGGCCACGACCACGAACAACGAGTGCGCGAGCATGCGGACCGGTGCTTGCACGATGGCGAGGGCGCTTTCCAGCGCGGCGCTCTTGAGCATGCCGCCGACGCCGCCGAACTGGCGCGTCTCGCCACGCAGCACCACGGCGATAAGGCCCAGCACGCGAGGCAGGAACAGCAGGCACAAGGTCCAGAGCCACAGGCCGGCCAGTTCCATCGGCATGGCGAGCCAGTGCTCGGCCACGCTCGAACCGGTGAGCCACAGCGCCGTGCCCAGCGTCAGGAACGCGAGCCAGAGCGGGGCCGACGCATAGGCCATCGTGCCGGTAACGAACATCGCGCGGTGGACCGGATGCAGGCCGGGCTCCGTCATCAGGCGGGCGTTCTGCAGGTTGCCCTGGCACCAGCGGCGGTCGCGTTGCAACTCGGCCAGCAGGTCCGGCGGTTGCTGCTCGTAGCTGCCGACCAGATCGGCGACCAGCCACACGTGGTAGCCGGCGCGGCGCATCAGCGCGGCCTCGACGAAGTCGTGCGACATGATGCCGCCCGACATGCCGCCCTTGCCGCGGATCGGCGCCAGCGCGCAGTGGTCCATGAAGGGCTGCACGCGAATGATCGCGTTGTGGCCCCAGTAGTGCGACTCGCCGAGCTGCCAGAACTGCATGCCCAAGGTGAACAGGCGACCCGTCATGCGCGAGGCAAACTGCTGGGCGCGAGCGTGCAGCGTGACATGGCCGATGGCCTGCGTCGCGGTCTGGATGATGCCGGCCGTCGGGTTGGCTTCCATCAGCTTGACCATCGAGGTCAGGCAGTCGCCGCTCATGACGCTGTCGGCGTCGAGCACGACCATGTAGCGATAGTCCTTGCCCCAACGGCGGCAGAAGTCGGCGACATTGCCGGCCTTGCGGTGCGTGCGGCGGGTGCGCAGGCGGTAGTACACCTCGACCTGGGGCTGGCTGGGGTTGTTCGCGTAGTTCTGGGCCAGCGCCGCGCGCAGGTCTTCCCAGGCGGCGCGCTCGGCGGCGGCGATCCCGGGCGTGTAGCTGTCGGACAGCACGAACACGTCGAACTGCCCGGCATGGCCTGTCGCAGCGACCGATTCGCAGGTCGCCCGCAAGCCGGCGAACACAGTCGCCACGTCCTCATTGCAGATCGGCATGATGATGGCCGTCCGCGCTTCGGGGTTCATCGGATGGTTGGCCACCTGCTTGGCGGACAGCGCATGCTTGTCACCGCGCACCGAGACATAGAAGCCCATGAGCGCCGTCACGAAGCCGGTCACGACCCAGCCCGACAACAGGCCGTAGAGCACGATCTGGCTGTATTCGAGCCAGACGTTGTCGTAGTCCGGTTGCACGCGTGCGAACAGCGTGGAAGCGATCACCGTGCTCAGCACCGTCAACGCGAGGAACGCAAAGCGGCGTTGTGCTGCTGCACGCTGCCACGGTTGCTGGGCGGCGCCGGAGGCAGCGCCGCGTCCGGCGGCCTTGGCCGCACCGCCCGCGCCGAGCTTCACCAGAAGCGCCGTGCCGATGCTGTTCCAGAAACCGCGCCAGGGGCGCGGCGTCATCGAACCGCGGTTGATGGGGGGCGCCGTCACCGAGTTCGGGTGGCGCTCTTCGCGAAGGAGGCTGCGGTGCGAGAAGTCGCTTTCCGCCAGCACCTTCAGTTGGGAGTATTCGTTGGGCTTCATGGGCGACTCACCGTTGCTTTTGAACGGAGGGCGTGTCGCCGATTGCCGGAAAGCGCTTGAAGACGCAGTCCGGCGCGATTCCGCTGGATGCCTCGAGGGCTGCCAGCGAATGTCCCGCTGCGCGGGGGCGCGAGAGGGAAAACTGCTTTTGACGCAGGCCGTCGCGCTGCGGACGCAGTGCGAAAGAGGGGCTGGAATGAGCTGTCATGCCTCTACAGGGGCAAACCCTGTGCCAGCGCCAGAAAATCCTTCTAGATCAACAGCTTAGGTCAAATCTTGGTTGCCTCGACCGCGGACCTGAGCCGAAAGGCCCGCGAAACCTCTGTTTTTGTCGCCGAATCCCGACAAGCCTTCGAGGCTGACTCTAAAACCGCAATGAAATCAAATACTTGGAGTGTCGCTGGTCAGCGACCGGTTTCGTTTCCCGGCGACACGCCCTCGGCCTTGAAGTGTCCGGGGGTGAGCTCATGCTTTTGCAGGAGCCGGTAGAACTCGGTCCGGTTGCGATCCGCAAGGCGCGCTGCGTCGGCGACATTGCCGTCGGTCAACTTCAGCAGGCCGACCAGGTAGTCGCGCTCGAATCGCTGCTTGGCTTCGGCGTAAGTCAGCACCTCCACACTCGGCACGCGAAGCGCGCGCTGCACGAGGGCGAGCGGGATCAGCGGCGAGCTCGAAAGCGCGCAGACCTGCTCCACCACGTTGAACAGTTGCCGCACGTTTCCGGGCCACGAGGCCGTGGTCAGCGCCTTGAGCGCCTCCGGCGCGAAGCCGGAGAGCCGCTTGCCGTACTTGGTCGATAGCCGCTGCAGAAAGTGATTGGCCAGCAGCGGAATGTCCTCGCGCCGCGCGGAAA
Organism: Variovorax sp. 10L426; assembly: GCF_056395305.1. Classification (NCBI taxonomy): domain Bacteria; kingdom Pseudomonadati; phylum Pseudomonadota; class Betaproteobacteria; order Burkholderiales; family Comamonadaceae; genus Variovorax; species Variovorax sp. 10L426. Next base: position 114,560 of record NZ_JBFTJF010000007.1, on the reverse strand, counting down.
GGGGCGGAAGACTCAGTGTCACCACGTTGAGACGGTAGTAGAGATCTTCGCGAAACTGCCCGGTTTCCATCGCGGCATCGAGGTCGCGATGGGTGGCCGAGATGATTCGCACATCCACCGCGATCGACTGGCTGGCGCCGAGCGGCCTTACCGCGCGTTCCTGCAGCACCCGCAGCAGCTTGACCTGGAGCGCCGGCGGCATGTCCCCGATTTCGTCGAGCAGCAGCGTGCCGCCGTCGGCTTGCTGGAACAGCCCCTTGTGGTTGGCGACGGCGTCGGTGAAGGCGCCCTTCATGTGGCCGAACAACTCCGACTCCAGGAGCGCTTCCGGAATGGCACCGCAATTGACGGCCACGAAAGGCTTGTCGGCCCGCGCGCTCGCCCGGTGGATGGCACGGGCCAGCAATTCCTTGCCGGCGCCGCTGTCGCCGCGCAGCAGCACGCTGGCGTCCGACTTGGCCACCATGCGCGCTTCGGCCAGCAACTCAGCCATCCGGTTGCTGCGGCTCACGATTTCCGCGCGCCAGCTTTCGTCGCCGCCCTTGCCGGGCGCGGCGCTCGGTGCGCCGAGCGCGAGCGCCTGGGCGATCTTTTCGAGCAGTTCGCGCCCGTCGTAGGGCTTGGTCAGGTAGGTGAAGACGCCGCGCGCCGTGGCCTCGACGGCGTCGGGGATGGTCCCGTGCGCGGTCAGCAGGATCACCGGCAGGGTCGGATGGCGCTTGCGGATCTCGTCGAAGAGGGCAAGTCCGTCCCGGCCCGGGAGCCGCACATCGCTCAGCACAAGCTGGGGGTGCTCGATTTCGAGCTGCGTGAGTGCCGATTCGGCCGAGGTCACGGCCGTGACGTGGTAGCCGACGGAGGTCAGCCGCATCGAAATGAGCCGGAGCATGTCCGGGTCGTCATCGACGACGAGCAGCCGGGCGCCACGCGCCTGCTCGCCGGTCCCGGAAGCGGGCGCCTTTTCGGATGGGGGAATGGCCGGGCTGGTCACGGTGCGGGCTTCGGGTTGATCACTGGCGCTGCTGCAGGCGGGGTGTTCGGGCGGGCGAAGCTCCGCTCGATGGCCCTCAAAGCCTCGATCCGATCGTTCAACTGGTCGATGCGTCGCTGGCTGTCGCGCAATTGTTGCGCTTGCTTCTCACGGTCATCCTCGACGCGCCGTTGTTCCGAATAGCGCGCGGCCAGCGTTCGGGCGAGCGGCTGAAGGGGCTGCGCTTCGGCCGAGGGGTTGGTCGACACGCGCTGCATCAGGCCGATGGCCTTGACAAGGTCGGCGGGGACGCGCGTCTGGGCCAGCACGATGGCAGTCTGCATCTGCGTGGTGGGCGTCTCCATGAGGTCGCCGAGACGAGACAGTTCGTTGGCAAGTTCGGGGGCGCCGAGAGGCCGCACCTTGTCGGCGTAGGCAAGCATGGCGCCCACGGGACCGGGTGCCAGCGGCGTGAAGATGCCGCCGGGCTGCGTCGCCGGCGCGATGGGCTCGGCCTCGACCGGCGTGACGGGCGGCGGCGAGGGCGGCATGGCCGGCACGACGACGGCTTCGGCCGGCGGCTTGTGCGACGTGGCGCAGCCAGCGAAAAGCATCGGCGCGACGAGCGTCATGACGATGGCGGATCTGCGAAAGATCGAGAAAAACATGGATCGGAATGGGAACGTCGGGCGGTGGGCTCAAGCGGTGCGCGGCAGTTCGATACGGAAACGCGCGCCTGGCCCCTCCGGCAGCAGCGTGATGCGGCCGCCATGAGCCGCAATGTACTCCTGCACGATCGACAAGCCGATACCCGTTCCTTTCACCGAATGCTGAGGTTGCCGTTCTCCGCGGAAGAAGGGCTCGAAGATGCGGTCGCGATCGCCATCCGCCACGCCGGGACCCGCGTCGCTGATGTCGATTTGCGCGGCGTCGGCGGTGCTCGAGACGGCCATGCTGATGGTGCCTCCGCGCGCCGAGAAGCGGATGGCGTTCGAAAGCAGGTTGGCCAGCGCGGTGCCGAGCTTCACCCGGTCGACCAGGACCGAAATCGGCTCGCCCTCGGCCCGCACGGTGAGCCCGTTGGCCTGCCATTGCAGGCGCTGGGCTTCGATCTGCTCCTCGATCAGCGGCAGCAGCGGGGTGCGCTCCCGACGCAGCTCGCGGGCTTCGAACGCGGCGGCGTTGAAGCGCAGCAGCGCCTCGATCTGCCCCTGCAACGCCACGGTGTTCTGCTGCAGGATCTGCGTGACTTCGCGCTGGGAGGGGTTCAGTGCCCCTGTCACGCCATCTTCCAATAGCGAGACGCCTTCGCGCAAGGCGGCCAGGGGAGTCTTGAGTTCATGCGAAACGTGTCGCAGGAAGCGTGCCTTGTCGGCGTCCAGTTCGGTGAGCCGCAGGCGCAGCCACTCGAGCTGCTGGGACACGCGGCGCACGTCGGCGGGACCGTGGATGTCGATCGGCTCGTCAAGCCGGTTTTCGCCGAGACCGACGATGGCGCGCTGGAGCCGCTTGAACGGCCGCGCCAGCCAGACTCCGAAGGCCAGGGCCAGCGACACCGCGAGGGCGCTCGCCGCCACGACCAGCCGCATCAACCTCCTGCGCTCCGTCTCGATGCGCTCGGCCAGCGCCTTGTTCTGTGTCTCGATCAGGAACTGCGCCTGCTGTGCGATGTTGGTGTTCAGCGCATCGAGCTCGCGGAATTGCATGGCCATCGAGCTTTCGCGGGCGAGCGCCGTTTCGGACGCGCCGCTCATCAAGCCCTGGATGACCTCCATCTGCTCGCGCCATCTGTCCGGGCCTTCGCTGCCCAGGCCGTTGGAAGTGAGGCGCTCGAGCACTTGGCGCGCATCGCGGGACGCGTCGTCGAAGCGGCGGCGCAGCACGGCATCGTTGAGCACCAGTGACTGGCGTCCGGCGCGCTCCATCGCCGCGCTGCGCTCGGCCAGCGATTGGGCTGCGCCGGAGAGGGTGAGCGCGCGCGCCGCGGCATCGCGGCTCTCGGTCATCAGCGCGTCGTACTGGAAGACGGCGCGCAACGCCACGCCCACGAGGAGCGCGGTGATCAGGAGAAACGCGAAAAGCAGCAGCTGCTGGAACGAACCGCGCGCCGACGTCAACTTCGGCATCAGGCGACGGGCGCCGGCGCGGGCCTGCCGGCAGCGTGCGTCGATTCAGCCGTCACGACTTCGCCGCGCAGGGTATAGGCCAGCGAGCGGGTGATGCGCAGGTCGATCATCTGACCGACCAGCCGCGCATCGCCCTCGAAGTTGACGACGCGATTGCACTCGGTGCGGCCCATCAGCTCGCTCGCGTCCTTGCGCGACGTGCCCTCGACCAGCACGCGCTGCACGGTGCCCACGCGGCTCTCGCCGAATCGCTTGACGTTGCCGTCGATCACCGCCTGCAACTGCTGCAGCCGGGCGAGCTTGACGCTGTGCGGCGTGTCGTCGTGCAGCGCTGCGGCCGGCGTGCCTGGGCGCGGGCTGAAGATGAAGCTGAAGCTGGCGTCGAAGTCGAGGTCGTGGATGAGCTTCATCATCTTTGCGAAGTCCTCGTCGGTTTCGCCCGGGAAGCCCACGATGAAGTCGCTGCTGAGCGCGAGATCGGGGCGGATGGCGCGCAGCTTGCGGACCGTGCTCTTGTATTCCATCGCCGTGTAGCCGCGCTTCATCGCCATCAGGATCCGGTCGCTGCCGTGCTGCACCGGCAGATGCAGATGGCTCACGAGCTGCGGCACCCGGGCGTAGGCCTCGATCAGCCGCGGCGTGAATTCGTTGGGATGGCTGGTCGTGTAGCGGATGCGCTCGATGCCCGGGATCTCCGCGATGTATTCGATCAGGGTGGCGAAGTCCGCGATTTCCGCTGTGTCGCCCATCTTCCCGCGGTAGGCATTGACGTTTTGGCCCAGCAGCGTGACTTCGCGCACGCCCTGGTCGACCAGCCCGGCGACTTCCACCAGCACGTCGTCGAGCGGCCGGTTCACCTCTTCGCCGCGGGTGTAAGGCACCACGCAGTAGCTGCAGTACTTGGAGCAGCCTTCCATGATCGAGACGAAAGCGGTGACGCCTTCGACGCGGGCCGGCGGCAGGTGGTCGAACTTCTCGATCTCGGGGAAACTGATATCCACCTGCGGCCGGCCTTGGCGATCGCGCTGCGTGAGCATCTCGGGCAGCCGGTGCAGGGTCTGGGGGCCGAAAACCACGTCGACGTAGGGCGCGCGGGCGATGATCGCCTCGCCTTCCTGGCTCGCAACGCAGCCGCCGACGCCGATCTTCACGCCCTTGGCCTTGAGGTGCTTGACGCGGCCGAGGTCGGAGAACACCTTTTCCTGTGCCTTTTCGCGGACAGAGCAGGTGTTGAAGAGGATCAGGTCGGCCTCGTCCACGTTCGTGGTCGGCTCATACCCTTCGGCGGCGCGCAGCACGTCCGCCATCTTGTCCGAGTCGTACTCGTTCATCTGGCAGCCGAAGGTCTTGATAAAAACTTTGGGGTTCATGGTGCCTCTCCCGAGAGATGCGGATGCAATAAGGTCAGCGCCGCCAATTCGCGAGACACCGCGGAACTGGCTCCGCCAGGCCGCTGGTGTCGCCCCCGGCGAGGGGGTGGGCGGCTACACGAAGTGAGCCAACCTGGGGGTGAGTTACTTACTCGCCGTATTTGGGCAGTTGGTCGAACGGCGTCTTGCCGTCGTCGCGCGGACCGCTGTTGGCCACGAAGGGCCAGAAATTGAGCAGCGGCTTCTCGGCCGACGCGCGCTTGGCCTGGGCTTCGTCGGGCGTCAGGATCCAGACCTCGCGCACCAGGCCGGCGGCGTCGCGCGTGTAATTGACGAGCAGGTTCTGGCCGATGATGGCCGCCGGCATGACGAGCATCCGGTTGGCGCCCGTGATACGCGCGCCGGGTGAAAGGCGCTCGGGCTGCCCGTCGAGCACGATTTCAGGAGGGTTCACCACCATGAACTTGCCTCGCAGCGTGCCGACCGGAAAGTTGCGGCCGCCGTTCGCGGCTTCGTTCTGGGTGTTGGGAATGTCCGCGAGCTGCGCTGCGGCGTCGGAGGAAAATAGCGCGGCAGCAGGCGCGAGGACTGCGCTTAGTGCCACCAAGACAAAAGCATTCAGGGAATTTTTGCAGCGATTCATGGGGTTCATCCAGAGGCTGGGAAGCGGCGATTTTAGCGGCCAGCCTCCACGCAACGAGTCTTACCCGGGTGTGCCATCTTGCATGATCGCTTTACTTATCTTTACGGCGCCCCGGGTCGCTTTCGGTCGGGCGCTGCTCCAATAGGCGCCGCTGGAGAAATGTAGTGGGTAGTAGTACGACTCCCATATCCGGCGCCCCACCTTCGATCCAAGATATCCGCCTCATGAAGAAGAATCTCGCCCTCACCCTGTCGGGTGTGCTGATCGTGGCCGCAGCCGCAGGTACCTGGTGGTGGTCCGGCTCCAAATCGCGCGTTGCCGCGGAGATCAGCGCCACTGGCGCCAAGGGAGACAAGGGCGGCCCCGGTGCCAACGCCGGGGCTCCGGCACTCGTTTCGCTGGCGGTTGCCAAGCGGCAGAGCGTGCCCGTTACCGTCCAGGTCAACGGCAGCGTCGTTTCGCTCAACAGCGTCGACCTGCGTCCCCAGGTGACCAACACCGTGCGGCAGGTGCATGTCAAGGAAGGCCAGTTCGTCAAGGCCGGGCAGTTGCTCTTCACGCTCGACGACCGCCCGGACCAGGCCAATCTCGCCAAGGCCAAGGCGCAGCAGCAGAGGGACGAGGCCATGCTGGCCGATCTGGAGCGCCAGTACAGGCGCAGCCAGGATCTCGTCGCCCAGAACTTCATCGCCAAGAGTGCCGCCGACGCGACGCTGTCGCAACTCGAGGCGCAGCGCGCCGCGGTGGCGGCCGACCGCGCAGCGGTGCAGTCGGCGGAAGTGGCGCTGGGCTATGCCACGCTGCGCGCACCCATCGGAGGGCGCATCGGCGCCGTCAATATCTATCCGGGCACGCTGGTCCAGCCGGCGCTGTCGCTGGTCACGATCACGCAGCTCGACCCGATTGCGGTGAGCTTCCCTGTGCCCGAAGGCAAATTGCAGGACCTGCTCGCGGCCGCGCGCGCGCACACGCCGGTCGAAGCCGTCGTGCCCGGCCGCAAGGAAACGCTGAAGGGTTCGCTCAGCTTCGTCGACAACACGGTCGACCCGCTGATCGGCACCGTGCGTGCCAAGGCCGTGTTCGACAACGCCGACCAGAGCCTCTGGCCCGGCCAGTTCGTCGAGACGCGCGTCACCGTCCGCACCATCGACGACGCGACCGTGCTGCCGGCCTCAGCATTGATGATGCTGGCCGAAGGCACCTCGGTCTACGTGGTCGACGCCGAAAAGAAGGCGGCGCGGCGCAAGGTCGAGTCACTCCACACCTTCGGCACGCAAGTCGTGGTGCGAGGCATCGCGCCGGGCGAGCAGGTGGTCATCGAGGGCAAGCAGAACGTCCGTCCGGGCGGCAAGGTGCGCGTCGAGGCCGCGAATGAACCACAGCGACCCGATGGAGAAACGCCAGGGCCCGGCAGCGCGGCCTCGGTCGCGCCCACCAATGCCAGTCTCGTCGCGGAGCGGGAGCGGACATGAACATCTCCGAGCTGTGCATCCGTCGTCCTGCGATGACGGTGCTGCTCTCTGCCGCCGTGGTGGTGATCGGCATCTTTGCCTATTTCCAGATTCCGGTTGCAGCGCTGCCTAGCTACAACACACCGGTCATCAACGTCTCGGCGCAGCTGCCGGGGGCCAGTCCGGAGACCATGGCGTCATCCGTCGCACTGCCGCTTGAAAAGCAGTTTTCGACCATCCCCGGCCTTCAGACGATCAGCTCGGTCAATACGCAGGGCAACACCTCGGTCACGCTGGAGTTCGTGAGCTCCCGCGACATCGATGCGGCCGCGGTCGACGTGCAGGCCGCCCTGCTGCGCGCACAGCGCTTGCTGCCGCCCGAACTCACGCAGTTGCCCTCCTACCGCAAGGTCAATCCGGCCGATGCACCGGTGCTGTTCATTGCGATGACCTCGGATTCGATGACGCCGTCCGAGCTGAACGACTACGCCGAAAACCTGGTCTCGCCCACGCTGTCGACCATCGACGGCGTGGCGCAGGTGGCCGTCTACGGGCAGAAGCGTTTCGCGGTCCGCATCAAGGCCGATGCCGATCTGCTCAACGCACGCAACATCACGCTCGACGAACTCTCCAACGCCGTCCGGCTGGCGAATGCCAACACGCCGGTCGGCGTCCTCGACGGTCCGCGCCAGACGCTCACCATCCAGGCCAACGAACAGATGTTGAGGGCCGCCGATTTCGCCAAGGTCATCGTCGGCCAGCGCAACGGCGCGCCGGTGCGGCTCGATGAGGTCGCGACCATCGAGGACAGCTTCGAGTCGGTCAAGACGGCCAGCGCCTACAACGGCCAGAGTTCGATCTCGCTGGCCGTGCAGCGCCAGCCGAACGCCAACACGGTCCAGGTGGTCGACGCGGTGCGTGCGCTGATGCCGCGCTTCAAGGAAGAACTGCCGCATTCGGTCGATATCAGCGTGCTCAACGACCGCTCGCTGTCGATCCGCGAAGCGGTGCATGACGTGCAACTCACGTTGCTGGGCACCATCCTGCTGGTGGTGCTGGTGATCTTCCTGTTCCTGCACCGTCTTGTCGCCACGCTGATCCCGGCGCTCACGATCCCGATCTCGCTGATCGGCGCCGTCGCGCTGCTCTACGCCTTCGGCTACAGCCTGGACAACGTGTCGCTGCTCGGCATCACGCTGGCCGTCGGGCTGGTGGTGGACGACGCGATCGTCGTGCTCGAAAACATCATGCGCTACGTCGAGAAGGGCATGGAGCCCTTCGCCGCCGCGCTGCGCGGCGCGCGTGAAGTGGGCTTCACCATCATCTCGATCTCGATCTCGCTGGTGGCGGTGTTCATCCCGATCTTCTTCATGCCGGGCGTGATCGGCCTGCTGTTCCACGAATTCGCCGTGGTGGTGGGGCTGGCGGTGATGGTCTCGGCGATCGTGTCGCTCACGCTGGTGCCGATGCTGGCGAGCCGGCTGCTGAAGCACACGCCGCGGGAAGGCGGCGCGCTCGATCACGAGGAAGAGCATCCCGAACCCGGCACCGCGATCGGCCGGGCCTTCGAGCGCGGCTACCGCTGGGTGCATGCCAACTACATGCGCACGCTGGACTGGACGCTGCGCCACCGCGCCGTGATGCTGATCGTCGCGGCATCGACCTTCGCGCTCACGGCGTGGATGTTCATCACGATCCCGAAGGGCTTCTTCCCTGAGGAGGACATCGGGCAGATCCAGGTCACGACCGAAGCGGCCGAGGACATTTCCTTCCCGGCGATGAAGGATCTGCAGGATCGCGTCGCCGAGGCGATCATGGCCGATCCGAACGTGGACTACGTCAACTCGTTCATCGGCGTCGGCGGCCCGACGGCCACGCAGAACTCCGGACGCCTGTTCGTCGTGCTTAAGGCGCGCAAGGATCGCGCGGCCATGCCGCAGGTGCTGGAGTCGTTGCGCAAGCGCTTCCGCGAGATTCCGGGCATCGCGGTCTACATGCAGCCGATCCAGAACCTGCGCCTCGGCGGGCGGCAGAGCAAGGCGCGCTTCCAGTACACGCTGCAGAGCGTGAACGCCGGCACCATGGGCGTCTGGTCGGACAAGCTGATGGAACGCATGCGCGCCGACCCGGCCTTCCGCGACGTGACGAGCGACTCGCAGAACCGAGGCCTGCAGGCCACGCTGGACATCGATCGCGACAAGGCGGGCGTGCTCGGCGTCGCGGTCGGCGACTTGCGCACCGCGCTCTACAACGCCTACGGCGACCGCCAGATCGGGAGCATCTACGGGGCCAGCAACACCTACCAGGTCATTCTCTCGGCGTCCGACAGCGACCGGCAGTTCGAGGAAGACATGTCGCGCCTGTCGGTGCGCAACAAGGCCGGGCAACTGGTTCCCTTGTCGGCGTTTTCGACGGTCCGGCGCACAGTCGGCCCGACCTCGGTCAACCATCAGGGTCAACTGCAGGCCGTCACGGTGTCCTTCAACCTCGCGCCGGACGTCCCGCTGGGCAACGCCACGGCGAAGATCGACCGGTTCAAGGAAGAGCTGAAGATGCCGCCCTCGATCATCACCAGCTATGGCGGCGATGCGGCGGTGTTCCAGAGTTCGCAATCGAGCCAGGCGGTGCTGCTGATCCTGGCGGTGCTCGTGATCTACGTGCTGCTCGGCGTGCTGTACGAGAGCTATATCCACCCCCTCACCATCCTGGCAGGCCTGCCGTCGGCGGCGGTGGGTGCGCTGCTGTCGCTCAAGCTCTTCGGCTTCGACCTCACGCTGATCGCGACCATCGGCATCCTGCTGCTCATCGGCATCGTGAAGAAGAACGCGATCATGATGATCGACTTCGCGCTCGAGGCTCAGCGTTCCGAGGGCATGAAACCGGTCGACGCCATCCGCGAGGCCTGTCGGTTGCGCTTCCGGCCGATCCTGATGACCACGCTCGCCGCGATGATGGGTGCGCTGCCGCTCGCGCTCGGGCTGGGTGCCGGTGCAGAGTTGCGTCAGCCGCTGGGTGTGGCCGTGGTGGGCGGGCTGATCTTCTCGCAGGTGATCACGCTCTACATCACGCCGGCGATCTACCTTGCGCTGGACCGCTACAGCGGCAGCGGTCCGCTGCAGGAACTGCCCTCGGAAGCGCATCCGGGCGAGAGCGCCGCGCACGCCTGACGGCGTGGGAGCGCTGCCCCGTCAGGCGACGGCGAGCGTTGACGCCTTTCGCTCTGGCGCCGACTGGTTGGCTGCCGACGCAGCGGTCGATGGCACGCTGACCCGCTTGGCCTCGATGTCCTCGACCCAACGGCAGGCGGCGTCGATGAAGAACTGCTGCCCGGCGAGGTCGGTGAAGGAGTGGTCCACCTTGGGCATGAATTCGTAACGCACCTTCTGAAGGAAGGGTGCGCCGCGAAGCGGATACATCTGGTCGTGGTTGCGGTCACGCTGCTGCAGCGACCCGGAATAGATCAGGTAGATGGACACGCCCCGGGTGGTCAGGTTGTCCATTTCGCGCGCGAAATCGGCCGGGGTCACGACCTTCAATCTCTCCCCGGTCTTGAGCAAGTCGCCTTCCGGTTGGTCATTGCCCAGCAAGCGCTCGATCCAATGGCTGATCTGAGCCTTCGGGAACCGCAGGAAGCGCCGCACGCGACGCTCGATGTTCGCTACTTGGCTGGTGAATGCATAGCCGTCGAAGCTGAGCAGTCCGACGACCCTCGGATCCTCCGCTGCCAGCCGAAGCCCAGGGGCGACACCGGAGCACAGGCCGAAGATCACGACCTGGCGGATGCCGAGGTGCTTTTCGATTTCGTCAATCGCCGCACGAAGATCGTTGGTCGCCTGTTCCTCGAAGCTGAGAGAAGCGTCAGCGCCCTGGCTGTCGCCGATGCCCGAGAGGTCGAAACGCAGCGTCGCGAAGCCTTCCTGGGCCAGGCGCCTGGCCATCTTGACCTGGATGCGGCGGGGGCCGACCCGGTGCGTGACGCCGAAGTTGAACATCACGCACGCCAGGGCATCGGAGGTGCGGTCGGTCGGCCGAGTGATCACGCCCAGCAGGCCTGACTCAAGGCCGAACTGGACGGGTTCTTCTTGATAGCTGTTCATCGAATGAGTCCGATAAGGCGCTTGGTAACTTCAGCGGGAACAATGGCCTGATTCGGCAACGGATCGGAAGTCCAGATGATCGGATGGTCAAGCAATTCATGCACGACCTTTCGGCTGTTCGAATTCTCGCGCAGGCACCAATCGCGTGTGGTTTCATCGTCAGGCTTGGCGAACACGGTGGTCGCTACCCCTGTCGGCGCGTTCAGTGCATCCGGCCGCAGCGCGGCCAGCTGGGCTGCGAAGTGGCTGCTGATCCGGTGCCCCAGCGCTTCGGTGAGCGCAGGGCCGCTGTCATCCTGGCGGCGCTTGTACCAGGAGCGGTCCTTGGCGTAGTAGCCCACTTCGAGCATCTTGACCTGGGCGTCGAGAAGCTCGTCGATATAGGCAGGTCCGTCGAGGATCGGCTCCCACAGCACGAGCTGCTGAAGCCCCTGCGCATGGCGCGCGGCCTGCAGCGCGAGCGTGGCGCCCAGCCGTGCCGCGAGCCACGCCGGCTTCGGCGATTGCGAGCGGCGTGCGAGCTCCTCGTTCGCGCGCAACAGATCGAGCTGCCAGCCTTTCATTTCGCCGGCTTCGTCGTCGCCGCCGGATTCGCTGGTGCCGAAGAAGTCGAAGCGCAGGACGGCGACGCCGAGACGGGCCAGGCGATCAGCGATGACGCGGTACAGCCGATGGACGCGAATGGCCTCGTGCCCGAACGGGCTGCACATCAGCACGGACGGATGGCCCTCGGCTTCGTGCTGGGGGGGGTGATAGACGGCGAACAGCTGGCGGTTCGCCGGACCGAAATAGAACGGAATCATGGCAAGGCTTCGAGCAGCGCCGGCCTTGCCGACGCCACATGCCCTCCCGGTCGGGCGGCGTCGAGTGCCAGCGCACCCAGGACGCCCTCGCCGAGAGGAATGGAAAAAACTTGCAAGGCACGCATGCGAGAACCCGCGACACACTGTACCTTGCGTTCGGCGGTCTCGAGGCCGACCTCCAGCGATTGCAGGTCGGCCGACATGCCCAGACCGAGCGCCTTGATGGCCGCTTCCTTGCGCGTCCAGCCGATGAGAAAGGCGCGGTCGCGCGCTGCTGCGGGCGTTGCTTGCAGCATCCGGATCTCGCCGGATGTGAAGCAGGTCGCGGCCAGTGCCATCGCATCGGACACCGTCCGCGCCAGTTCCACGTCGACGCCCACTTCGGCGCCGTGGTTGACCGCGATCATGCCGATCGAATGGCTGTGGCTGAGATTGAAGTGCACATCAGATTGCCCCACCAGCGACGGCTTGCCGAATTCACCTTCGGAGAATTCCAGGCGCTCGGGCGCTATGCCGGTCTGCGCCGAGAGGATCTCGCGCAACGCTGCATGCGCAGCGACGTATCGCTGCGCGTCACGCGGGAACACGAAGCGCGCCGCGCGAGCGCGCTCCGCCTCCGACAGGGAGCTCGCATCCGTCGGCGCGGCGTCGAGGTCGACCTGCCATAGCAGGCAGGGCCCCGGCCAGGAGATCGGTGCGACGGACACGGTCAGGGCCTCGTTGCGCTTCGCGACTTCACTTCTTCCACCCGGCGAACACGCGGCCCAGCAGACCGCGCTTGGCCGTCTCCTTGGCGGGCTGCGCGTCCTGGACATCGATGGCGGTGCCGGCCGAAGCGGACGATAGCTGGGCGAGCGTTTCGTACACATAGCGACGCGGCTCGACCCGGAAGCCCATCATCTGTTCGGCTTGTTGGATCACGCGCATGGCCAGCAGCGAATCGCCTCCCAGGTCGAAGAAGTTCTCGTCGGCATGGATGTCGTTCACGTCGATGCTCAGCGCGCTCGCCCAGATCTGCGCCAGGCGGGCCTGCTCGGGTTGCAGCAGCGCGTCCCGTTGCGCGGGGTGCGCAGGCGCGCTCGGCACGGCAGCGGTGTTGGCGCTTGGCGCCGGCGAATCGGAAGCCGCGAGGCGCTGCAGGTAGGCGGCGCTGGCAGAGCCTGCGGGAGCGGATATGGTTTCCAGCGTCGGATCGTCCTGATCGACCACGCGGCGCAGCAACTCGATGTAGCGCTCCTTGAAGGCGGCGCCCGTTTCATCCTTGTAGACGTCCGCGTTGTAGACCACGGCGCCTTCCAGCACGCTCGACTTGTCCATCAGCCACAGGCCCAGGTCGTCGGTCGCGCCTTGCTGCAGCAGGTGGACCTGCCGGTCCGCGAGGCCGCCGACGTCGCGCGCCCGCTCCCGTGCGTCCTGGAATGAGAACAGCGCCTGATAAAGGCCCACGCCCTGCGCGCGCTCGACGAACTCGGGTTCGCTGACCAAGCGCTCGAACGGAATCTGCTGGTGGTCCATCACCGAGATGAGTTCCTGCTTGACGTAGTGCATGAACTCGCCGAAGCGCATCGATGCGTCGACCTGGAAGGGCATCGGCAGCAGGTTGTTGAAGAAGCCCATGACCGGCTCCAGCTCCGGCGCTTCGCGGCCGCGGACGGGGGTCGCGACGACGATCGACGGCGTGCCGATGACGTTGCTCATCATCAGGATGTAGACGCCTAGCGTCAGCATGTTGAGCGTCATCTCATGGCGCTGGCCCAACTGGCGCAGGCGCTCGGTGAGGTCCTTGTCGACGGTGATCCAGTGCGACCCGCCGCGGCCGCTCATGCCGGCGCGGCGCGGCATGTCGGTGCGTGGCGCCTTCGGCGCGGGTGCGTTCGCGAATCGCTCTTTCCAGTAGCGCAGCTGCGTCTGGCAGGCGGGGGACTCGAGCCAGCGCGCATACCACTCGGCATAGTCGCCGTGGGTTGCCGCGAGTGTGGGCAGGCCGTGCGGCTCGCCGCGCACCAGCGCGCCGTAGATCGTCGAGAGTTCCTGCTGCAGGATGTCGAAGGACCAGCCGTCCCAGATCAGGTGGTGCGGCACGAACACGAACACGTGATCGTCGGCGGCAAGCCGGAAGAGCGTCGCATTGAACAACGGCGCTTCGTGGATGTCGATCGGACGATCCGCCAGTTCGCGCATGCGTTCCTTCAGCGCGACCTCGCGCTGGTCTTCGGGCAGCGCGGCGAGATCGACGACCGGAAGCTCGTACGCCACCTTGTCGGCGACGACCGCATGCGGTTCGCCCGTCGCGGCATCGGTTCCCATCGAGGTGCGCAGCGCAGGCTGCCGCTCGATGATGATGCCCAGCGCGGCCTTGAACTTCTCGACATCCATCGGACCACCGAGCCTGTGCGCGGAGGGGGCGTTGTACGTCGAGCGGCCGGGATGCAGCTCTTCGAGGAAACGGATGCGTTCCTGCATCGGCGTGAGCGGTGCGCTGCGCCGGCCGGGCACGACCCGGATGGCTTCGCTGCGCGGAGCACCGGTCTGGCCCAGCGTCTCGATCGCCGAAGCCAGGCGCTCGACCGTGGGCGCCTCGAACAGGACGCGCAACGGCACGGTGACGTCGAATTCACGGCTCAACAGCGTGGCCAGTCGCGCGGCCAGCAGCGAATGGCCGCCGAGCGCGAAGAAGTCGTCGTGAATGCCGAGGCCCGGCAGATTGAGCACGCGCTCCATGTGCTCGAGCACGGTCCGCTCGCGCTCATTGCGCGGCGCGACCCGTTCGGCCGCCTGTTCGCGCACGGCGCTGGGCTTCGGCAGCGCCTTGCGGTCGACCTTGCCGTTCGGCAGGAAGGGGATGGCGTCCAGCGTCACCACGTGCTGCGGCAGCATGTACTGGGGCAGCCGTTCGCGCAGGCGGCGATCGAGCACTGCGAGGTCGATGGTGGCGCCGGTCGACGGGCTGACATAGGCCACCAGGCGCACATCGCCCGGTTGATCCTCGCGCGTGATGACGACGCTGTTGCCGACGCCGGGCGCTTCGTTGCATGCGGCTTCGATCTCGCCGAGTTCGATCCGGTAGCCGCGTACCTTGACCTGGAAGTCGAAGCGTCCCATGTGCTCCAGCAGGCCGTCGTTGCCCCAGCGGCCCCGGTCGCCCGTGCGATAAAGGCGTGCGCCTGCGTCGCCCCACGGATCGGGGACGAATCGGTCGGCGTTGAGTTCGGGCCGGTCCAGGTAGCCGAGGGTCACGCCGGTGCCGCCGATCACGATCTCGCCCGGCATACCGATGGGGCAGCGCTGACCCTGCCCGTCGAGGATCCAGACGGTGGTGTTGGCGACGGGCTTGCCGATCGACACGCCCCGTTGTGCGACCCGTGCCGGCTCGACGCGCCAGAGCGTCGACCAGATCGTCGTTTCGGTCGGTCCGTACATGTTCCAGACTTCACCGCAGCGCTGCAGCAGTGTCTGGGCCAGATCCGAAGGCAGGCCTTCGCCGCCGACGAGCGCCTTGAAACCGGATACGCCGGGCCATTGCGCGTCGAGCAGCAGACGCCAGCCGCCCGGCGTCGCCTGCATGATGGTCGCGCCGCTTTCTTCGATCAGCGTGCGCAGCGCGTTGCCGTCCATGGTCGTGTCGCGCGACACCAGGATCACTTCGGCGCCGACCGTCAGCGGCAGCAGCAGTTCGAGCACCGCGATGTCGAACGACAGGGTGGTCACCGCCGCGAGGCGGTCGTCGGCGGTGATGCCGGGCGCTTCGCGCATGCTCTGCAGGAAGTTCGCGACGGCGCCATGCGGCACGCACACGCCCTTGGGCTTGCCGGTCGACCCGGAGGTGTAGATCACGTAGGCCGCGTCGTCGGGCAGCGCGTCCTGCGGCGAGGTCGGGAGCGTCGTGGCCGGCTTGTCATGCCATGCGGTGTCGCGGTCGATCGTGAAAACACGCTCCTCCGCATCGGGGCGCCAGTTCGCGGGTGCGGCGGGGACTGTCGATGCGGTGAGCAGAAGACCCAGCTGTGCGTCCTCGGCGTAGTAGTCGAGACGCGCCTGCGGAAAGGCGGGGTCCAGCGGCACATACGCGGCGCCGGTTTTCAGCACCGCCAGCAAGGCGACCATCATGTCGGCGTTGCGGTCCAGGCACAGGCCGACGCGCTCGCCACGGGCCATGCCGCGTTCGCGCAAGGCGTGCGCCAGGCGGTTCGACTGTTCGTCGAGTTCGCGGTAGCTCCAGCGGCGTTCGCCGTCGCGCAGGGCGGTGCGGTCCGGACTGAGTGCGGCGCGCTCGACGAAGCCGGCATGCATCAGTTGCACACCCACGAGCGGCGTCGCCGCCGGCTGGAGCGCGACGAGCGCCTTCGTCTCTGCGTCGGACACCACGTTGAGCCGCCCGACGGGCTGCATCGGGTCGGACGCAGCCGCGCGAAGAAGGCATTCGTACATGCCGAGCCAGCGCTTGATCGTGGCATCGTCATACAGGTCGGCGTTGTACTGCGCCTCGATCTGCATGCCTTGCCGGACCGGCGCCACGTTGACGAAGAGCTCGAAGTTCTCGTAGCGGCGCGCGATGGAACTCTGTTCGGATTCGATCTCGGGGAAGTTGCCCGTGACCAGCGCTCCGCTGTCGAGGTTGAACAGGACATTCACGAGCGGCAGGCGGCTCGGGTCGCGAGGCACCGGCAGCTTCCTGAGCAATGCGCCGTAGGTCAGCGTCTGATGCTCGAAGGCATCGAGCAGCGTCGCACCCGACGAGCGTGCGAACGCCTCGAAGGACATTTGCGGCTCGACCGCGACACGGATCGGCAGCGTGTTGACACAATGCCCGACCAGCGACGGCATGTCGCTGGGCATCTGTCCTGCGGCAGCGATGCCGATGATGAGATCGTCCTGTGCCGTGAGCCGGTGCAGCGTGGCGGCGAAGGCGCTGAACATCGTCGCGAACAGGCTGGTGCCCGACGCCGCGCCGACTTTGCGAAGCGAATCGATCAGTTCCTGGCTGAGCACATGATCGATGCGGCGGGAATTGAAGGTGCGCACCGCGGGCCGCGGATGGTCCAGCGGCAGTTCGAGCACCGGCAGGCTGCCCCCCGAGAAGCGCGACAGCCAGTAGTCGATGTGCCCCTGCATCTCGGGGCTGCCCGCCTCCTGCATTTCCCAGGCCGCGTAATCCGAATACTGCAAGGTCGGTTCGAGCGATGGGCCGGCGCCGATCTGCTCGGCGTAGAGCAGTCCGAGGTCCTGGCTGATGACGCCCCAGGACCAGCCGTCGCAGACGGCGTGGTGCGCCGTCATGATCAGCACGTGCTCGATGGCGGACAGCTTGAAGAGCTCGGCCCTGAAGAGCGGCCCCTTCTCCAGCTCGAAGGGCTGCAGCACCGCGGCGAGGCCTTCATCCTCCAGCCGGCGTTTCTGCGCGGCGGGATCGACCTCCCGCAGGTCGTATTCGGCGATGTCGACCGGCGTGGCTTCGCCGATCAGCAGTTGCGTGCCGTCGGGCGAGATGGTCGAGCGCAGCGACTGGTGACGTGCAACGAGCCGGTCGAGCGCGGCGCTCAGCGCTTGCGTGTCCAGATCGCCCTTGAGCCGCATCCGGAGCGCTTCGTTGTACGCCAGCGATGCTTCCGGACTCAGCTGGTCGCCCAGCCAGACCTCGCGCTGTGCTTCAGTGGTCGGGACGATCCGCTCGATCAGCCCCGACGCGAACGGGTCGAATTCTTCCGCGGCCGCGGCCGGGGCGGAGGGTGGGGTCAGGACGGCATCAGTCATGCTTTTGGAACTTCGTGAATTTGCCTTGGGCGTTGGGATCGGGCACGAACCAAGCGGGTTGCCCGTCCTTGTCGCGGCCCAGTCGGGCGTTCGGGACAGGCGGATTGGAGGGGTCGAAGGCCGACTGCACCGCGGCGCGGCGCGGAAGAAGTTCGGCTTCCTGCATCTCGGCGATCGATTCCTTGAAGGCGGACTTGATCGTCGCGATGTCCTGCTGCGAATGCGCAGTCGTCATGAAACAGGGGAAGTTGTCGAGGATGTGCACGCCGCGGCTGCGCATCATGGCGAACAGCAGGTCCTGCAGTGGATGGTCTTCCAGCCACGTCACGCGCCACAGCGACGAGAAGTAGCGGATCTCCAGCGGCGCGCCGACTTCGCGGCAGAACGCCGTCAGTTCATCGGCCATCGCCGCGGTGTGCAGGTTGAGCTGTGTCTGCAGCTTGTTGTTGTCCTTCTTCAGGTGCTCGAGGGCCGCCTTGGCCGCGGACAGCGCCAGGGGGTGCCGCACGAAGGTGCCGGCGAAGTAGGTCACGCCCACGGTCGGCATGGAGTCGTCGCCGTACTGCCAGGCGCCGCCGTCGAGCGCATCCATGTAGGCGCGCTTGCCGGCGATCACGCCGACAGGGAAGCCGCCGCCGATCACCTTGCCGTAGCAGGCGAGGTCGGCACGCACGCCGAACATCGCCTGCGTGCCGCCGAGATCGCAGCGGAAGCCTGTGATGACCTCATCGAAGATCAGGCAGGTGTCCGATTTCTCGGTGATGGCCCGCACCTCGCGCAGGAATTCGCGCGGCTGGAAGTCGGGTCGGCGGCTCTGCACTGGTTCCACCAGCACGGCGGCCAGGTCGTCCGCATTGGCGCGGATGAATTCGAGCGATTCGGGCGTGCCGTAGTCGAGTACGCGGATGTCGCCGAACATGCCCTGCAGCACGCCGGGCGCTGCAGACATGCCCTTGGCATTGCGGCCTGCACGCACCAGCACTTCGTCGAAGGTGCCGTGGTAGGAGCCAGTGAACACGACCACCGTGCTGCGTCCGGTCACGGTGCGCGCGATACGCATCGCCGCCATCACCGATTCGGAACCGGTGTTGCACAGGCCGGCGCGATCGAAGCCGGTGAGTTCGCAAACGAGCGACGAGACTTCGGCGGCCAGCGGGTGCTGCGGGCCGATCTCGTAGCCGAGGTCGAGCTGTGCGCGCACCGCGTCGTTGATGAAGTCGGGCTGCCAGCCGAAGAGGTTCATCCCGAAACCATTGAGCACATCGACATACTCGTTGCCGTCGATGTCCCAGAGCCTCGAACCCTTGGAGCGCCCGACCACGATCTGGTAGGTGATCTCCTTGGTCGCCGGCCGGAAGCCGTTGACCACGCGCGGGTCGGCCATCTGCGAACGATTGCGCTCGGTGAAAGACTTGCTGCTGCGCGTGCGCTCGATGTAGCGCCGCATGAAGGCCGCGAGGCGCGCCTTCTGTCGCTCGGTCGGTTCCTTGCTCTGCGTGTGAATGCGTGCAATGGCACCGAAGGCCTTCTTGACGTCGTACTTCTGCAATGGCGCGGGCTCGTCGGCAGCCGGCGTGGGAGATATGGACGCCGTGGCCGCGGCGGTGGCCATGGGCGTGGGTTGCTCCACCACTGGCGCCGGCAGCACGGGGCTGGCCGGAACCACTGGCGCCGCCGACAGCAATGCGAGTTGCTGCTGCATCAATTGCATCTGCTGCGCGATGACCTGCTGCACCAGCGAGCCGTTGCCGGCCGCCAGCCCGACGACGGGCACCGCGGCGGGCATCGAGGTCGCCGTCGGTGCGGCTGGTTGTTGCTGCATCGCCGGCATCGACACTGCTGCCGGCGCCGTGGCCACGGCGGGTGCAACGGCGGCGGTGGCCGCGACCGGATCGGGCGGTAGCGTCGTGTCGAGGTACTCCGCGAGCGCATCGAAGCTGCGATAGCTCTCCATCAACTGCCGGAAGGTCAGGTTGACCTTGAAGTTCTTCTTGACCTGGATTGCGGCCTGCGTGAGCGTCAGCGAATCGAGCCCGATCTCGACGAAGGGCGATGCACCGGGGGCATCCGACATGTCGATGCCCGAGAGGTTTTCGAACAGTTCGCGAAGGCGCGCGACGAGCGAGGCCCGGCGAGCGGGTTGGGCGGAAGCGGTGGCTGCGACAGGCATTGTCAACTCCGGAAGCGGTGCGGAAGGCCGCACGGAAGTGATGGAAGAAGAGACCGAAGAAGCGGCCGAAGAAGCCGCCGAAGAGGTGGCCGAAGAGGTGGCGACGGCAGGCGCGACCGGCGTCGACGCGATGTCGACCCAGAAACGCTTGCGCTCGAAGGGATAGGTCGGCAGCCGCAGGCGATGCTTGCGTTGACGCGGGTCGAGCGTCGACAGATCGGGTTCGAGCCCGAGCGTCCAGAGCCGGCCGGCGGCGAGCCGCCAGCTTGCGCATTCCTGTTCGGGCCGATCCGACAACAGGGAAACGGCAGGCACGGGGCGCTGCTTGGAAGCGTGCTGACGTACCAGGGTGACCAGCGTGTTGCGCGGGCCCAGCTCGACGAAGAGTGCGTGTTCCGTCTCGCCGAGCGCGGAAAGGGCGGCAGGAGAGAAGCGCACGGCTTCGCGCAGATGGCGGGCCCAGTACTTGGGATCGATCGCCTCCGCATCGGTGAGCTGTCGGCCGGTGAGGGTCGAGTAGATCGGCGTGCCCGGTGCCTTGAGGGTCACCTGGCGCACGAGCGCTTCGAACGGCGCGACAGCCCCTTCCATCATCGCGGAATGGAAGGCATGCGACGTCTGGAGCACCTTCGATGCCACGCCGGCTGTTTCCAGCTGCTGGCGGAATTGCTCGATGAGATCGGCAGGGCCGGCTGCCACGCAAGCCGTCGGACCGTTTTCCGCGGCGAGCGAGATGCCGTCGGGCAGCTGCTTCGCGAGTTCGGCCGCCGGCATCCGCACCGACAGCATGTCGCCCTCGGGCATCGATTGCATGAGGGCGCCGCGCTGCGCTACCAGCCGCGCAGCGTCGTGGAGGCTCATCACGCCTGCCAGCACCGCGGCCGCGAATTCGCCGACGCTGTGTCCGATCAGCGCCGCCGGCTCGATGCCCAGCGACTGCAGCTGACGCGCCAGTGCGTATTCGAGAGTGAAGGTGGCGGGCTGCGTGATGGAGGTCGGCTTCAGCGCAGCCTCATCGTCCGAGAACATGCGCTCGCGCAGGTCGAATGCCACTGCGCCCTCCAGCGCCTGCAGGCATTCGTCGAAGGCCGCGCGAAACACCGGCTCGTTGGCATAGAGCTCGCGGCCCATGCCGGCGTACTGCGCACCCTGGCCGGGGAACATGAAGACCGCACGCGGCGTCCAGGGAGCGATCTCGCCGGTGGCCTTGGTCGACGGATCGTCACCGCGCAAAGCCTGCACAGCCTGTGCGACCGATTCGGCAACCATGCAACTGCGGTGCGCGAATGCCTTCCGGCCGACGCGCAGCGTGTGCGCGACGTCCGCCAGCGACACGCCGGGCTCGGCCTCGAGGTGGGCGGCGAGGCGCGATGCGGCGGCTGCCAGTGCGGTCGGCGTGCGTGCCGACAGTTGTAGAAGCTGCGGCCCGGCGCTGGCGTCCGAAGCTTCGATCAGCGGCGCCTCTTCGACGATCACGTGGGCGTTCGTTCCGCCGACGCCGAACGAGCTCACGCCGGCGCGCCGCGGCGCGGCACCGCGCGGCCAGGATTGCATGCGGTCGTTGACGCGGAACGGTGTCGAGGCGAAATCGATCGCCGGATTGGGCGCCTCGAAATGAAGCGAAGCCGGGAGCTTCTGCTCGCGAAGTGCGAGTGCCGTCTTGATCAGGCCGGTGGCGCCCGCGGCGGCCACCAGGTGCCCGATGTTGCTCTTGACCGAGCCCACGCCGCAGAAGCCGGTGTCGCTGGTGTGGGCGGCGTAGGCCTTGGTCAGGGCCGCAATCTCGATCGGGTCGCCCATCGGCGTTGCCGTGCCGTGCGTCTCGACGTACGAGATGCTTCGCGCGTCCACGCCGGCCGAGCGCAGCGCGGCCGTCACGACGCGCGCCTGCCCGTCGATGCTTGGTGCGGTGAAGCTGGCCTTGATGCCGCCGTCGTTGTTGATCGCAACGCCGCGCAGCACGGCATGGATGGGATCGCCGTCGGCCAGCGCGTCCGACAACCGCTTCAGCAACACCACGGCCGCGCCATCGCTGAAGACCGTGCCCTGCGCCTTGGCGTCGAAGGTGCGGGTATGACCATCGGGGGAGAGCATCGAGCCCTCTTCATACATATAGCCACTGCGCGGCGGGCAGGTCACGGCGGCGCCTCCCGCCAGCGCCATGTCGCAATCGCCGTTGCGCAGCGCGGAGAACGCCTGCGCCACCGCCACCAGCGACGTGGAGCAGCCCGTATGCACGCTGATCGCGGGGCCCGTCAGGTTGAGGCGGTGCGCGACGCGCGTTGCGATGAAGTCCTTGTCGTTGGCCAGGGTGACCGGCAGTTCGCCGAATTGCTCGATCAGGTCGGGGCGCGCCAGCAGATGGCGCTGCAGATAGGTGCTGCCGTACATGCCGGCGAACACGCCGACCGGGCCGGGCGTCCGGTCGGGTGCGTAGCCGCCGCGTTCCAGGCATTCCCAGCAGATCTCGAGGAAGAGGCGCTGTTGCGGGTCGATGATTTCCGCTTCCTTCGGGCTGATGCCGAAGTGCGCGGCATCGAACATCTCGACGTCGGCGACCACGCCGCGGGCGCGCACATAGGCCGGGTCGTTGCGCAGCGCATCACGCACGGACGGATCGAGCGTCGCATCGTCGAAGAAGCTGACGGTGTCGCGGCCCGCGCAAAGGTTGTCCCAGAACTGCTCGACGTCAGCCGCACCGGGAAAGCGTCCCGCCATGGCGATGATGGCGATGGGTTCCGACGCGCTGCCGCACGAGGCATCGGCCGGAGCCGGTCGTTCGGCTGCGGGCGCGGCTTCTCTCGGCTCGCCCATGGCCTGTGCAAGCGCGCGCGCCGTGGGTTCCTGGAAGAAGTCGTTCGCGGCGAGCTTGCGCGAGCCGGCGCCTTCGAGCATGCGGATCACGCGCAGCACTGCCAGCGAGGTCCCGCCCAGTTCGAAGAAGTTGTCGAGCACGCCGGCACGATCGATTTCGAGCACTTCGGCGAACACCTGGCACACGCGCTTCTCGAGGACGGTGGACGGCTCGCGAAACACCGTCGCCAATTCGGGGCGCTGGCGCGGCGGCGCGGGAAGCGCGCGGCGGTCGAGTTTTCCGTTTTCGGTGATCGGCAGGGCGGCCAGTTCGACGAAAGCCGCGGGCAGCATGAACTGGGGAAGGTCCCGCGCGAGATGCGCGCGCAACTCGGAGTCCGGTACATGACCGGACGCCGGCACCACGTAGGCGACGAGCCGTGGTTCGCCGTCGCCGTGGTCGGTCCGGGCGATCACCGCGCATTCGCGCACGCCGGGATGGCGCAGCAGCAGGTTTTCGATCTCGTCGGTCTCGATGCGGAAGCCGCGGATCTTGACCTGGTGGTCCATCCGGCCCAGGCATTCGATGTCGCCGTTCGCGTCGCGCCGACCCAGGTCGCCGGAGCGGTAGGCATGCAGCGTCTTGCCGCTCGCCGGGTCCGTCCAGTCGATGAATCGCTCTGCCGTCAGTTCGGGACGCCGCAGGTAGCCGTTGCTCACGCCGGCACCGCTGACGACGATCTCGCCCGTTTCGCCATCGGCCACCGACCGCAGCTGCTCGTCGAGCAGGTCGATCCGGAGGTCGGGAATCGGCACGCCGATCATGCTGCCGCGGCGCTCTTCCAGGTCGCGCAACGCGACCGGCCGGTAGGTGACGTGGACCGTCGTTTCCGTGATGCCGTACATGTTGACGAGCTGCGGCCTTGCATCGCCATGGCGCTCGAACCAGGGGCGGAGCATCTCGAAGGACAGCGCTTCGCCACCGAAGATGACATAGCGCAGGCTCAACGCCTCCGGCGGCAGCGCGGCGCGGCGATCGGCTTCGATCAGCGACCGGAAGGCCGACGGTGTCTGGTTGAGGACGGTGACTTTCTCCCTCGCCAGCAGGTCGAGGAAGTCCGCCGGCGAACGCGTGACAGCATAGGGCACCACCACCACGCGGCCGCCATAAGCCAGCGCGCCCCAGATTTCCCAGACCGAGAAATCAAATGCGTGGGAGTGGAAGAAGGTCCAGACATCGCCGGGGCCGAAGCCGTACCAGGCGTCCGTCGCATCGAACAGGCGGGCCACGTTCGCATGCGTGACCAGGCAGCCCTTGGGGCGGCCGGTCGAGCCGGAGGTGTAGATCACATAGGCAACCGCATCGGGCTCGGCGGTGCCGACATCGGTCGAATCTTCCTGCCCCAGGCTGGGGTCGTCGACCAGGAACACCGGCAGCTCCGATCCGGGAAGGGCCGAGGCGCTGGCGGAATGCGTCAGGATGGCGACCGGCCGAGCGTCCCCGATGGTGAACTCCAGCCGTTCCTTGGGGTATTCGAGGTCGATCGGCAGATAGGCAGCGCCCGATTTCAGAATGGCCAGGAGACCCACCACCATCTCGATCGAGCGATCCATGCCGATCGCGATCAACTGGTCTCGCCCGGCGCCCGCACGCTGCAGGCGGCGCGCCAGTTGGTTGGCGCGGCGATTCAGCTCACCGTAGCTGATGGATTCACCGTTGCAAGACGCGGCGAGTGCGTCAGGATTCGCCGCAGCGCGCGCCGCGACTAGCTGGTGTACCGGAACAAATGAATTCACCATGTAGCCCTCTCGCCCTCGGCACCCGGTTCAACGCAACACGATGTGTCAGAACTTGAATCGAATACCAAAGCAGTCTTTTTCCGCCGGTCCCAAGTTTGCCAACCGCCTGGAAGTGTCGCCATTTGCCGAAAGTTGTGTCAGAAGGCATACATCTCCGGCCCACATGACAACATTGGAATCACTTGGTTGCCATTACCTTCTTGACAAATTGAGCCAATCGCAACTGATTGTGCCTACCTTTTCCAAAAGTGAGTACGAAAATCTGACAAACGGGGTCAGGCCAATCGGAAAATGAGATGGAAAGTACTAATTTGTAGCACTTCGCCGACCCAGGGCCTAGACGGTCGCTTCGTCCAGTTGGTCGCCGTTCAGATGAGTGGTATCGGCCCAGCCCACCAGCGTGAATCCCTGCGGCGTCCAGAGCAGGCGATTGATGGCCGCGTTGCCCAGTTCCCAGGTGCGTGGCGCCTGAAGATCCTGTCGCGTAGCCGCCCGGTAAAGCACGTCCATGACGCCCCCGTGGGCCACCATCACCACGAGTTCGCCAGGGTGTTGCGCGGCGATTCGCGCTGCGGTGCGGGTGACCCGTTCCCGAAAAGTGAGCAGTGACTCTCCGCCCTCGGGCGTGAATTCAGGGTCACGCGTGCGCCACAGCCGGGCCTGATCGGGCAGCGCGGCGTCGATGTCGGCGAATGTGCGGCCCTCGAACATGCCGAATGCGCGCTCTCGCAGGCCGGGATCCGCCGTGACCTTGATGCCCCGCGACTTTGCGATTTCCTGGGCTGTCTGCCAGGCGCGCGCCAAGTCGCTGGCGTAGATCGCGCCGATGGGTTCTTCCTCGAGCGCCCGCGCAACCTGCCGGGCCTGCCAGAGGCCGGTGTCGTTGAGGCCGACGTCGAGCTGTCCCTGAATGCGGGTGTCGACGTTCCAGGCGGTTTCGCCGTGGCGAACGGCGATGACTCGGGTGGGGTCCATTCGCGAAGATTCTAGGGTGACCCCTTGGTTCAGCGCGTCAGACCGGGCCTAGTTCTTCGCGGTGGGAATTTCCAGATTCACCCGCCGCTCGCCCTTGGGCGGATTCGGAAAGCCCTGGAGCGCGGCCTGAAACATCACGGGCAACACATCGGCGCTGATGTTGAAGGGCCCGTCATTGCGGGCGTGGGTTTCGTACACGACGCGATTCGAGGGCAGTTCGCGCAGCACGATGCTGACCTCGCGTGTGTACCAGGGGTTGGTTGCCGGCGGGAACATCGGCCCGTACCACCCGCCGCCATACCAGCCGCGACCGTAGCCCCAGGCGCCATAACGCGGACCTGGACCCCACCAAGGCCCGGGTCCCCACCACGGGCCGCCATACCAGGGGTCCACCCAGGGCGAAAGTTCGGAAGTGACGCGTGCGCCGATCTGGGCGGTGTAGCGAGGCGCCGCATCATCGCGGCGCAATCCCACGCTTTCGAGCGCAGGGCTTGCCATCGCCTCGAGTTGCAGCTGCGCCGCCTCGTCGTATTGCTGTGACGGCAGCCGTTCGAATCGGTAGGTCGCGTCAGCGGGCACGGAGGCGATCTCCGAGAAGCTCCGGACGTCGCTGTCGACCACCCAGCGCGTGGCGCAGCCGGAGAGGCTGGCGGTGAGCACGAGCGCTGCGAGCAGGAATCTCAATTGGCTCTCCTGACCGGGCTTTGTCGGCGCGACAGGCGCTGCGCCCCTAGATTTGCACGATGCGCAGCGGCGACTGGGCTGGCAACTCGGGAGCGTCGAACGCCTTGTCGCCGTCGGCATCGGGCACGCCCGTCGCCTTCAGACCCTTGAAGTCGAATGACGTTCCGTCGAGCAGATGCGAGGGCACGACGTTCTGGAGCGCGTTGAACATGTTCTCGATGCGCCCCGGGAACTTGCGATCCCATTCACGCAGCATCTCGCCGACCTGCTTGCGCTGCAGGTTTTCCTGGCTGCCGCAGAGGGTGCAGGGAATGATCGGGAATTCGCGGTGCTGCGCCCAGCGGACCAGGTCCTTCTCGGCCACATAGGCCAGCGGACGGATCACGATGTGCCTGCCGTCGTCGCTCACCAGCTTGGGCGGCATCGACTTGAGCTTCGCCGCAAAGAACATGTTGAGGAAGAAGGTCTGCAGCATGTCGTCGCGGTGATGGCCCAGGGCGACCTTGGTCGCGCCGAGTTCGTCGGCCACGCGGTAGAGAATGCCACGGCGCAACCGGCTGCACAGGCCGCAGGTCGTCTTGCCCTCGGGGATCACGCGCTTGACGATCGAATAGGTGTCCTGCTCCTCGATGTGGAATGGCACCCCCAACGCCGTCAGGTAGCCGGGCAGCACGTCCTCGGGAAAACCGGGCTGCTTCTGGTCGAGATTGACCGCGACGATGTCGAAGTGGATCGGGGCGCGCGCCCTCAGCTTGAGGAGGATGTCGAGCAGGCCGTAGCTGTCCTTGCCGCCCGACACGCACACCATGACCTTGTCGCCCTCTTCGATCATGTTGTAGTCGACGATGGCGCGGCCCACCTCGCGGCAGAGGCGCTTTTCGAGCTTGTGGGTCTCGCGCTCGATCTTCAGGCTATTGGCAGACGATGGTGTCTCGTCGATCCACACGGCACTCATTTATTTGCTCCTGAAAACTTCGACGCCGACGGCGTCGCAGTCGGGATACACGTCGGGTTTGGCGGTCGACACGCGTGCGGCATGCACCTTCGGGTGCGTGAGCACTTGCGTGAGGATGTCGTCGCACAGCGTTTCCTGCAAGTGGATATGCCCCTTGCTCAGGCGCGTGGCGACGGTGCGGCGGATGAAGTCGTAGTCGACGACTTCGTCGAGTTCGTCCACTTTCGGCGTCGAGACGTCGAGCGGCACGTACAGGTCGACGTTGATGATCACGCGCTGCTCGGCGCGCTTCTCGAATTCGTGCACGCCGATGTTGATCCACACCTCGTAGTCGCGCAGGAAGACGCGTCTGCAGGTGCGCAATAGAGGGTCGATGGCGACGTGTGTCATGGAACAGAAGCTTTCAGCAGATCGTCGACGACGAACATGATGTCGCGCGGCAGCGGCACCAGGTGCTGGCCGTTGTCGACGCAAACGGTGGTGCCGGTCACGCTGGGCGTGGCGGCGAGGAAGACGCAGGTGCGCGCCACGTCGGCGGGATCGATGGGTCGGCGCATCAGGTTGGCGCGCGAAGCCTTCTTGAAGTTGTCCCCCGTCTGCGGACCGCTCGTGAAGAGGATGCCCGGCGCGACGCCGCAGATGCGCACCGTCGGCGCCAGCGACTGGGCCTGGAGTGCCACGGCACGTTCCAGCGCCAGCTTGGAGACGGTGTATGAGAAGTAGTCGGGGTTCAGGTTGTAGACCTTCTGGTCCAGCATGTGAATCGCCGAGCGGTCGATGCCGTCGCCCGGCGTCGCGTTGCGGGCGAGAAGCCGCGCGAAGGAAAGCGGCGCAATCAGGTTCACGCCGATCTGGCGCATTGCGGCATCGGCGTCGAAATCCAGCCCGGTATCGGGTTCGAAGGCCGAGGCGTTGTTGACGATGCAAGCCAGCGGACCGTCGGCCGAGATCTGCTCGACCAGGGCGCGGCGACTTTCCTCGCTGCCGATGTCGGATTCGACGGCGGCTGCGTCATGACCTTCGTCGCGCAGGCGCGCGCACAATGCCAGGGCCTGTTCGCGCGAGGCGCGGTATTGGCACCACACGCGCCAGCCCGCGCGCGCGAAGGCTTCGCAGACCGCGGCGCCCAGCCGCTGGCCGCCGCCTGTCACGAGCACGCTCTGGCGTGGGGACGAATGAACCATCCTGATAGATTTCCCGTATGAACCTGGAGCAGGGCGCCGGACGCGCCACCCCCTTGACCCGGATTATCGATGCCGCGCTGCAGCGCGCCGGTGGCTGGCTGCCTTTCGACCGCTTCATGGCGCTGGCTTTGTATGCGCCCGGATGGGGGTACTACGGCAATTCGAGCCGCAAGTTCGGCCAGATGCCGTCTTCCGGCAGCGATTTCGTGACGGCGCCCGAACTGACACCGCTCTTCGGCCGAACGCTGGCCGTTCAGGTGGCCGAGGCCCTCGCGAAGACCGGCACGGATGAAATCTGGGAATTCGGCGCCGGCTCGGGTGCGCTGGCGCTGCAACTGCTCGATGCATTGGGCGATCGCGTGGTGCGCTATCGCATCGTCGATCTTTCCGGCACCCTGCGCGAGCGGCAGCAGCAGACACTGGCCAGGCATGGCAGCAAGGTCGAATGGCTTGCCGAACTGCCCGAGACCATGCGCGGCGTGATCGTCGGCAACGAGGTGCTGGACGCGATGCCGGTGCAACTGCTGGTGCGGACAGGCGGCGCCTGGTTCGAGCGCGGCGTGGTGCGCGATGGCGAAGGATTCGCCTGGGAGGACCGCCCCACCGATCTGCGCCCGCCGGTGGAGATCGAAGGCACTCACGACTACCTGACCGAAATCCATCCGCAAGCCGAGGCCTTCATCGCCACGCTCGCCGATCGCCTGAGGCAGGGCGCAGCCTTCTTCTTCGACTATGGCTTTCCGGAGTCGGAGTACTACCACCCGCAACGCCACATGGGCACGGTGATGTGCCATCTCGGGCACCAGGCCGATGGCGATCCGCTCGCCGACGTAGGCGCCAAGGACATCACCGCCCACGTGAACTTCACCTCGGTCGCGCTCGCGGGCCAGAACGCGGGTTTCGAGGTCCTGGGCTATGGCAGCCAGGCGAGGTTCCTGCTGAACGCCGGCATCCTTCCCATGATGGAGCAGGCCACGCTCGCCGAGCGGAGCATGGCGGCCCGGTTGATCCATGAGCACGAGATGGGCGAACTGTTCAAGGTCATCGGCTTCACGGTGGGGGCGCACTGGGATGCGCTCGGCTTCGCCGAAGGCGACCGGATCCACACGCTGTGAGGCCCGAATAAGCTAGCAACCAACCGTTGGTTGGAGATTCGCGCCGCGCGTCCTAAAGTGGCAGACCGGTCGCTGCCCGCCTGAAGGCTCTAAAGGCGCGACGCCACGATGGATTGTCTGAATGACTGCTACTCTTTCTCCCGAAGCCGACACGCGGAAT
Source organism: Variovorax sp. 10L426 (assembly GCF_056395305.1). NCBI lineage: Bacteria > Pseudomonadati > Pseudomonadota > Betaproteobacteria > Burkholderiales > Comamonadaceae > Variovorax > Variovorax sp. 10L426. The sequence continues at coordinate 85,513 of NZ_JBFTJF010000007.1, read as the reverse complement.
GCGCCGGCGCAGCCCTTCGAAGTGCGACGTTTCGATGCGCCGGTGGGCGCCGAGATCGTCGGGCTCGATATCTCGAAGCCAATCAACGATGCCGACTTCGCGCGCATCCACCGCGCGCACCTCGATCACCACGTGCTCGTCTTCCGCGACCAGCAAATCACGCCCGCGGAGCACGTGGCGTTCAGCCGTCGCTTCGGGCCGCTGGAAATCCATGTGCTGCATCAATTCCACCTCGAGGGCCATCCAGAGATCCTGATCGTCTCCAACATCAAGGAAAACGGCGAGCCGATCGGCCTGGGCGATGCGGGTGTCTATTGGCACTCCGACATCTCCTACAAGACCCGGCCCAGCCTCGGTTCGCTGCTGCATGCGCAGGAACTGCCGAGCGAGGGCGGCGACACGCTGTTCGCCGACCAGCACCTGGCGTGGGAAGCGCTTGATCCCGTGCTGCAGGAGCGCATCCTGCCGCTCAAGGCCGAGCACAGCTACCTGGCCAAGTACGAAGAACTGCGGGCGAAGAATCCGTGGCGGCCCAAGCTGTCGCAAGCCCAGATCGACCAGGTCGCGCCGGCCGTCCAGCCGGTGGTTCGCACCCATCCGGAGACCGGCCGCAAGGCGCTCTTCGTCAGTGAGCACTTCACGACGCGTATCGTCGGAATTCCTCAGGCCGAGAGCGATGCGCTGCTGGCTGAACTGTTCGCGCACAGCGTGAAGCCCGAATTCGTCTACCGGCACCATTGGGCGCAGCACGATCTTGTGTTCTGGGACAACCGCTCGCTGATGCACCTGGCTGCGGGAACGCCGGACGCGTTGCGCCGCAAGCTCTACCGGACCACCGTCGAGGGCGACCAACCCTTCTGACACCGGGCTCGGGTCTAATCGGCCCTCATGAGCTCCACTTTTTCTCCCGAAGCCGATTTGAGCGTCGCCCATGCGCTCGCTGGCGCGGCGGCGGCGCATTCGCTGCGCCTCTTCCGCACGCCGCTCGACATCATCGCCAAGGCCGACGAAAGCCCCGTGACCCAGGCCGACCGTGCCGCCGAGACGGCGATGCGCGACATCCTCGGCGCCGAACGGCCCGCCGACGGCATCTTCGGCGAAGAGCACGGGCGCGAGCGCCTGGAAGCCGAACGCGTCTGGGTGCTGGACCCGATCGACGGCACACGCAGCTTCATCACCGGCTCGCCACTCTGGGGCACGCTGATCGCGCTGGTGCGCGGTGGCCGTGTGGAATTGGGCATGGTCGACATGCCGGTGCTTGGCGAACGCTGGGTCGGCCAGGCCGGCATCGGTGCCAACCGCAACGGTCAACCTGTACGCGTGAGGGATTGCAAGACCATCGCAGAGGCCCGCATCGTCACCACATCGCCCGACATCTTCAACGCGGCCGACTGGCAGGCCTTCGACAAGCTCAGCCGCCAGTGCGCGATGCGGCGCTTCGGCGGCGACTGTTACGGCTACGCGCAACTCGCGGGCGGCACGATCGATCTGGTGGTCGAAACCGGCCTTCAACCCTACGACTATCTCGGCCCGACCGGCCTCATCGAGGCAGCGGGCGGCATCGTGACCGATTGGGAAGGGCGTCCGCTCGGCCTGCAGTCTGACGGGCGCGTCATCGCCGCCGCAACGCCCGAACTTCACCGACAGGCGCTGGCGTTGCTAGCGGCCTAAACTCTCCGGATGATTCGCTGGCTGATCGTCGTCGTTCTTGCGCTCGTTCTGATGAGCGGGCTCACCCAATGGCTGCGGCGCTTCGGTTTCGGGCGGCTGCCTGGCGATTTCGAGTTCCGTGCCTTCGGACGCGAATGGCAATTGCCGATCGCCAGCACGGTCGTTCTCAGCATGATCGCGGCATTGATCGCGCGATGGATTTGAATCGATGAAAGCCTGCGTCGACCTCGGCGGAACCAAAGTGGCCGTGAGCCTGTCCGCGACCGGTGCTCCGCCGCTGATCGGCCGCCGCAGCGAACCCACCGCCAAGACCGGAAACAACGATGCGGTGGCCGTTCAGATCATTCGGCTGATCGAAGAGGCCTGCGCGGAGCAGGGCGTCGATCTCGCCAGCATCGATCGCGTCGGCGTTTCGTCGGCGGGCCCCTTCGAATTGCGAGACGGCATGGTCGAGCTGGCGACGCCGAACATCTGCGGCGGCATTGCCGGCCCCGCGCGTGGGCTGCCCAACCAGTGGATGACCGCACTGCTCGAAGCGCCGCTTCGCCGGCGGTTCCCGCACGTCCGCGTCGAGAACGATGCAGTCGCTGCACTCGAAGCCGAGCGGCGCTGGGGCGCGCTGCAGGGAGTCGACCATTGCGCCTACGTCACGTGGAGCACCGGCATCGGCGTCGGCCTGTGCGTCGACGGATGCGTCCTGCGCGGCAAGAACGGCAACGCCGGCCACGCAGGACACAGCTTCGTCGTCGATGACGACAGCAATGCGCTGTGCGGCTGCGGCAACGTCGGGGATGTCGAGGGACTGAGCGCGGGCAATGCGATCGCACGGCGATTCGGCCAGTCCGCACCCGACTTGTTCTCGGCGGCCATGCGCGGCGATGCACAGGCCATTGCCACGGCGGACGGGCTCTGCCGGGTCATGGGCCGCATGCTCTACAACCTGATCGCGACACTGGACCTCGAACGCATCAGCCTGGGCGGCAGCGTGTTCTGGAACAACCGCGATTTCCTGTTGCCGCGCTTGCAGGCTCAGATCGACGGCAAGCTCGTTGCATTGACGCGCGGCGCCGTGCTGATTCCCGCCGGCCTCGGCAACACGGTGGGCGACTACGGCGCGTTGGCCCTGATCGCTTGAGGCATCGTCGAGGCGCAGGGTCGCAGTGCTACGCTACTCAGACACGCGCCCAGGAGACAACGATGACGGCCAGCTACGTGGAAATACAAGGCGCCCAGGCGGATGTTGACCTCTGGGATGGGTTGATCACGGATCAGAACGCCCTCATCGCCAGGATGATGCAGAAGATGTCCCGAGTCGGAAGCGCGGATGCAGTGTGGCTCGACGAGCGAATCACGGAGGCGGAAAGTATCGAGAACCGCTTGGTCGTCGGACTCGATCGCGCGCAGCGGCGATTGCGGGCAATGATCTAGGCGTCTATCAAATCCCTCCCGGTCCGAAAAGTGAATTTGTCACTGCCAAATGCGCCATTTGGCCCCTTCACCGGCCGGTCTCACGCAGGCAAAGTGCGCGCTGCCTCAGCGGTTACACGACGGAGCGGACCATGGATTCAGCGATCTTCACTCTTGCAGCACTTGGCGCGTTGGTGGCCGTCGGCTGGGTCATCGATCTGCTTGCGCACCGTACGCCGCCGACGCACTTGGAACGTCTCATGGCGGATCAGATCCGCAGGTCTACGGATGCGATCCGAGGTGAAACCGTCGTCTGAATCACCGGCCTACCTGCCGACGAGCGAACGACCGTCAGGCTGCCATCCGCAGCTTCGCGCTCTGTTCGGCCGCGCATTCGCCGACGATCTCACCCAGCCGTCGCAGTCCCGCAGCGACGGTGTCGTCATAGGGGCTGCCGCAGTTGATCCGCACGTAGTGGTCGAAGCGCGAAGAATTCGAGAAGAGCGTGCCCGGCGCCACCAGGATGCGTTCGCGCAAGGCCGCGTCGAATACCTCCATGGACGAAAGCCGCCCAGGCAGTTCCACCCACAGTTGAAGACCGCCGGGCGGAAGATTCAGGCGGGTGCCTGACGGAAAGTGCGCGGCGATCGCATCGGCCGTCTGCTCGCGCTGATCCTTCAGTTTTTCGCGCAGGCGGCGCAGATGGCGGTCGTAGGCGCCGGTGCCCATGTACTCGCCGGCCACCCATTGCGAGAGTTCCTCGTTGCTGCGCGACTGGGTGTACTTGAGCATCTCGACGCGCCCGTGCCATCTGCCGGCCGACATCCAGCCCAGACGCATGCCGGGCGCCAGGATCTTGTGCAGCGATGCGCAATGGATGACGTTGCCACTGCGGTCCCATGACTTGATCGCGCGCGGCGGCACGTCGGCGTCGAGCAGTTCGCTGTAGGAGTCGTCCTCGATGAGTGCAACGGCGCGCTGCTCGCACAGCGCGACCAGGCGCTGCTTGTGCGCGTCGGGCATGACGCTGCCCAGCGGGTTCTGCAGGTGGGGCACGATCACCACCGCCTTGATGTTGTCGTAGGCGTCGAGCGCCATCTCCAGGGCCTCGATCGACAGGCCAGTCTGCGGACTGGTCGGAATCTCGACCGCGCGCATGCCGAGGCTTTCGAGCACCTGCAGCAAGCCGTAGAAGGTCGGCGATTCGACCGCCACCGTGTCGCCGGGCTGGGCCACGGCGCGCAGCGCGAGGTTGAGCGCTTCGATGCAGCCGTTGGTGACCATCACGTCGTCGGGCGACAGTGCCATGCCGACACGCAAGCCGCGCCGCGCCGCCACTTCGCGCAATGGCGTGCGGCTGCGCGAGGGCGCTGCAGTCGTGAGCAACTCCGGCCGCTGGCGCAGCAGCCGAATCATGGTCGTGCGAAGCGCCTGCGCGGGGTAGAGCCCTGGTGCGCCGCGTGCCGTCGAGAAGTCGATCCGCACCTCGCCCTGGCGCCGACGCGCGACGAATTCCGAAACCTTCGCGTGAATGCCGACGTATTGGGCCGGGTTGGGCGGCTCGTTGGCAGCGGGCTCCTCCATCGTTGCGATCGCGAGCCGGCGTGGACGCCGCACAAAGTAACCGGAGCGATCCCGGGCCTCGACCCAGCCTTCGCTTTCCATCGCGCGGCAAAGCTGCAGTGCGGTGGAAAGGCTGATGTCGTGCAGTCGCATCAGGCTGCGCAACGATGGCAGCTTGTCGCCGGGCTCGAGGGAGCCGGCGCGGATGGCGTCTACGTAACGGGTGGCGAGCTTCCGGTAGAGCGGTGGCGATTCCATGGCTTTGATCCTCGCGCGGTCCGTGTCTTGAAAACAGATGCAGATCCGAAGGAAATCGACCATAACAGACGCTTCTCGAGCCCATCTGTTGTGCTTCAGCTTCCCTTCTGCTGTGCCTGTTTTCTAGGCGACCCGCTGCCTACCATGAAGGCACCCAGATCGTTCTCAAAGAGGTATCACCATGTCGAGCGAACTTTCCGAAATCACCAGTCTTCAAGCGGGCCAGACACTGCGCGTGGCCGTCGACCCAGGCTTCACGATGCTTGTCGCGCAAGGTAGCGTGCGCGTTTGCTCGCCGCCCGCATGGTTCGGCGAAACGATGTTCAGCGCGCGGACCCTGCTGAATGAAGGCGAGGCCCATGTCATCGAGCGCGGCGGCTGGATCGAGGTCTCGGCACTGTCCGCCGCGCAGGTTCGTGGCCTGCCGCAGCCGGCGCGCAAGCCCGAGACGACGGCTTCTCTCGTCGCGCGGCTCGTGCAATTGCTCACTGGCGACGTGGCTTGGCGCCATTGAGTCAGGCCGCCGCGGCGTACTCCTCGCGGAGGATCTTGGCGGCCGAGACCATCGCGCGCAGCTTGCCGATGGCCGCGTCGCGCGGCAGGTATTTCATGCCGCAGTCGGGCGCCAGGATCACGTTCTCCGGCTTGATGTAAGGCAGTGCGCGGCGGATGCGCCCGGCGATCGTTTCGACTGATTCGACCTTCGGGTCGGACAGGTCGATGCAACCCACCATCACGCGCTTTCCGTCCAGTTGCCGCAGCACGGAACAGTCCAGATTCGATTGCGCGGTCTCGATCGAAACCTGCCGGCAACTGCACTGCGCCAATTCGGACAGGAAGGAATAACCGCTCGGCCGCTCGTGGATGATCGCGGCGTAACCGAAGCAGATGTGCACCGCCGTCGTGCCGGTGATGCCGTCGAGTGCGCGGTTCAGCGCCTTCAGGCCGTACTGCCGCGCCTTCTCGGGACGCGCCTGCATATAGGGTTCGTCGATCTGGACCACGTCGGCGCCTGCGGCGAACAGGTCGCGGATCTCCGCATTGACTGCGGCGGCGTAGTCCATCGCTGCTTCTTCCTCGCTCGCGTAGTGGTCGTTCTGCGCCTGCTGCAGCATCGTGAACGGGCCGGGGACGGTGATCTTCACCTGGCGGTTGGTGTGGGCCCGCAGGAACTTCAGGTCGTCCACTTCCACGGCATGCCGGCGGACGATCTTGCCGACGATGCGCGGCACCGGGTTCGGATGACCCGATCGGTCCAGCGCGGTGCCCGGGTTGTCGAGATCAACGCCGTCGAGCGCAGTGGCAAAACGGTTGGAATAGCTTTCGCGCCGGATCTCGCCGTCGCTGACGATGTCCAGTCCGGCTTCTTCCTGTGCGCGGATCGCCATCAGGGTCGCGTCGTTCTGCGCTTCCTCGAGGTACTGCGGCGGAATGCGCCAGAGCTCTCGCGCACGGACGCGCGGCGGAAAGCGACCGGCCAGCTTGGCGCGGTCGATCAGCCATTCCGGCTGCGGGAAACTGCCGACGATGGTGGTGGGGAACAGCATGGTTTTCCTCCAGGGTGAAATTGAAGTTCGTACGATTCGGCGGCTCAGACGCCCAGGTAGGCGCGCCGGATCTCGGGCCGCGCCAGCAACTCCTGCGGCACGCCCTCGGCCACGACGTGGCCCTCTTCGAGCACATAGGCGCGGTGCGACACCTCCAGCGCCATCGTGACGTTCTGTTCGACCAGCAGCACCGATATGCCATCGGCATTGATTCGCCGGATGGCGGCGAACATGTCGTGCACGATGCGCGGCGACAGGCCCAGCGAGGGCTCGTCGAGCAGCAGCAAACGGGGGCGCGCCATCAGCGCCCGGGCGATCGCGACCATCTGCTGCTGTCCGCCGGACAACTCGCCGGCCGGGCTCGCCAGTTTCTCGCGGATGACGGGGAACAGCGCGATCACCTGCTCCAGCGTGTCGCGCCGCTGCGCCTTGGCATGCGGCAGGTAGCTGCCGAGCTGCAGGTTCTCCAGGACGGTCATACCGGCGAAGAGACGCCGCCCTTCGGGCACCAGCGCGATGCCGGCCTCGCAGAAACGATGCGGCGGCAGTCGGGTGATGTCCCGGCCGTCGAGGCCGATGCTGCCGCCGCTTGCGCGCAGCATTCCCGCAATGGTGTTGATCAGCGTCGTCTTGCCGGCGCCGTTCGGGCCGACCACGCACAGCAGCTCGCCGGGCCGCACGTCGAGCGAAACGCCCCACAGCGCAGGCGCGGCGCCGTAGGCGACCTGGAGATCCCGGACTTCAAGCATGGGCCTTCCCCAGATAGGCGGTCATCACCTCGGAGCGCTGCATCACGTCGGTGGCCGCTCCTTCGGCGAGCAGTTCGCCGTGATTGAACACCACGATGCGGTCGGTCAGCGCCATCACGGCGCGCATCACGTGCTCGACGAAGACGATGCTCGATCCCTGGTCGCGGATGCGCCGGATCAGCGCCACCGCATCGTCGATTTCGCTCGGCGTGAGCCCGCACAGCACCTCGTCGAGCAACACCAGCCGCGGGCGCGAGGCCAGCGCGCGGGCGAGTTCGAGGAACTTTCGCTGGTGCAGGTTCAGGTCGTCCGGCAGCGCGCCGGCCTTGTCCTGCAGACCTGTGAATTCGAGCCAGGTCATGGCCTGCTTGCGCGCGCTGTCCGGATCGCGGACCGCGCCGCCGAACATCGTGGCGATCGCCACGTTCTGCAGCACGCTCAGGTGCGCGAAGGGCCGGGGGATCTGGTAGGTGCGCGCGATGCCGCTGCCTGCGATGCGGTGCGCGGGCAGGCCGTTCAGGCAGCGCCCTTCGAAGACGATCTCGCCGCCGCTGGGCGTGTAGTGGCCGCTGACGACGTTGATGAAGGTCGACTTGCCGGAGCCGTTCGGACCGAGCAGGCCGAGGATCTCGCCGCGCCGCACGTCGACGTTGACGCTGGTCAGCGCGCGCACGCCCTTGAACGATTTGCTCAGGCCCCGCACGCGCAGCAGCAGGTCGCCATGTCCTGCGATCACCGGTGAGGGTCGAACAGGCGTCTCCGCCGATGCCGGTGCCGTGTGGGTCTCTGGCGGCATGACGGGCTGCGCTGGCCGCCACAGGCGGCGCACGCGCTCCAGAATGCCCTCGGGCATGAACAGGATGGCCGCGATCAGGATGATGCCGATCAGCGCCTTGCCGGCCACCGCATGGTCGGCCGCCGTGAAGCTGTAGAGCAACGCGGTGATGACCACGGCTCCGATCGCAGGCCCGGCCCAGTGGCGCGTGCCGCCGAGCACGCTCATCAGCACCACCGTCAGCGGCACGGTGATGGTGAAGACTTCGCCGGCCGTCACGTACGACAGGAACAGCGCATGGATGCCGCCGGCCACGCCGGCCAGCGCGCACGAGATGGCAAGCGCCTGCAGCTTGTAGCGGTAGGTCGGCACGCCCATCACTTCGGCGGCGTCTTCATCGTCGTGAATCGCGAACAGGCCCGCGCCGAACTTCGACACCTGGATGCCCCAGGCGATCAGCAGCGTGCCCACGGCGGCGGCCAGCGCGAGCAGGTAGAACGTCGAGGACTGGGTCGGGCCGATCTTCGGGACAGGCACGGCACTGAGCGGCACGCCCGAGCCGCCATCCAGCGGCGTGTTGACGACGATGGTGCCGATGACAAAGGTGATCGCCAGCGTGAGCAGCGCGAAGAGTTCGCCGCGCACACCCCGGACCCGGAACACGACCGCGCCGAGCGCCACGCCGAGCAGCGCAGCGACCAGCGCCGCCGCCGGCAGCGTCCACAGGAAGGGCCAGTCGTAGCGCGCCATCAGCGTGGCGCTCGTGTAGATGCCGGCACCGAAGAAGGCCCCGTGCCCGAACGAGAAGTAGCCCGAGTAGCCCGACAGGATGTTCCATGAGGTCGCCAGCACGATCCAGCTCAGCATCAGATAGAGCAGCGAGTCGTAGAAGGCGGGCAGGCCGAGTTGCGGCACGAAGGCCAGCGCAACGCCGGCCAGCAGGATGACCACGGGGGTGCGTTTCATCGTCAGGTGGTCTTTCCGGGGCGGAAGACGAGGATCACGATCAGCAGCGTGAAGGACACGATCGGCGCCCATGAGGGCGCGGTGATCGCCATCGTGATGGCTTCGCTGACGCCGATCAGCGTGCCGGCGATCAGCGGCCCGAGCGCACTGCCAAGGCCACCAAGCATCACGGCCGCGAACACCACGCCGACCCAGGCATACATCTGCGAAGGCGCGAGCGTAAAGCTCAGCGCCAGGCACACGCCGGCCACGCTGGCGAGCGCGGCGCACGTTCCCGCGAGCAGCAACCCGAGCGCCTTTTCATTGATGCCGAAGGCCGCCGCCACCGGCGCGTCTTGCGCGGCAGCGCGCATGGCCTTGCCCAGATCGGTGAAACGCAGCACGGCCCAAACCGCGAACGCGAGACCGACCGCCAGCAGCAGCGTGATGAACTCCGGCACCGGCACGAACAGCTCGCCGATCTTGAACTTCTGCTGCGCGTAGCTCGATTCGAGCTTTCGGAAGTCGGCGGTCCAGATGGCCTGGATCACGCTCTCGGCGATGCCCATCAAGCCGAAGGTCAGCAGCAGCGAGTTGAAGGGCGTCACCGCAAAGCGCGCCATCACCCAATGCAGTCCCGCGCCGAGCGCGAAGAAGGCCGGCACGATGACCACGAGCGTCAGCAAGGGGTCCATGCCCATCGTCGCCATCTGGTAGCAGAGATAGGCGGCCATGAACGCGAACGCGAAGTGCGCGAGATTGATCAGCCGCAGCAACCCCCAGCTGAGGCTCAGGCCCAGACCCATCAGCCCGTACAGCGCGCCGACGAAGACACCGGAGAGGATGGACTGGGACAGCAGTGACAGGCTGGGCAGCGTGAAGCCCGACATGTCAGGGGCTGGCTAGCAGCTTGGCGCCACCTGCGGTGACTTCCTTTGGCCAGACGATGACCCACTTGCCGTCCTGGATCTGCTTGATGCGCATCAGGTCGTCGCCGAAGTTGCCGACGCCGTCGAAGCGCAGCTTGCCTTGCAGCGTGTCGACCTTGTGCGTCTTCAGGTAGGCGGCGATGGTCTTGTCGTCCAGGCTCTTGGTGTTGACGACGCCGGCTTCCAGGATCTGCCAAGCCGTGTACGAAGCGGCGGCCTGCGTCTCGACGGAGGTGTCGGTGAAACCTGCCTTGGCGGCACGCTCGTGATAAAGCTTGATGAACTCGGCGGCGCCCAGGTTGCTGGTGAAGGGCGGCTGCTCCTCGAAGATCGTGGCCGACAGCGCGTTCTTCGCATCCGGCGACGCGAGCAGCGGACCGGGCGCGGGGTAGAGGTAGAAGTGCTGCGGCGGCACATAGTCGATCTTCTTCATCGCATCGAGCAGCAGGTTGCCCTCCAGGCCGATGGCGCCGACCCAGACGAAGTCGGGCTTGGCGTCCTTCACCCGGTTGGCGATCGGGCCGAAGTCGCGGTTGCCGAAGTCCCATTCGAGGAACAGCACTTCGGTGAGGCCGCGCTTCTTGAGCACCTCCCGCGCACCCGCGCTCATGAACTGGATCGACGGGAACTTGCTGGTGACCACCGCGATCGTCTTCGGCGGCTTGGCGGATGCGGCAAGGGCATCGAAGAGCGTGTTCGGCACCGTGTTCGCCGGGTCCGAGCCGATCGACCAGGCCGGGAACTGCATGTCGTATTTGGCCAGCGACGGAATCCCCAGCGTGTGATGCACCAGCACCTTGTTGTAGCGCTGCGCCACGCCCATCGCCGAGAGGATCGCGCCGGTGGCGTAGGGGCCCATGAGAAGGTCGACCTTGTCGGCGGTGACCAGTTGCTCATACAGCGTGCGCGCGAGGTCGGGCTTGGATTGGTCGTCCTTCACCACCCACTCGACCGGCCGCCCGAGCAGGCCGCCGCGCTTGTTGAGCTGCTCGATGTAGATCTCGCCCACGACCTTGTGGATCTGCGCCGTTGCTGAAAGCGGCCCCGTGAGCGCCAGCGTGCTGCCGATGCGGATCGGCGGGCCGGATGGCGTCTGCGCAAAAGCGACGCCTGCCGCAGCCAGCGCGATGGCCGCCACCGCGCTGCGCCGTCCGATGCCTTCGAAAGTCTGCGTCTTCATGGTCTTGTCTCCTATGAGTTCTTGTGGGCGAAACGGGAAACCGGGGGTCAGTCGACCTGTGCGCCGGAGCGCTTGACCAAGCCGGCCCATTTGCCGAGCTCCGTCTTGTTGAAGGGCAGCATCTCTTCGGCGCGCAGGCTGCGCGACTCGATACCCTGGTCGCGCAGGCGCGCCATGACGTCGGGCTGCGCGAGTGCCGCGCCGGCGGCCGTGCGCAGGCGCTCCAGCGTGGCTGTCGGCGTCGCGGCGGGCGCATAGAGCATGAACCAGGCAACGAGATCGAAATCGGCGATGCCCTGCTCCATCAGCGTCGGAACATCGCTGGCTGCGGCACTGCGCACCGCGCCGCTCGCGCCCAGCGCGCGCAGCTTGCCGGCCTTGATCTGCGGCATCACCGCCGCGGGGTGATAGAACATGAAGTCGACCTGCGACGACATCACGCTCGTCAACGCCATGGCGCCCTCCTTGTACGGCACATGCATCATCTTGCCGCCGAGGCGCTGCGCGAGAAGTTCGCCCGCGAGGTGGCCGGAGGTGCCGTTGCCGGCCGAGGCGAAGGTCACGCCCGCCGGCCTTGCGGCCGCCTGCGCCAGGTCGTTCAGCGACTTGATGGGTGAATCGGCCGCCACGACCAGCAGCGTCGGCGTGTAGCCGACGAAGGCGACGGGTGCGAAGTCGCGCAGCGGGTCGTAGGGCAGCTTGCTGAAGAGTGCCGCGTTGATGGCATGGGTGCCTACGGTGCCCATCACCAGGGTCCTGCCGTCGGGCGTGGCCTTGGCGACGAGGTCGGTACCGGTCGAACCGCCGGCGCCCGCCCGGTTCTCGACGATCACCGGCTGCTGCAGGTTCTTGCCCAGCGCTTCGCCGACGATGCGACCCACCGTGTCGGTCGTGGTGCCGGCGCCGAATGGCACGACCATCCGGACCGGGGCGCGGTCCTGCGCCTGGGCGAGGCCGCCGAAGAGCAACCCGAACGCGACGAATACATTGAGCAGCGTATGGTGCTTCATGCCGCATCTCCTGGATTCCTGGGCGTCGCCCGGTGCCGCAGTGCGGCGCGAATCTCGTCGTTGTGCTCGCCGAGCGTCGGCGGCGGGCGGACTTCGAGCGCGCGCTGGCCATCGAAGCTGACTGGCGATCGCACCGTGCGGAACAGGCCCATCACCGGGTGTTCGGCAGAGGTCATCAACTGGAGGTGCTTCGCCTGCGGGTCTTCGAGCGCCTCGCTGGTGTCGTACATCGGCGCGTGGGGCACGTCTTCGCGCTGCAGTCGCCGGCACCACTCGTCGCGCGGCTGCGTGCGAAAACGCTCGCCGAGCAGCTGGATCAGCTGCTCCTGGTTCTCGATGCGCGCCTCGCGGGTCGCGAAGCGCCCGTCCTCGAAAAGGCGGGGATGCTCGATGGCGACGGCGAGCCCGCGCCAGAACTTCTCCGGCGAGGACATGTGCAGCGCGATCCACTTGTCGTCGGCGCAGCGCAGCACGTACGACTGCGAGACCCGCGGCCGGCTGTAAGGCCCCATCACTTCATCCACCTGGAAGAAATGCGTGAAGGCGTCGAGATTGAAATGCGCCATCGCCTCCAGCATCGACACCTCGACCTTGCGGCCGACTCCCGTCCTGCTGCGTTCGAACAGCGCGCCCAGCACGCCGTAGGCGGCATAGAAGCCGGTCAGCGAATCCGCGATGGCCGGGCCCACGACGCGCGGGTTCTCGGGATTGATCAGCAGGTTGAGAAAGCCGCTCGCGGCCTGCGCCACAGTGTCGTAGGCGGGCCGGTCCGCCGCGGGCCCGGTGGCGCCGAAGCCGCTGATCGAACAGTAGATGAGCTTCGGATTGAGCGCGCGCAAGCGCTCGGCACCCACGCCGAGCTTCTCCGCCACGCCAGGCCGGAAGTTCTGGATGTAGACATCGGCATCGGCGATCAACGCATCCAGCACTTCGCGGTCGCCGGCATCCTTGGGGTCCAGCGTGATGCTGCGCTTGTTTCGGTTGTAGGTCTGGTAGTGCGGGCTGTAGAGGCCGTCCTTGAAGGCGCGGAACGGGTCGCCCGTCTTCGGCTGCTCCACCTTGATGACGTCGGCGCCCAGGTCGCCAAGCAGCATGCCCGCCGCCGGCCCCGTGATGAAGGTGCCTTGCTCGATGACCTTGAGGCCTTTCAGGACGGGGATCATTCGTGGGTTCCGAAGTGGGCGGGGAGCGCGCCTTCGTAGACCGCCTCGCGCGTCGCCTGGTACGACAGCGCGAAGCCGATGGGCTGCCGCATCTCTTCGAACATGTGCGCGATCAACCCCGCCGTGCGCGCGAGGATCGGCACGCCCTTGAGCGCCTCCACAGGAAAGCCCGCGCCGAGGAGCACGGCCGGAATCGCACCCGACACATTCAGCTTGAGCGGCTTGCCCAGCACCTCGGGCATGAGCGCCTCGACCGCGGTGGCGATCTCGACGAAGCGCAGGTCGGTGCCTGCCGCCTTGGCCGCGGCGAACAGGGCGTCTACGCGCGCATCGCGCGCCTTGTGCAGCGGATGGCCGTAGCCGGGGATCGATCGGCCGGCTTCGCGCCATGTCTTCGCCACCGTGAGCGCCGCGGCGTCCAACGGCCGTCCGGTGCTCACCAGCGCATCGATTTCGGCGTACAGGCGGCCAGCCGTCTCGGAGGACCCCAGCACGACCGAACCGCAGCCCAGGATGCCCGCCGCCACGGCACCCTGCATCGCGTCGGGCGCGGCGGCGAAGGTCATGCGCGCCGCCTGCACACTCGGCACCAGCCCGTGCTCGGCAATCGCGACCAGCGCGGCGTTCAGCACCGCGATTTCTCCGGCCGATCCGCGCCTGCCGGTCAGCAGCAGGAAGAAATGATCGACGAAGGAAATCTTGCCGATCAGTTCGCGGGAAAGATCCATCCCGCGGACGACGATGGTATGGGCGTCCGACGTGGAGATGGAAGTGCGTGGCACCGTGGCCTTGCCGATCTTCATGAAAGGTCCTTGAAACGCCCCCATGCGCCTTCGGCGCTCCCCCTCAAGGGGGCGCACCCGGCGGCCCGGCCAAGCCGGTTCCGCGGGTGCCCTGGGCTGGGCTGCGCCAGTTTCATGGGGCGTGAGTTGAAATGAATGGAGGGTGCGTGCATCAAGCGGTCGCCGGCGCGAGGCGGATGTCGAAACTCGCCGAGTGGTACGGCACGCGCATCTCGCGGCCGTCCACGGCCTTGCCGGGCGGGTGGGTCTCGAAGTCCACGACGAGGCTGTCGCGCTTGCCGAAGACGGCGTCGGCGTCGATGTACGGGCTGCCGCCGACGAAAAGCTGCGTCGTCACCGTCGCGTGGCCCGGCGCCGAGACCTGCAAGTGGAGATGGCCGGGCCGGTAGATGCTGCGGTCGGTCGCGCGCATCATGTCGCCCACGGGTCCGTCGTCCGGTATCGGGTAGTAGTTCGGGCGGATGGACCAGAACCAGTAGCGGCCCTGCGCATCGGTGCGAAAGCGTCCGCGCGCCTGCATCGTCGGCTCGCTGCTGAGCTGCACGTCGTACTTGCCGTGCCCGTCTCCGGACCACACGTCGAGCAGCGCGCCCGCGAGCGGCTGGCCGTCGCAGTCGGTCACGCGGCCCATGTAGAAGGTTGGCTCGCCCGTCGCGCCATTCGCGATGTCGCTGCCCAGCGGCACGTCGGGCGCGCCAGCCCAATAGAACGGGCCTTCGACGGTGGCCTCGGTCGCCTCGGTCGCGCCCTTTGCCTTGCTGGCGCGGGCCTGTGCCAGCGCGACCACCATCATCGACAGGCCCAGCGTGTCGGACAGCAGGATGAACTCGGGCCGCTTGTCGGTCGAGATCTGCCCCGTCGCGGTCAGGAAGTTCATGGCCGCGAGCCACTCTTCCGGCTGGAGGTCGACCTCGCGCGCGAAGGCATGAACGTGCTTGACCAGTGCGGTCATCAGCTGGCGCAGACGGGGATCGGGCGTCCTGGCGAAGGCCTCGAGAACGTCCCGCGTGATGCCGTCCTGGTTGTATTCCGACATGGCTTGTCTCCTGTTGCGCGCCGTACTTCGGCGTCGATTCGCGTCGGACGATAGGACGCCGACACAAAGCCCGCAAATGATGAATTTCCATCGATATCATCGATGGCATCGATCATTCGTGGGGGTTTTCATGGAGATGAGGCATCTGCGGTACTTCGTCGCGCTGAGCGATTGCCTGAGCTTCACGCGGGCGGCGGAACGCGTTCACGTCACGCAGTCCACCCTGTCGCACCAGATACGGCAGCTCGAAGAAGAGATCGGCCAGCCGCTGTTCGAACGCATCGGCAAGAAGGTGGTGACCACCGAGGCGGGTGAACTGCTGCGCGGCTTTGCTGCGCGTGCGCTGCGGGAGGTCGACCAGGGTGTGGCGCTGCTCAAGCCCGGCGCGGGCAACCTGACCGGCAGGGTTCGCATCGGCGCTACCCACACCTTCAACATCGGCCTGATTCCGGAGTGCGTGTCGCTGTTCCTGGCGCGCCATCCCACGGTGCGCATCAGCGTCGAGGAACTGTCGGCCGAGGTGATCTGCGATCGGCTGCAGGCCGGCGAACTCGATCTCGGCATTGCCTACCGGCCCGAGGATCCGAGCGACCTGTGGTTCGAGCCGCTCTACAACGAGGAGATGGTGTTCGTGGTGTCGAACAGCCATCCGCTCGCCGGCCGCAAGCGCATTCGCATGGTGGAACTGCACCGGCAGGACCTGGTGCTGATCTCGACCTCCTTCTCGACGCGGACCATGCTGGACGAATGCTTCAGGGCCTGCGGCGCGGAGCCGACGGTGGTCGCCGAGATGTCCACGGTCGCGCCCATGCTCGCTCTCGTCGCCCGCACGCAGATCGGTTCGATCGTTGCCATCAATGCCGTGCCCGAGGGCATGGCGGGCTTGACGGTGATCCCGCTGGAAAGCCCGACGCCGACGCGCACGCCCGGGATTCTTTGGCGACTCGGCGAGACGAAACCGGTCTTCGTCCAGTCGTTTGCGGTGATCTTGCGGAAGACGGCGCTCGGGAACAGCCTGCGGCGGGAAGTGCCGGGGCCGCGCCACGGCGAGAAGCGGTCTTCGCGACTTCGGAAATAGCCGCAGGGGCACCCACCTGCAGTTCCGCATGCGGGCTTTCTCTCCCACTTTCTCTCCTAATTGGTAGAGGCGAACTTGGATCCGAAGCAGTACTGTCTCTGCACATCGGAGGCGGGCCAGTCGGCGGAACCTCCTTCACAGGGGCTGGAGGTGCCATGACGGACTACAGACTTCGGTTCCACGCCGGCACGCTCGTCGCGCTTTTGGCGCTGGGTTGCGCGCTGTACTCGATGCAGGTCCGCGCCGGCACCTTCGACGACCTGAAGCAGGGGCTGAGCCAGAGTCTCGGGGAGGCTGCCAAGCGAAGCCTCGACGCGGCCCTCGGGAACCCTCCCTCCGGCAACGCCGCTCCGGCGTCCACCGCCCCCACGGCACCCGCTCAAACCCAAGCTCCTGTGAGCTCCCAAGTGGCGACAAAGACGATGCCGGGCAGTGGAAGCAATCCATCCGCTTCGGCGCAACCATCCGGCCAAGCCTCCTCCGGCTGCGCCAGGAGAAAACTCGCCGGCTCACAAAAGGAATTCAGGATGTTCCGCGGGTTCATGGAAATGGACGTCGTCAACGACTGCGACGGCGATCTGACCCTGCTGACCTACCAGAACTACAAGACGAGCCAGGAGGTTTGCAATGCGGCGTGGGTGCCTGCGCATTCCGTGAAGAAGATGATGCCGGTGGCCAGACTTTGCAGTACGAGGATGACGCTGCCGAAGTCGTCACCCTACGTCGTGCCATGCACCTGTCCAGATGGCACCAACATCGAGCTGACGGCAATGCAGCAAGCGAACTGAGATTCGCAATGAGCCGGTATACGTTTGTCCCTCGCCTCTTCCTGGTCGGAATCCTCTGCGCGGGCAGTCCCACGACAGGAACAGCCGCCACGTTCGACGACATGAAGGAGGGTCTCGCACAAAGCTTGAGCGACGCGATCAAGCGCAACGTCGATTCCGTCCTGGGCAATCAGCCGACCAGCAATCCTTCACCTGGCACTCAGCCTGAAACGGGGGCTGGCCAGCGGGCGCAGGCAGCGGCGCCGCCGCCGACCGCAGGTGGGGCCTCCGTGGCGGCCGGTAGCGCTCCGGGGCCGATGCCGGCGCGCGGCAAAGCCACGCCGGAGCAGATCGAGGCGGCCGTCGCCAAGTACCACGACAACTGCGCCGTTCACACGACCTACCTGAGAAATATGCACGACTGCGAATGCCTTACCCGAGGAGCGCGCGAAGCGCTGACGGCGCGCAAGAGCGTGGTGGTCTCTGTGGAAGAACAGTACCAACTCGGACAGACATGCGCGGCACCCAAGGAGACCATTTACGCCTGGGTCTACCAGACATGCGACGACTACATGCAGCACAAGCGGACCGATCACGCGCAGTTTTGCGCCTGCACGGGAAACAGGTTCTCCGACGCCTTCCGTGCAAGCCCCAATTCGAACCTGCGCAAGGTTGAAGCCTTGCGCGCGGCGTCGATGAAGGCCTGCGGGCTCTGACCGCTACGGCAACCTGATCGGAACATCACGATGAAACGGTTCAATGGGAAGAGGATGCACAGTGCGCTCGTTGCGGTCCTGCTCGGGATGGCGCTTGGTCAGGCTGCACCTGCCGCGGGAGCATTCGACGAGTTGGGAAAGACACTTGGGAAGAGCGCCACCGATGCGCTTGGCAGGGCATTGGACAACGTGCTCCCAGGCCCATCGAAGAGCCCGCAGGATACGAGCACCTCGTCGCCCGGCGCGCCGCAGACACAACAGGCACAACAGGCACAGGCGTCACCACCCATCCCTCCAATTCAACAGCCGAAGTCCGCGTCAGGAGGATTCGTCCCGAAGCGGCCGTACTCGAGTGTGACGAGCAAGGGGAGCGCTTGCGTCTCCGTTTCGCCGACCCAGAACATGGAGCGCAGCCCCGATCAGCGGGCGACAAACAACTGTGGAGAAGAGGTCGTGCTGCTGTGGCATTCGACACTCGCCGTGACCCAGGAGCTCTGCGCCCAGACGCGACTCAAGCCCGGGAAGGGCGCCTTGATCGGCGAAAAATCGACTGTGATGGCCGCCTGTCGCCGCGGCACCGGAGACTCAGCGGTCGGAAGCAACGACTGCGCTTGTCCTCCGGGAATGTCTCTCTGACTGAGCCCAGGCACGCGCTTTGTCTGTCGGGATGTGCTCGGCATCTTCCGAGCTCTCGAGTAGACGTATTTTCTTACATCCCGTACATTTGCATCGAGTCGGGGGAAGAAGGTACACACGATGGGCAAGGTGGCGGGACCGCTGGACCAGCTTGGTTCGGTGATCGATTTGCTGTATGACGCGGCGCTCGATGACGGCCGATGGCGGGATCTTGCCGTGTCGGTCGCGGACGCCTTCGATTCTTCCAGTGCTGTGTTTAAAACCTTTGGAGGCCAGTCGGGACCTCGATTGGAAAGCGTGACGGAAAACCTGCGCGTCTCGGCGGGAGAGCAGTCGTGGGCGGAGCACTGGCATCGCAACGACCTGTGGGTCGAACGTTCTTCGCAGTTCGACATGGGCCATGTCTTCACCAGCCAGAGCCTGATGCCCGATACCCAATTCGAACGCACGGGGTTCTATCAGGATTGGACGAGGAGACTCGACATCTATCACATGGTGGGCGTGCTGTTTCCAACCAGTCATGGAGAGATCGGCGTCCTGGGGGTGCACCGGCCTCGTGCCGCCGGCTGCTACGCCGACGCCGATCGCCTTCGACTCGGTGCCCTGTTTCCGCATGTGCGACGGGCGCTCGGATTGCGCGAAAGGCTCCGCGGAACCGGGTTGGCGCAGAGTGCCGCGGTCGACGCCATCGAGCGAATCGAGACCGGGGTGCTGGTCGTCGATGCCTCCTGCACCGTGGTGTATGCGAATCGGGCTGTCGAACGCCTGCTGCAATCGGCGCTCGAGATCCGGGCGACGGGGGGTCGGTTGCGCCTGAACGATCCCGCAGCGAACAACCGGCTGATGCGGCTGGTCCGGGAGGCCGTGCAAACCGCAGGAGGGAAGCCCAATACGCCGGGGGCGCCACTGGCTGTGGCGCGTCCGGGGCGATTGCCCATCACGCTGTTGATTTCACCTTGGCGCGCCGCCTGGGCGCCGACGGATGTCGTGATGCCCGCCGCAATGATTTTTGTCCGTGATCCGGAACATTCGGGGTCGGCCGCGGCCCTGACATTGCGCGAGTTGTTCGGCATGACCCGAGCCGAAGCCGCGATTGCGGTGGCTCTCAGCGAAGGCCGGTCGTTGGAAGAGATTGCCGTCGCCCTTGGCGTGGGCCTCGGCACGGTGCGCACGCATCTCAAGAAGGTGCTGACCAAGACGGGCACTCGTCGACAAGCCGCGCTGGTCGCCCTGCTGGCACGCAGCGTGGCGGGCATCTCGGTGCATCTGTGATTTCTCTCCTGTTTGGGAGACGCCCGATCGACAGCAGGGTCGTAAATTGGGGATTCATGAATATGCTCTTGGGCCGATTTGCTCCCGCGTGCGCTGTCAGCTACGAGCGGTGGGCCGCCGCCGGATTGCTGCTCGCGATCAGCACGGCCGTCCAGGCACAACCCGCGATGCCGCCTGGATTCGAGCCTCAGGTCAGCGCCTGGGTCATGGGATCGATTTTCTTGCGCAGGGGCGAGCAGTCATACGGCTTCTACACCTCGTTGAGTGTGGGCAACCGCCCCAATGCAGGCGGCATCGCAGCGTTCGCCGCCGACGACGCGGGAAATGTGACTTGGATGGGGCAAACCGACTACGTACCCAATCAAACGCTGGCGTCCGCGAAGCGGAAATTCGCAACGCCGACGCCGCCACTCAAAGGGGAGGAGATCCCGAGATACCTGATGGTCTGCAGCTGGGCACTCGACGATGCCCGCAAGCTCTCAGGGCCGATCCTGGTCGGATACGCGGAACGCGATGATGTAAGAACTTCTGTATCGAAGGATCCCAAGGTATCGGAGAGCATCACCGTTCATTGGGCGCCGATCCCTTCGGCCAGGGCCAAGGCGAAATTTGCAAAAGCGGACTACTGCGGGGAAGTCGCAAGGACCAAGACCGTGCTGGCTCCGCATTGGCTCCAGGATCAAAAGGACAAATAGCAAGTTGGCCGTTTCGCTTCCACCTCTGGAAGCGCGAGCGAACTCGACATCGAGCCGCCGCATAGCTTTCGGTAGCCGCTACCGCACGCTCTCCGCCGCCCGCAACGCATCCAGAAACCCCTCCCGCCACCAATGCACATCCTGCTCGCGAATCCGCGCCAGCAGCTTCTGATGCCGCTCCCGGCGTTCTTCCAGCGGCATCTGCAGCGCCTGCTGCACGGTCTCCGCGGTGCCGTGGGTGTCGTAGGGGTTCACCAACAGCGCCTCCCTGAGTTGCTCGGCCGCCCCGGCAAAGCGTGACAGGACCAGCACGCCCGGATCCGCCGGATCCTGCGCGGCGATGTATTCCTTCGCGACGAGGTTCATGCCGTCGCGCAGCGGCGTGACGAGGCCCACCGCCGCCGCGCGGCACAGGCCCGGCACACGCTTGCGCGCGACCATGCGGTGGATGTAGCGCACCGGCATCCAGTCGAGCTCGCCGAAATCACCATTGATGGCGCCGCACAGTGACTCCAGTTCGCGCCGGATGTCGCCATAGGCATCGACCGTTTCGCGTGTCGGCGACGCGATCTGGATCAGCGTCGCGCTGCGGCGGTTCTCGGGATAGTTGGCCAGCAGCTCGCGGAACGAGCGCACCCGCTGCGGAATGCCCTTGGAGTAGTCGAGCCGGTCGATGCCCAGCAGCAGGCGGCGGCTCGAATACTCGCGCTTCATGGTCTCGTACATGTCGCGCGATTCCTTCGCGTGCGTGAGCGCGGCGAACTCGTCGACATCGATGCCGATCGGGAAGGCGTTGCAGCGCACTGTCTGGCCGTAGGCGCGATAGAGGTGATTGCCGAGAGCCTCGCCGTGCGCCTCGTTCTGCACGTAGTGCTCGAAATGCTGCACGTCCTGATGGGCCTGGAAGCCGATCAGGTCGTAGGCAAACAGCGAGCGCATGAGCCATTCGTGCTGCGGTACCGCCGCGATGATGATCTGCGGCGGCAGCGGGATGTGCAGGAAGAAGCCGATGCGTTGCCTGCAACCCATCGCGCGCAGCTCTGCCGCCAGCGGGATCAGGTGGTAGTCGTGCACCCAGATGATGTCGTCGTCCTTCAGCAGCGGCATCAGCTTGCGGGCGAACAACTGGTTGACGCGCCGGTAGCCGCCGATGAAGCCGGCGTCGAAGTGCGCCAGATCCAGGCGGTTGTGGAACACCGGCCACAGCACGTCGTTGCTGTAGCCGAGGTAGTAGCTGTCGTGGTCATCGCGGCTCAGGTCGATGGTGGCGAGCGTGACCTTGCCCGCCTGCTGCCGATGAAGTTCACCCTCGCCGGTGGGGCCTTCCTCGACGATCGACCCGCTCCAGCCGAACCAGAGGCCACCGCTTTGCTGAAGGCTATCGCCGAGCGCGACGGCCAGCCCGCCGGCAGCCGGCCTGCGCGGATCGGCCACTCGATTGGAGACCACGACCAGTCGACTCATGTTCTCCATGCGACCGCCGCCGGGCAGGGGCGCGTTCATATGCACGAATCCCAGGGCGCCGACAGCCTCACCGCGGCGTTGATGATCCCCACCATCGAATAGGTCTGCGGGAAGTTGCCCCACATCTCGCCGGTGACGGGATGCGTGTCTTCGGACAGCAGACCGAGCGGATTGCGCGCAGCCAGCATGGTCTCGAAGATCTGCCGCGCCTCGGCCTTGCGACCGATCTTCGCGAGTGCGTCGATGCGCCAGAAGGTGCAGATGTTGAAGGCGGTCTCTGGCTTGCCGAAGTCGTCGGCTGCTTCGTAGCGCCGCATGTAGGGACCATCGCAAAGCGACTTTTCCATGGCCTCGACGGTCGAGACGAAGCGGGGGTCGCGCGCGTCGATCAGGCCGACTTCGGCCATCAGCAGGATGCTCGCATCGAGTTCATGGCCGCCGAAGCTTTCGGCGAAGGCCTGGCGTTTCTCGCACCACGACTTGGCGAGGATTTCTTCGCGCATGCGCGAGGAGTGGCCGTGCCAGTAGGCCGCGCGTTCCGCCAGCCCGAGGGCGCGCGCGATCTTGGCAAGTCGGTCGCAGGCGGCCCAGCTCATCAGCGCCGAACTGGTGTGCACGCGAGCGCGCGTGCGCAACTCCCACATGCCGGCGTCCGGTGTGCCGTAGACCCGCAGGGCCTGCTCGCCCACCGCCTCGAGATACGGAAACTCAGCCACGCCGCCCCTGCTCAGCAGGCGATGGTCATGAAAGGCCTGCGCCGCGCCGAGGACGATGTTGCCGTACACGTCATGCTGGAAGTGCTCCTGCGCCTGGTTGCCGACGCGCACCGGTCCCATGCCGCGATAGCCGCTCAGGCCCTCGACGAAGGATTCCGGCAGTTCGCCCTCCAGCCCGATGCCGTAGAGCGGCTGGATGTGCTCGCCGCGCGAACCGATCACCACGTTGGATAGCCAGCGGAGATAGTCCTCCATCGTGCCGACTTCCGAGAGGCTGTTGAGCGCGCGCACCACGAAGAAGGCATCGCGCAGCCAGCAGTAGCGGTAGTCCCAGTTGCGCTGGCTGCCGGGCGCTTCGGGAATGCTGGTGGTCATCGCGGCGACGATCGCGCCGGTGTCTTCGTAGAGCGAGAGCTTCAACGTGATGGCGGCGCGGATCACCGCTTCCTGGTATTCGAAGGGAATCGCGAGTCGCTTGCTCCAGGTGCGCCAGTACGCGATGGTTTCCTGTTCAAAATGCCGCGCCGTGTCGGCGATGCCGTCGTTCAGCGTTTCGTCGGCACCCAGCACGAAGTTGTACTCCCGCGAGAGCACGAAGGGCTGGCGCGCAAGAATGTGCGAGACCGAGGCGTCGGTGTTCAGCCGCAGCGTGAAGTCGGGCCCGACGTAGCGGATGTGGTTGCTGCCGCGCGTGATGGTCGGTGCCATGCCGCCCCACTGGAAGCGCGGCGCGAGCGAGACGCGGATGCGCGGCGTGCCGATGATGGGCTTGACCCGGCGCACCATCGTGAGCGGCCTGAAGTAGCGCGAGCGGCTGTGAAAGCGCGGCGCCAGGTCCGTGATCTCGATGCCCTGGCCCGCGGAGTCGAACAACTGGGTGCGCAACACCGCGGTGTTCGGTTCGTACCACTGCCTGGACGACGCAAAGTCTTCGAGTTCGATGGCCCAGGCGCTTGCATCTTCGCCCGTGTGCAGCAGCGCATTGAAGACGGGATCGCCGTCGAAGCGCGGAAGGCAGCACCACACCACGCGGCCGCGTTCGTCGACCAGCGCGCTGTACGCGCAGTTGCCGATCACGCCGACATTGAGCGAGGGGTCGGCCGGCGGCCCGAAGCCGGTGCGCGCGGACGGCGCGGTCAGGGCTTCCAGATGTTCCGGCATCGTGTCGCTCGCACCTGCGGCGCCGGCGAGGGCCTGACCCGCTCGATCGGGCGCTTCGGTTTCGATTTCTTTTTGGAGGGTCGTCATGCCGGTTTTCTCGGGGTTGCGGATGACGGCGTTGCGAGCAAGTCCCGCGCCGCCACGAGCCATTCGAAGAGCTCGCGCGGCGATTCGAGCCGATGCAGCGCCTGGCTGGGGCCCGGGCCGACCTTGATCGCGACGCCGCCGAGCGGCTGCACGACGCTGAAACCGTTCTCGTCGGTCGTGTCGTCGCCCGCGAACACGGGCACGCGGCCGGCGAAAGGCGCTTCGTGCATGAACGCATCGATCGCGATGCCCTTGTTGATGCCTGCGGGCTTCACCTCGAAGACGAACTTGCCGTGCATCAATTCCAGCTGCGGCTGGCCGTCGATCACGCGCGCCATCGCGTCGCGGCAGACGGCTTCGAGTTGCGGTGCGAGCCGGTAGTGCAGGGCGATGGCGGCGTGCTTGCGCTCCACCAGCAGGCCCTCGTGCACACGTGCAAGCTCGTTGGCCACGTCGAGAACCTTCTTGAGATCGGGCGCGCGCTGTTCCTGCATCTGGCCGTCCGCATCGCGGCGCTGGACGCCGTGCTCGCCGGCGGCGGGCAGGCGCAGGGGCGCGAGAAAGCGGTCGATGACGTCGATCTGCCGACCCGAGACGACGGCCAGCGCACCGCCCAGGAGGTCATGGAGATCGCCGAGCAGCGGGATGAGCGCAGGTGGCACATGCACGGCCTCCGGGGTCTCTGCGAGCGCCACCAGGGTGCCGTCGAAGTCGAGGAAGAGCGCAGCGTCGGTGGGGAGTCTGGGTGGCGTCTGCATGGAGGGAAAACCATAGCAGACTCCCGCCGCGCAGCGCGTCGGCCAAAACCGCCAATCCAACTTCAGGAGTAGGGGCGAAGGCCTTCTGCCACGGCGGCCACGCGGGCACGGGTGATCGCATCGCCGATCTTCGGTCCGGTCGCGCCCGCCGCCAGCGCCTCGCGCGCAATGGGCTCGGTGGACACCGATTGCGCCGCGGCGAGTGCCGCCGCCAAGCGCTCGCGCGGGGGATAGGGCTGGTTTTCGAGGCCCAGCCGTCCGCGTGCATCGCACTCGCAGGCCTGGAGGACCTCGTCGAAGCGCTGCGGCTTGCGGAAAGCATCGCAGCGCTCCAGCAGCCGGACCACGGCCGCGGCGTTGAGATCACCGCTGCGGTGGATGTTGCCGTGCTCGCGTGCCACCACGTCGGCCAGCTCGCGAATGTCGACGGGCACGCGCCAGCGATCGCACACCGCCCGCAGGAGCCTGGCGCTGCGCTGCTCATGGCCGGTATGCCGGGGAAGCACGTCGGTCGGCGTCGTGCCTTTGCCGAGGTCATGAACCAGGCAGGCAAAGCGGACCGACAGCGGCGCGTGGAGGTGTGCGGCCATGTCGAGCACCATCATCAGGTGCACGCCGGTATCGACCTCGGGGTGATGCGTTTCGGGCTGCGGGACGCCCCAGAGCCGCTCAACTTCCGGCAACAGCACGGCGAGGGCGCCGCACTCGCGCAGCAACTCGAACATGCGCGAAGGCTTCGCTTCCATCAGGCCGCGCGAGAGTTCCTGCCAGACACGCTCGGGCACCAATGCATCGACTTCGCCGGCCTCGACCATCGCGCGCATGAGTGCCATGGTGTCCGGCGCAACCCGGAAGTCGTCGAAGCGCGCCGCGAATCGCGCGACGCGCAGGATGCGCACCGGGTCCTCGCGGAAGGCATCCGTCACGTGGCGCAGGCATTTCTCCCGCAGGTCGCGCTGGCCGTCGAAGGGGTCGACGAGTTCCGTCGGGTCTACGTCGAGCCGGTCGGATGCGCCGATCCTGTCCGCCGGCAGCGCAATGGCGTTGATCGTCAGGTCGCGCCGTGCGAGATCTTGTTCCAGCGTGACGTCGGGCGCCGCATGGACGACGAAGCCGCGATAGCCCGGCGCGCTCTTGCGCTCGGTGCGTGCCAGCGCGTACTCCTCGCGCGTTTCCGGATGAAGGAAGACGGGAAAGTCGCGGCCGACAGGCAGATAGCCTCGCGCGACCATCTGCTCCGGCGTGGCGCCGACCACCACCCAGTCGTGGTCGCTGCCGGGCCGGCCCAGCAGCGCATCGCGGATCGCACCGCCGACGAGATAGATTTGCATGCGCGCAGTGTAGGGCGGCGCGCCGGGGCGGTGCGCGATCGGCTCAGGGCGCCAGGCGGTAGGGTTCGTCGGCGATGACGAAGTCCTTTTCGAGGAGGGCCTCGTCCATCCACGCCTTCACGCCCGGCAGCGCGCGAATGCGCTCGACGTACGCCGAGATCGCTGCAGGCACGGGCAGCCCGAAGGTCACGATGCGCATGCAAACGGGCGCGAAGTAGGCGTCGGCAATGCTGAATTCGCCGAACAGCATGGGACCGCCGCTCGCTTCGAGCAGGCCGCTCCAGAGCTGCACGATGCGATGGAGGTCCGCGCGCACGCCAGGCTGGTCGCGAAGGATGATCTGGCCCTGCTGCCGGAGGTCGGCCTCGATGTTCATCGTGCAATGGGTGCGCAGCATGCCGAAGCCCGCATGCATCTCGGCGCATGCGCTGCGCGCCTGCGCACGCCGGGCGCGGTCGGCGGGCCAGAGCTTCTTGTCGGGATGGGTCTCGGCGAGGTATTCGCAGATCGCCAGCGTGTCGGAGACAACGATGTCGCCGTCCTTCAGCACCGGCACGGTTCCTGACGGATTGAGCGGCAGGATGGTGTGCTTGAACTTCGAGTCCTCGCCGAAGGAATCGAAACGCACCATGACTTCATCGAAAGCGATGCCCGCCTGCTTCATGAGCACCCAGGGCCGCATGGACCAGGACGAGTAGTTCTTGTTGCCGATGTAGAGCTGTGGCATGGCGGGGTCTCCAGAAGTCGGAAGTGGTGCAAAGCCTTCGATGCTAGCTGCGGCCTCCGGGGTGATTGATGCAATCACGGCCCGGAATTGATGCTCAGCGGTGCAGGGTGTCCCGGGAGGTCGGCGGCGCCAGGTCGACCCGTTGCGGCAGCTCGGGCGCGCTGCCGTGCCAGCGGCGCACTGCGCGCTGGAAGAACATGCTGTTCGGAATCTTGAGCGTCGTGCCCCCTTGGGCGCTGCCGCTTTCTTCCAGCGTCGTGAAGATCAGGTTGATGTCCAGCACACGGCCCTTGAGGCCCGGCTTCTCTCCGTTCTCCAGCACTTCGACCGTGTCGCCGGGCCAGAACATGCGCGTGGTGAAGATCAGCAGCGCGCAGAAGATGTTCGACAACACGCTCCAGGCCGCGAAGAAGGCCACGGCGCCGACGGCGGCAAAGCTCGTGAAGGCGGTCCATAGCACGGTGCCCGAGACGCCCAGCCGCTCCAGGCCCCACATGAGCGCGCCGCCATAGATCAGGAAACCGGCCGTGCGGCGAGTGACCATGGCCACGTTGTGGGGCAATCGGTAGCCCGTGGTCACGCGCGCGATCAGCCGGCGCACGAAGCGATAGATCAGCCAGGCACCCAGGAGGATCAGCCCGACCTGCGCCGTCGGGACGATGATTTCCAGCCATTCGATGGCCCAGCCGGGCAATTGGGCGCGCAGGTTCTGCAGGGCATGGATCATGGCGGACCCTCACCCTCAGCGCGTAGGGCTGGTTCGCGGTTGCTCAAGGCAGGTCTTTGCTCGACTCTGGCTCGGCGGTATCGCGCGGGCCCACGCGGCCGAGCCTTTCCTTGAGCGACTGGGGCTTGCCGGTGATCAGTGCTGCGTAGTTGGTGGTGTTCGCCAGCACCTTCTTGACGTAGTCGCGCGTCTCGCTGAAAGGCACGTTCTCGGCCCAGATGGCGGCCTCCATCGTCGGCCCGTTGCGCCAGTTGCGCGGCCGGCCGGGGCCGGCGTTGTAGGCCGCGGCAGCCAGCGCCATGGAGCCGTCGAAGTCGTCGAGCGCGAGCTTCAGGTAGTTGGTGCCGATGGTGATGTTGGTCTCGTGATCGTTGATCTGGCCCGGCGTGAAGTCGCTCATGCCGATCTTCTTGGCGGTCCAGCGTGCGGTGGCCGGCATGACCTGCATCAGACCCGAGGCGCCGACGCCCGAGCGGGCATCCATGATGAAGCGGCTCTCCTGCCGGATCAGGCCATAGACGTAGGCGGGATCGAGGCCGATCTCCCGGCTCTTGCGCACCACCGTGTCGCGGAAGGGCATCGGGAAGCGCTGCTCGACATCGATCACACCCTTGGTGCGTTCGCTGGTGTTGATGCAACGATCCCATACCTCGCGCTGGCAGGCGAGATCCGCTGCGGCCAGCAGGTCCCGGTCGGTCATGCCGCCCGTGGTGTGCAGATTGGTGGCGTAGTTCCACTCGCGCGTGCCTTCGGGGCGCAAGCCGATCGAGATGGCGTAGAGCGCCCGGTTGAGCGCCGGGTTGTTGCGCGCCGCGTTCTTTTCTTCGGGCGTGAGCGGCGCCGGCCGCGTCGGCACGGTCGCACGCTGGCCCAGTTCTTCAAGGGCCAGCAGTTCGTAGAAGCCGCGTGTGCCGGAGATGCTCTCGTACAGCGTGCGGGCCTGGGCCCGGCGTTCGTCGCCGCCATATGAAGCCAGGGCGCGAGCCTTCCAGTAGACCCAGGTGGGATCCCGCTGCTGCGTCTCGCTCATGGCGTCGATGGCGGCCTGCACGATCTTCCAGTCGCCGGTGCGCAATGCGGCGCGCGCCTTCCAGGCGAGCATGTCGTCGGTGAGGTCGCTGTTCTTGGTGACGTTCGCGAAGTAGCCGTTGGCCAGCGGCGAGAGCTTGCTCGCGGCTTGCCGTCCGATGGTGCCCCAGAGCCAGTTGCGCTCTTCGGCGGACATCATCGGGCTCCACTTGGCGTCGAATTGCGACGCGGCCATGTCGGGGTCGGCATTCGCCATCTTGATCAGCGCGAGCACCACCAGTTCGCGGCGCGACTTGGCCGCGACGACGGCCCGGCCGGCCAGGAACTTGCCGACGTTGGCGTTCATTTCGTCGAACAGCGGGATCGCATCGGGCGCCACCAGCATCACCGCGGCGCGAGCCGCCTGCGGCCGGTTCGCCTCGATGGCGAGGCGCGCCTTCTTCCAGGCATCGTTGGGCGACATCAGGCCTGCGCTGATCATGCGGTCCGCCGCCGTCAGGCAGCCGTCATCGAGGTCGCGCTGGCCGAACCAGTTGCGGCGTATTTCCTCCAACTGGCCGCGGGTGGCGGTGCCAGACTGCAAGGTCTCGACCAGGACGGCGTAGCAGCGCACCTGGGCATCGTCGTTCATGCGGAATGCCGGGTTCAGCGAGGTGAAGCCTTCCCAGTCGCGGCGCTGGCCGGCGAGCAGCAGCCAGTCATTGCGCAGGCGGTCCTCCTGGTAGGTGCCGGCGTACCGTGCGAGGAACTCCTGGATCTCCGGCAGGCTGACATCCTGCAGGCGAGCCTTCATTTCCCAGTAGGCGGCCCACGGTTCGAGCACATGGCCGCGTGCCTGCGGCAGCAGCGCCGTGAGGCGCGCCTTGTCGCCGCGCTGGGCGGCCTGTTTCATCTGGAGGAGGACGTCGTCGTTGCTGTTTTGCGCGTCGGCCGGCCGGGTCGTCGCGGCAATCACAAGGAACGAAAAAGCAAGAGTTGAAAGAGCACCGCGTCGGCGGCGGCGGACGGATGCCAAAATGCTTGCGAATTGCATCGGGGGATTATGGACAAGTCAAAGGGTGCCGACACCTCGGCAACTGCCACATTTCTCAAGTCTCAGTTGCGTGCGGCGCTGATCGAACAGCGCCTCGGCATGCCGGACCGCCTCGCGCGCTCCGATCTTCTGCAGCGCGTGATGCGGATCTGGCTCGTCGGGCGGCCGGATACCGTGATCGGCGCCTATTGGCCGATCAAGGGTGAATTCGATCCGTTGCCGGCGCTGCACCGCTGGAAGGAAGACGGCGAACTCCTGGACGAGCCGCAGCGCAGGCGCATCGGCCTGCCGGTCGTCAACCGGGTCCACAAGACGCTGGGCTTCCACGCGTGGTATCCGGGCTGCCCGATGGAAAACGATGCCTTCGACATCCCGAAGCCGAAGGAAACCGAGCTGATCGTGCCCACGCTGCTCTTCGTGCCCTGCCTGGGGTACAGCGCTGGCGGCTATCGCTTGGGTTACGGTGGCGGCTTTTATGACCGCACGCTCGCGGCGCTGGAGCCGAGACCGTTCACGGTCGGTTTGGGTTTCACCAACGGCTTCCTGGAGAACTTCGAACCGGAGGCGCACGACCTGCCACTCGATGCAATCCTGAACGACAACGGCGTCGTCTGGCCGATAGGTTGACCGGGCACGCGACGAGTCAATCCATCTGATCGATCGTGTCGGGGTCTGGCACCTCGCCGATCGTTTCCCGGGTGATCGCAGCCTGGGCCTGCAGCCATTCGTTGAAAGCCTGGATTTCAGGCCTTGGCGCGCTGCGCGGCCCGGTGATCAGCCAGTAGCCCATCGGTGAATCCATGCGGTGCTGCGGGAGCACTTCCACGAGGTCGCCGTTGGCCAGGCTTTCCGCGATGAGCGAGCTTCGCGCCAGAACCACGCCCTGGCCGGTCAACGCGGCCTGCACCATCTGGTAGGCATAGTTGAAGTACAGCCAGCGCCGCGGCTGCGCGCGCGGCATGCTGTTGACCTCGAACCAGCGGCGCCAGGTGAGCCATTCGAGGTGGGTGCGGTGCGCGTCTCCCGCTTCGATGAGCGTGAAGCCGGCGATGTCCGCCGGCGACTTGATCGGCGGATTGGTCTTGATGAGCCAGGGGCTTGCCACCGGCGTGATGTTCTCGCCGAACAGGCGCAGGGCGCCGGCCGGCATGTTCTCGCGCGGGCCGTAGCGCAGGGCGATGTCGACATCGGCGATGTCCAGGTCGAGCGCCGCGTCGCTGGCGTCGATGCGGATGTCGATCTCGGGGTTGTCGCGCTGAAACGCCTCCAGGCGCGGAATCAGCCACATCGAGGCGAACGATGCGAAGGTCGTGAGCGACACGCTCTTGCGCCCGGCGTTCTGACGGATCTGACGCACTGTACCGTCGATGCGCGGCAACGACTGCTGAACCGCCAGCAGCAATTGCGCACCGGCGCTCGTCAATTCGACCGCCCGCGTGTGCCGCAGGAAGAGACCCACGCCGACCTCCTCCTCCAGTGACTGGATCTGACGGCTCACGGCCGACTGGGTCAACGCCATTTCCTCGGCCGCGGCCCGAAAGTTCAGGTGGCGGGCGACCGCCTCGAAGGCGCGAAGGTGGCCGGCCGAAATCGGTCTGGACCGCAGATGGGTTTGCGAATGGAGCATGTCTGTCGGCCTTCGACGATGGGTGGATTGATGCGAATCCGGAATCAGTAGGCTACCGCGTTTTCATTGGACCGCCAACGACGGAGGGCAGATCATTCATTCCCGAAGCGCGCCATTTGCGTGCTCAATATCAAGGAGTCGAACATGTCTGCCGTCTGCACCTCCACCTCGCCGTCTTCCATTGCATTGGGCCGTCCGGCCACCGTGCCTTCGGCCGTGCGCCGTGGGGCATGGCAACTCGAGGCCGGCCATGCGATGAGTCTGAAGGCAACGAGCGCCAGCGTGCTGCGCGTCCGGCAAGGCCGGGTGTGGGTCACGCGCGACGCCACCGCCCAATGGGGAAGCGAAGACCTGGTGCTGGCACCGGGTGAGTCGATCACCGTGGCGGCGGGCCAGCGCATCGTCATGGAGCCCTGGGACGGCAACGGCGCGACCTACAGCTGGGACGCCGTCCAGGCCGCACCCAGGGGCTGAGCGCCTCAGCCGGCGATATCGAAGCGGGAGCGCAGCGCGATGAAGCGCTCGAGCGCCTCCCTGCCGTGGAGATCATGAAGGTCCGCCAGATCTTCGTGGTCTTCCACTTCCGCCAGGCCCATCTCGAAGCGCTGGTAGCGGCGTTTCAGCAGCGTGCCCTCATACAGGATGCGCACATCCGAATGCCGCCGGTCGGCTGCCAGGCGGCGCATCAGCGAAATCACTGGCTCCGGCGGCCCCTCGAGATGCTGGCAGAAGCGCAATCCGTCAAATACCAGCAGGCCGGTGATCCCTTCCTGGGCGTTCCGGGCGCGGGCCAGGGTCACGATGTGGCCCACCACGGTGGTCGACTGATCGGGGGCGAGTCGGCTGCAATAGAGGATTTCCTGAAGTTCCATCGGCTGTCGGGGAGAGAAGGCGAGCGGAGTGTAGGAGCCGGACTCGAACGGCGAAATGTCAAAAGACACTCAGGACAGCGGCAGTTTCGCGGGCCTATAGTGCCGACGTGAAATTCGAGGACTATCCGGCGCCCGCCGTTCCCCCTTGCGGTGACCACCCCTGCGATCAGTGCGGCCTGCGCGCGAATCCCGCCTTCCTCCAGGTATCCCCGGCCGAAGTGCGCGCCATCGAGGCGTTCCGACGCGGTTCGCGCCTTGTCGAAGCCGGAAGACCCATCATCGAGGAGTACCGCCCCGGTCCCCATCTCTTCACGCTCTACGGCGGCTGGGCCTTTCGCTTCAAGACGCTCAGCGACGGCCGCCGGCAGATATTGAGCTTTCTGCTGCCGGGCGATTTCATCGGACTGCAGGACGAATTTGCCGACGGTTATACGCACGGCGTCGAGGCCGTGACCGACGTCACCCTTTGCATGTTCGACCGCGACGAGCTCTGGGACCTGTTCCATGCGCATCCAAAGCTGGGCTACGAAATCACTTGGCTCGCCGCGCGGGAGGAGAAGATGGTGGACGACAACCTCGTCACCGCCGGCAGGCGCAACGCGAACGAAAGAGTCGCGATGCTGCTGATGCATCTCTATCGCCGTGCGCAGCGGGTCGGCATGGTGCGCGACGGCTGGGTCGAATTCCCGTTCAACCAGCAGCACATCGCCGACGCGCTCGGGTTGTCTCTCGTCCACACCAACAAGACCTTGCGGCGACTGCGGCACCTGAACCTGCATCGCCTCGAAGGCGGCTGGCTGCGCATCCTCGATCCGAAGGCGCTGGAATCGCTGGGCGACTACTTCGAGCGGCCGCTGCGTCCGGTGCCGCTGATCTGACGGCTCTGGCGGTCTTTGCGCAGGAGCGCACGCCGCCCGGCAATATCGATGCGCCTGCGTCATCGATATCGCTTATCGTCAGGTCCCTTCCTGACACTATTGCATCGCCTCATCTGATGAACCTGCTCTCCCGGCTGCGCCAGATCGCCACGGTTGGCGGCGTCGAATCGCTTGGCGTGGCCGTCGGCGGCGTCTCCGGACTGCTCATCGTCAACGTGCTGCCCAAGGACCAGTACGCCGCCTACACCTTTCTGGCCGCTTGCATGATGCTGGTTCTGGGAGTGACCGATCTGGGGCTGGCTCACTGCTGCATGCCGGTGGTCGGGCAGCGTTCGAATGAGGTTCCGTGGGTGGTCGGCGCGTGTCAGCAGGTGTTCCGCAAGCGCTGGCTGCTGCTGGGCCTGGGTCTGTTGCTGGTGGTGCCCTACTGGTTCCTCACCTCCCGCCAGCACGGCTGGTTCGGGCCGGCTTATTTCCTTGCGTCAGCGCTGATGCTCACGGTCGTTCTTCTGGCGCTGCGGGAGCACTACGGCGGCACCATCCTGGTGATTCTTGGGCACATCCCCAGCCTGAATCGCATCGGCTTCACTTCGAGCCTCGTGCGGATCACGTTTGTCGGCACCGTCCTGTTGCTTCCGACGACCTCATGGACCGTGGCCGGTGTCGTGGCGGCCACGGCCGCGACGAGCATCGTGAGCGTCATGTTCTTTCGCCACGAGTTCAGGGTGCACGAAATCGGCGATTCAAGGCTGGATGCCGACGATGCCCGGCGCGTCGATGCCCAGGTGATCCAGATTGCCAAGCCCCTGGTACTCCCGGCGATCTTCTACCAGGTGCAGGGCGTCGTGACGGTGTTCCTGGTGTCGCTCTTCGGCACGTCGAACATGATGGCGGAAGTGGGTGCCTTCGGGCGCCTGAGCATGGTGCTGATCGTCGTCGATCGTGTCACCGGCATCCTTCTGTTTCCGGCCATTGCCCGCTCGCCCACGGGCACGCGGCTGCAGTCCATCGTGCTCAGGGCGCATCTGGCTTATCTTTGCACGATGGGACTGGCGCTGTTGACCTCGATCTACTTTCCCCAGTACTGGATCCTGCTGCTGGGCTCGAAATACAGCAGCCTGACGCCGCTGGTATGGATGGTGTTCCTCTCATCGATGCTGCAGAGCGCATCAGGCTTCGCCTTCCGTTCGCTGACGGTGCGTGGGGCGACGTCGGGGCAGAGCTACAGCATCCTGGTGACGCTGACCATCCAGGTTCTCTATCTGGCAGTGATTGGTGTGACCGATCTTCGCTCGGTCCTCGGGTTCGGCATCGCGACCAGCGTGGCCAATTTCGGCTACCAGTACGCGCTCCTCACGATGCGCTGGAGGCAGTGGCGGATGGGGCCGGCTCAGGCTCGCTTGTAGATTCGTCCGATGGCCGAGGCAATCTTGAGCGAGATTTGCCGTTTCGCGAGATCGCCGTCGGAATACACCTTGATGGGCGCATTGGCGAAGCGGTAGTACCACTTGCTGGCCATCGATGGCGGCTTGCCCCGCAGCGCTTGGCGGATATGCCCGCCGTGCCATGGTTTCACCGAACCGATGGCGTGCGAGAGGTAATACCCGCCGGGCGCGAAATCCATTGCCTCAGGCCCCGCCGTGTTCAGCGGCGCGTCGCATACCGTGAGGGCGAAGTTCATGGCATCCTGGTCCGTCGAATGGAAGAGTGCGGCCGGGCCTCCTGCCTTGAGGTGCTTGATGCCGGCGTTGTAGGCCAGGACGATCTCGCACAGATGGCGCCACAGGGCCAGGAACTCGAAGTGCTCGCGCGAAACGGCAATGAAACCGGAGTTGTAGTAGCGCTCGAGCGCGCGCCGGGGCGTGATGCCGTGCGGCTCGAAGAAACGGTTCCACAGCAGGCGCTTGGGATGTCGCGCCGGGAAGCTCCAGTTGATGTCCTCGGTAAGCGAAATGCCGTCTTCGGTGAACCATCCCGTGAACGAGGACCAGTCGTACTTCACGACGATATCGGGATCGAGATAGGCAACGACGGTCGATGCCGGTGCATGCCGCTCGAATACTTCGCGAATGAAAGTGGGTTTGTAGTAGGCGAAATGCAGCGGCGTGTCGAGTTCGACCATGCATAGGGCGAGCGTCTGCGCGACCTGCAGCCGGCCCGTGGAACGATCGAAGGATGGCGATTGCGTGATCCAGCTCGGCAGCGCACCGCGATAGCCGACCCAGAGGTCGCCCTCGTAGCCGGCGGCGATCAGCGAATTCGACAGCGCTGCAACCCCGAAATGGTAGTTGCCTTCGAAGAGCGTGCAGAGCGTGATGTTCATGGGTAGTGGAGGTAAGGCGCGTTCGAGTGTAAACAGATGTCGTACGCCGGCGATCGGTGCATTTCGCAGCGCATTGCCGAGTGCGGACGCGTCGATAATCCGCGCCAATCGCGCCAGTTCGCGCGAAGCATTCGGAAAAGTGGCATGAATCAGACTCCGCAGCACAACCAGGAACCTCTCGACATCGTCATCATGGCTGCCGGCAAAGGCACGCGCATGAAGAGCAGCCTGCCCAAGGTGCTGCACCGCCTGGGTGGCCGGTCGCTCGTGGCGCATGTGATCGACACCGCCACCCGCGTTGGCGCGCGCAACATCGTCGTCGTGACCGGGCACGGCGCGGCCGATGTCGAATCGGCCCTCGACGGCGCCGTGCCGGGCGTGACGCCTCTTTTCGCGCGCCAGATTCCGCAGTTGGGCACCGGCCATGCGATGCAGCAGGCGATGCCGCTGCTGCCAGACGACGGCACGGTGGTGGTGCTCTCCGGTGACGTTCCGCTCATCGGCGAGTCCACTTTGCGCGCGCTGGTCGCGGAAAGCGCAGGGCGACGGCTGGCGCTGCTGACCATCCAGGTCGACAAGCCGACCGGCTATGGCCGCATCGTGCGGGCGCTGGGCCAGGAGACGGAGGGCGAAGTGCTCGCCATCGTCGAGGAAAAGGATGCGAATGAAGGCCAGCGCGCCATCAACGAGATCTACAGCGGCGTCATGGCGGTGCCCGCCCGGCTCCTGAAAACCTGGCTCACGCGGCTCGACAACAAGAACGCGCAGGGCGAGTACTACCTGACCGACGTCGTCGGCTTTGCTACGGTCGACGGCGTGCCGGTGGTCGCGCATCGCACTGACGATGCCCTGCAGGTGGCCGGCGTGAACAGCCCCGCGCAGCTGGCCGCGCTGGAGCGCGCCTACCAACTGCGCCAGGCCGATGCGCTGATGGCGCAGGGTGTTCGGCTGGCCGACCCTGCGCGCTTCGACTTGCGCGGCACGCTGGCTTGCGAAGCGGACGTCGAGATCGACGTCAACTGCGTGTTCGAGGGGGCAGTCTCACTGGGTGCGGGCGTGCGCATCGGCGCCAACTGCGTCATCGCCAATGCGCGCATCGAGACCGGATCGGTGATCCATCCCTTCACCCACATCGATGGCGAAAAGGCCGGCGTGACGGTGGGCGCGGGCTCGCTGGTCGGGCCGTTCGCGCGCCTGCGGCCCGGGGCGCGCCTGGGCGCGGAAGTGCACATCGGCAACTTCGTGGAAGTCAAGAATTCGACGCTCGCGGCGGGCGCGAAGGCCAATCACCTTGCCTATCTGGGTGACGCCACGGTGGGCCAGCGCGTCAACTACGGCGCCGGGAGCATCACGGCCAACTACGACGGCGCCAACAAGCACCGCACCGTTATCGGCGACGACGTGCACGTGGGCAGCAATTGCGTGCTGGTCGCACCGGTCACGATCGGTGCGGGCGGCACGATCGGCGGCGGCTCGACCGTCACCAAGAGCACCGAGCCGGGTGCGCTGACGATCTCGCGCGCGCGGCAGACCAGCTTCGCGAACTGGCAGCGTCCGAAGAAGGTGCCCAAAGACTGAAGCGCCCGGTCAAGGCGTCATCCGCGGCGGGACAGCGGCAACGGCAACGGCAACTGCGGCGCGAACTTCGCCCGCTTGACGCTGAAGAAGGCCTTCACGTTGCGGACATTGGCATCGCTCGTGAAGAGCCTCTGCGCCAAGGCTTGGTAGCCGGGCATGTCGCGCACAGTGACGATCAATACGAAATCCGGTCCCGGTGAGACGCGATAGCACTGCTGGACCGCTTCGTCGGACGCAATGCGTTGCTCGAAGGCGTCGAGCGCGGATGCGTCCTGCCGATCCAGCGAAATCTCCACCACCGCGGTGAGCAGCGGAGCGATCCGGTCGGCGCGCAGGATCGCGACCTCGCTCTCGATCCATCCTGATTCGCGCAAGCGACGCAGGCGCCGCAGGCACGTGGGTGGCGAAATGCTGAAGCGTTCGGCCAGCGACTGGTTGCTTTGGGAGGCATCGCGTTGCAGCGCGTCGAGAAGACGCAGGTCGATGTCATCGAGATCTGTTATTTTCATTTCTATGGATCATAGTGAAATAAAAATTCACCAATCACGTCGCAAGTAATTTGATTCCATATATGGAAGAAATGAGAAGAGAAATTTCAATCGACGCGCCATAGGATTGCTCAACTTTCCAATCCCCAGGAGCAATTTCATGTGTGGCATCGTCGGCGCTGTTTCCGGTCGCGACATCGTTCCCATCCTCGTGCAGGGCCTGCAGCGTCTGGAATACCGCGGCTATGACTCCTGTGGCGTGGCCGTCCATGCCGATGGTCTGCAGCGCGCTCGCACCACGTCGCGCGTGGCCGACTTGCTGGCTCAAGTGCGAAACGATCATGTGGAAGGCACCACCGGCATCGCCCACACACGCTGGGCCACGCATGGCGCGCCTGCGGTCCACAATGCCCACCCTCATTTCAGCCATGGTCCCGGCGCGGACGCCGAGGCGGCGCGGCCCGGACGCATCGCGATCGTGCACAACGGCATCATCGAGAACCACGAGCCCCTGCGCGTCGCCCTGCAGGGCAAGGGCTATGCATTCGCCAGCCAGACCGATACCGAAGTCATCGCACACCTCGTCGACAGCCACTACGACGGAGACCTCTTCGAAGCCGTGAAGGCGAGCGTCAGGCAACTGCAGGGCGCCTACGCCATTGCAGTGATCTGCCGCGACGAGCCGCACCGCGTGGTCGGCGCGCGCGCCGGGTCGCCGCTGATCCTCGGCGTGGGCGCGGAGGAGGGCGAGAACTTCCTCGCCAGCGATGCGATGGCGCTCGCCGGTGTGACCGACCAGATCGTCTACCTCGAAGAAGGCGACGTGGTCGACATCCAGCCCGGCAAGTACTGGATCGTCGATCGCGCGCACAAGCCCGTGACCCGGTTGGTGCGTACCGTGCAGGCACACAGCGGCGCGGCCGAACTCGGTCCGTATCGCCACTACATGCAGAAGGAAATCTTCGAGCAGCCGCGCGCCATTGCCGACACGCTCGAAGGCGTGGAAGGCATCGTGCCCGAGCTCTTCGACGGTGTAGCGATCGACGGCGAGCCCGGCGCCGCCGCATGGCGCGTCTTCAGGGAAATCGACAAGGTCCTGATCCTGGCCTGCGGCACCAGCTACTACAGCGGCTGCACGGCAAAGTACTGGCTCGAAGGCATCGCCAAGATCCCCACCCAGGTCGAGATCGCGAGCGAATACCGCTACCGCGACTCCGTGCCAGACCCGAAGACGCTCGTCGTGACGATCAGCCAGTCGGGCGAAACGGCCGACACGCTGGCCGCGTTGAAGCACGCGCGCTCACTGGGCATGACGCAGACACTCACCGTCTGCAACGTCGCGACCAGCGCCATGGTGCGCGAGTGCAAGCTGGCCTACATCACGCGCGCGGGCGTCGAGATCGGGGTGGCTTCGACCAAGGCCTTCACGACGCAATTGGCGGGCCTCTTCCTGCTCACGCTGGCGCTCGCGCAATCGAAGGGCCGGTTGTCCGCAGTGGATGAAGTGCGCTACCTGAAAGAAATGCGGCATCTGCCGGTTGCACTGCAGTCGGTGCTCGCGTTGGAGCCGCAGATCATCAGCTGGGCGGAGGACTTCGCGCGCAAGGAAAACGCGTTGTTCCTCGGCCGGGGCCTGCACTACCCGATCGCGCTCGAAGGCGCGCTCAAGCTCAAGGAAGTGACCTACATCCATGCGGAAGCCTACGCGGCCGGTGAACTCAAGCACGGCCCCCTCGCGCTGGTCACCAGCGAGATGCCGGTGGTCACTGTCGCGCCCAACGACGCGCTGCTGGAGAAGCTCAAGAGCAACCTGCAGGAAGTGCGCGCACGCGGGGGCGTGCTGTATGTGCTGGCCGACGGCGACACGCGCATCGAGAGCAGCGAAGGCGTTCATGTGATCCGCATGCCCGAGCACTACGGCGCGTTGTCGCCGATGCTGCACGTGGTGCCGTTGCAGTTGCTGGCGTATCACACGGCATGTGCGCGGGGGACGGATGTCGACAAGCCACGCAACCTGGCCAAGAGCGTGACCGTGGAGTAGGTCCGCTCAGGTCCGCATCGGGGGGGAGGGAGGGAGAGAGAGGAGGAGGTGGGAGATGTCCTCCGCTCACAGCCAGTGCGCAGGCGTCTCCAGCGGCGTGCGCTCGATCGGATCGAGCACGGCGAGCCACGCGTCGACCTTGGGCATCTCCCAGCCGAAGAAGTAGTCGCAGGCGGCGAGCTTGCCGCGATGGAAGTCGCTGGCCTGGGAGCCCTTGAGCAGCTTGCTCGCTGCGACGGCCTGATCCAGCCACAGCCAGCCGACCACGACATGGCCGAATGCTTCGAGGTAGGGGCCCGCATTGGCGAGTTGCAGTTCGGCGTCTTCCAGCGCGTGGAGCTGGCGAGTGATGGTCCACAGCTTCACCCACGCCGCCTCGAGTGCGAGAGCGTGGTCCTGGAGGGAAGTCACGTGTGCCGCGGCGTTGACGGTGGGCGCGAGGCGCGCCGACAGGAGCTGCATGGCCCGTCCCTGCGCGACACGGGTCTTGCGGCCCAGCAGGTCGAGGGCCTGGATGCCGAAGGTGCCTTCGTGGATGGGATTGATGCGGTTGTCCCGATAGAACTGCTCGACGTTGTATTCACGGGTGTAGCCATAGCCGCCGTGCACCTGGATGGCCAGCTCGTTGGCGACCAGCCCCCATTGCGCGGGCCAGCTCTTGGCGATCGGTGTCAGCAGCTCGAGCAGAAGATGGGCGTCGTCGCGCTCTGCCGGATCTTCCAGCGAATGGACGTCGTCGTTGAGGCGCGCCGCGTACAGGCACAGCGCCAGCGCGCCGGAGGCGTAGGCCTTTTGCGCAAGCAGCATGCGGCGCACGTCGGTGTGTTGGATGATGGGCACCGGCGGCGATGCCGGATCGCGCTGGCTGCGCGTGCGGCCTTGGGTGCGCGTCTTCGCGTAGTCCAGTGCGTGCTGGTAGCCCGTGCAGGCGAGGGCGGCGGCGGTCAGACCCACGCTGATGCGGGCTTCGTTCATCATGTGGAACATGTAAGCGAGGCCTTTGCCGGGCTCGCCGACGATCTCGCCGATGGCGCCGGCCTCGCCTCCCGGCCTGAACTTTCCTTCACCGAAGTTGAGCAGGCAGTTGACCAGTCCGCGCTGGCCCATCTTGTGGTTCACGCCGGCCGGTACGACGTCGTTGCGCTCGCCCAGGCTGCCATCCTCGTTCACCAGTCGGCGCGGCGCAGTGAACAGCGAGATGCCCTGCACGCCGGGCGGGATCTGCCCGTTCGCATCGGGGATCTTGGCCAGCACGAGGTGCACGATGTTCTCCGACACCTCATGCTCGCCGCCCGAGATCCACATCTTGTTGCCGAAGAGGCGATAGCGGCCGTCGGGTTGGGGCACCGCTTTTGTGCGGATGTCGGCAAGGCTCGATCCGGCCTGCGGCTCGGAGAGGCACATGGTGCCGAAGAAGCGACCTTGCGCCATCGCGGGCACGTACTTCGCCACTTGCTCTGCTTTGCCATGCGCCATCAGCAGGTTGGCGTTGCCGATCGTCAGATAGGCATAGCCCGCAGTGGCGACGTTGGCGCCCATGAGGTAGGCCATCCCGGCGCGCTCTACCACCGAGGGCAGGCCCATGCCGCCCCATTCTTCGGGAAAGGCCGCGGCCATGAGCCCGGCCTCCGAGAACGCGCGCATGGCCACGCCGACTTCGTCGATGACGGTCACCGCCTCGCCATCGAACGAAGGTTCCTGGCTGTCGCTCTTCTTGTTGTGCGTGGCGAACAACTCGGTGGCGATCCTGGCGTAGGTGTCCAGGACCGATGCGTAGTCGAAACGGTCCTGCCCGGCAAAGCGGGGGCGCCGGGCGAGAGCATCGACCTTGAGCCAGTCGAAGAGGAGGAAGTCGAGGTCGCTGCGGGAGAGGATGAGTTCTTGGGTCATGCGGGCGGGGCGACCTGCGGTCGCGGGCTTCAGGTAGCCGGCAAGGAGACCACAGAAGGCTGGGCCTCGGCCCCACCCCAAAGTGAGGGGCCGCAGAAGCGGGCGTCCACGTAGGCTGCCCGGATGCAGGATTTCACGTTCAACACCACCCGCTCGTTGAAGGTTTTGCGTGGCGGCGCCGAAGGCGCCCCCCATCCCCAAAGGGTGGGGAATTCCGCGATGGCGCTCCTTAACCTGAAGGCATGTCTATCCAGCAGCCGATCAACATTCAGATGAGCGAAGAAGTCCTGGTCTACGAGAAGGTGGGCAAGACGGCGGTCATGACGCTGAACCGGCCCAAGTACAAGAACGCGCTCGATGAGTCGCTGCGGGCGGCGATGCCTGCGGCCATTCGCGCCGCGCGCCAGGATCCGTCGGTCGCCTCGGTGGTGCTGACGGGAGCCGGCGGCAGTTTCTGCTCGGGCGCGCAACTGTCGAACGGCGGGGACGAGACCGAAAAGCCCTTCGCCGTTCGGGACCTGCTCATCGACGCCCATCGATGGTTCGCGGAACTGGCCGATCTCGAAAAGCCGGTGATCTCCGCGGTCGACGGCTTCGCGGTGGGCGCGGGCTTCTCGCTCGCGCTCGGGGCGGATTTCGTCATCGCATCCGAACGCGCCAAGTTCGCGGCCAGCTTCGCGCGCGTGGGCTTCGTGCCCGACCTGTCGCTGCTGCATGTGCTGCCGCGCCTCGTGGGCCTGGCGCGCGCCAAGGAGATCGCCTTCAGCGCGCGCGACATTCCCGCCGACGAGGCGCTGCAGATGGGCCTGGTTCAGGCCGTGGTTCCGGCCGAGCGCCTGCTCGAGACGGCGCTCGCCTTCGCGCGCCGCTTCGACGACGCGCCCACGCACGTGCTCGGCCTGACGAAGAACATCCTGAACCGGTCCTTCGAGACGGACCGGTATGGACTGGCGCAATGGGAGGCCGCCCTGCAGGGGATTCTGGCCGGCAGCAACTATCACGCCGAGGCGCTCACGCGCTTCCTCTCGCGCGAGGCACCCGCCTACGCTGGTGCGCCTCGCTTCGATGCCTCCGGCCTGTGAGTTTTCAAACGTTCAAAAGGAGAAATACATGACAAGCAAAGTAGTGGTGGCCGGTGTCGGCATGATTCCCTTCAAGAAGCCGGGCCAGAGCGAGACCTACCCGGTGATGGGCGCCGAGGCCGTGCGGCTCGCGCTGGCGGATGCCGGCGTGGGCTACGAGGCCGTGCAGCAGGCCTATGCCAGCTACATCTTCGGCGACTCCACCGGCGGGCAGCGCGTGCTGTACGACGTGGGCATGACCGGCATTCCGGTCATCAATGTGCATAACAACTGCGCGAGCGGATCGTCCGCGCTCTATCTCGCGCGCCAGGCCATCGCCGGCGGCGAGGCCGACGTCGTGCTGGCTTTCGGCTTCGAGCAGATGAATCCGGGCGCGTTGGGCGACATGTACACCGACCGGCCCTCGCCGCTGGAGCTGTTCCAGCAGACCTGCGCCAGCGTGGTTCCCGAAGGGGTGGCGCCGGCGCTCCGCCTGTTCGGCGCGGCCGGCCAGGAGCACATGAAGCGTTTCGGCACACCGCTGGAGAGCTTCGCCAAGGTTCGCGCCAAGGCCAGCCGCCATGCGGCCAACAACCCGTTCGCGGTGTTCCGCAAGGTGGTCAGCACCGATGAGGTAATGGCTGACCAGGTGATGTGGCCCGGCGTGATGACGCGCCTGATGGCCTGCCCGCCGACCTGCGGCGCGGCCGCCGCGGTGCTGTGCAGCGAGGACTATGCGAAGAAGCACGGCCTCGACGCGCGTGTGTGGATCGCCGGCCAGGCGCTGGCCACGGACGGCCCCGAGACCTTCAACTCCGGCGACATGCGCCACCTTGCAGGCTTCGGCATGTCGCGCGCGGCGGCAAGGCGCGTGTACGAGTTGGCCGGCATCGGTGCCGAGGACGTCGACGTGGTCGAGCTGCACGACTGCTTCGCGCAGAACGAGTTGCTGACCTATGAAGCGCTGGGTCTGTGTCCCGAAGGCGGCGCGCAGAAGTTCATCGACGATGGCGACAACACCTACGGGGGCCGCTACGTGGTCAACCCCTCGGGCGGCCTGCTCTCCAAGGGTCATCCCATTGGCGCGACCGGTCTCGCGCAGTGTTACGAACTGGTATCGCAGCTGCGCGGCAGGGCCGACAAGCGCCAGGTCGAAGGCGCGCGCGTGGCGTTGCAGCACAACGTCGGCATCGGCGGCGCCGCTGTCGTCACGATGTACTGCATCTGAGTTCGACATGAATGGCCGCGCGAACGTGGGGCCGGAGCAGCGCGACCTCGGCCGCCACGCCGTCATCAACCGGGACAAGCCCTCGATCAGGATGCATCGACCCTGTTGAAGTGCCGCAGGACAAGAAAGCCAACGAGAGAGACATCGCCATGAAAAAGCATCTGCACCGCGCATTTCCCGTATTTCCCATCTTCGCCGTGATGGCCTGCCTGGCCACGATGACCGCGGCATCGGCCGAGCCTGGTGTGGCGAAAGAGCCCGCCCTGGCCGTCACGCCCGACAACTTCGTGC
Source organism: Variovorax sp. 10L426 (assembly GCF_056395305.1). Taxonomy (NCBI): domain Bacteria; kingdom Pseudomonadati; phylum Pseudomonadota; class Betaproteobacteria; order Burkholderiales; family Comamonadaceae; genus Variovorax; species Variovorax sp. 10L426. Next base: position 42,003 of record NZ_JBFTJF010000007.1, on the reverse strand, counting down.
GCGCCGAAACCGATCGCTATTTCGGCAACATCGCGTCGTACGCGTTCGGCAAGCTCATGCACTACCGCGACTTCGTGCCGCTCGACAAGGTGGCCGTCGTGCGGGTGAATCGCGACACGCTCTACTCGGTGGGGGTATTCGACCTCGACGCCGGGCCGGTGACGGTGACGCTGCCCGACGCCGGCAAGCGCTACATCTCGCTGGTGGCCTACAACGAAGACCACTACGCGTCGCCCGCGATCTACAAGCCGGGCACCTACACCTTCACCCGCGAGCAGCTGGGCACCCGTTACGCGATGCTCGGGATTCGCATCCTGTTCGATCCGGCCGACGCGGCCGACCGCAGGCAGGTCCATGCGCTGCAGGATGCCATCGGCACGCGCCAGGAAGGCAACGGCCGCTTCGAGGTGCCGGCCTGGGACCCGGCAAGCCTGAAACACATGCGCGAAGCCCTGTTCGAACTGGGCAAGACAGTGCCCGATTCGCGAGGCATGTTCGGCAGCCGTGATCAGGTGGCACCGGTGCGGCGCCTGATCGGCTCCGCCATCGCATGGGGCGGCAACAACGAGAAGGACGCGCTCTATCTCAATGTGACGCCCAGCCGCAACGATGGAGCCACCGTCTATCGCATGCGGGTGAAGGACGTGCCGGTGGATGGCTTCTGGTCGGTGAGCGTGTACGACGAGCACGGCTTCTTCAAGCCCAACCCCTACGAGGCCTACGCCCTCAACAACATCACGGCCAGGCGGAGTGCCGACGGCTCGATCGACATCCAGTTCGGCGGTTGCGACGGCAAGCTCCCCAATTGCCTGCCGACCATGCCGGGCTGGAACTACATGGTGCGGCTGTACCGCGCGCGAACCGAGATCCTGAGCGGTGACTGGATCTTCCCCCAGGCGCAGGCCGTGCCTCGCTGAAGCCCCTTCGATCTTTCGAATCAAGACCATGCCGACTCTCCACAGGATCGCAGCGTTCGTCGTGTCGCTCATCGGCGGCCTGCTGCTGCCCGCCATCGCGTGCGCGCAGTCCACGGCGCTTTCCACCGACGAGGCCCGCGCCATCGCGAAAGAGGCCTACATCTATGGCTATCCGATGGTGGACCATTACCGCATCCAGCACTCGTACTTCGTCGAGCGCGCCGGTCCCGAATACAAGGGGCCTTGGAACCAGGTCCACAACACCGCGCGGGTGTACACGCCGGACGACCGCGCGATCCAGTCGCCCAACTCCGACACGCCGTATTCGTTCATCGGTGCGGACCTGCGCGCCGAGCCGCTGGTGATTAGCGTGCCGCAGGTCGAGCCGGGCCGCTACTACTCGCTGCAGTTCGTCGATGCCTACACCCACAACTTCGCCTACGTGGGCAGTCGCACCACCGGCAACGCTGCCGGCCGCTTCCTGCTGGCGAGGCCCGGGTGGTCGGGCGAGAAGCCCGAGGGCGTTGCCTCGGTGATTCGCTCCGAGACCGATTTCGCCTTCATCATGATTCGCACCCAGCTCTTCGGTCCGCAGGACATCGACGCCGTGAAGAAGGTGCAGGCGGGCTATCGCGTGCAGACGCTGTCGTCCTACATGGGGCGACCTGCGGCGTCGGCGGCCGCCGTCGACTTTCCGCGCCCGCTGTCCGTCGCCGAACAGCGCAGCTCGCTGGAGTTCTTCAATCTGCTGAACTTCGTGCTGCAGTTCTGCCCCCCGCATCCCAGCGAGCAGGCGCTGATGCAGCGGCTGTCCCGGCTCGGCGTGGGGGCGCGGCGGCACATCGATGTCCAGGCGCTGTCGCCCGCAATGAAGACCGCCATCGAAGCCGGCATGGCCGACGCCTGGCAGGCACTTGCCGTCCTCGACAAGCAGTTGGCCTCCGGCGAGATCACCAGCCGCGACCTGTTCGGCTCGCGCGAGCGCCTGCGCAACAACTACCTCTACCGCATGCGCGGTGCGGTCGGCGGCATCTATGGCATGGACCAGGAAGAGGCCCTCTACCCGGTCTACTACGTCGATGCCACCGGCGGCAAGCTCGACGGCGCGGGCCAGCGCTACACGATGCGATTCGCGCCCGGCCAACTGCCGCCTGTGAACGCCTTCTGGTCCCTGACGATGTACGAGCTGCCATCGCGCACGCTGGTCGGCAATCCGATCGGTCGCTACCTGATCAACTCGCCGATGCTGCCCGGGCTGAAGCGCGACGCCGATGGCGCAATCACGATCTACCTTCAGCACGACTCGCCGGGCAAGGACAAGGAGGCGAACTGGCTGCCTGCGCCGGAGGGGCCATTCTTCGCGGCGCTGCGCCTGTACTGGCCCAAGCCCGAAGCATTGAACGGCGAATGGAAAAGGCCGGCGCTGCAGCCGGTGGCAACAGCCCTGCGCACCAAAAGCGATTGATAGAGAGATGAAGCACGTCCACGCAAAGACGATCGGGCTGGCCCTCGCGCTGGCTTTCAATTCGATCCATGCCGCACCGGCCGATGCGGCACCCGCCGGACCCGCCAAGGCTGCCAGCGAGGCCACGGCGGCGCGCAACGCCGCGGTGCTCAAGCAACTGCCTTTCGACGACCGCGCCGACTTCGAAGCGGCTGGCCGCGGTCTGGTCGCGCCCTTCGAGGGGCAGATCAAGAACGACGCGGGGCAGGTCGTGTGGGACTCGCACAGCTACGACTTCCTGCTTCAGGACCAGGCGCCAGCCACCGTGAACCCGAGCCTGTGGCGCCATGCGCAACTCAATTCGCGCGCCGGCCTCTTCAAGGTGACCGACCGGGTCTACCAGTTGCGCGGCATGGATCTCGCCAACATGACGGTGATCGAAGGCGACCACGGACTGATCATCATCGACCCGCTGCTGAGTTCCGAGACGGCCCGCGCCGCGCTGGCCTTGTACCGCCAGCATCGCCCAGCCAAGCCAGTGGTCGCGGTGATCTACTCGCACAGCCACGTCGATCACTTCGGCGGCGTGCGAGGCGTGATTGACGAAGCGGACGTGAAGGCGGGCAAGGTGAAGATCTTCGCGCCCGCTGGCTTCATGGAGGAGGCGATCAGCGAAAACCTGCTGGCCGGCAATGCGATGTTCCGGCGCGGCATGTACCAGGCCGGCTCCGCGTTGCCGCGCGGAGAGCGCGCACAGGTCGACACGGGCTTGGGCAAGGGCACGCCGCGCAGCGCGACGATCACGCTGATTCCGCCGACCCACCTGATCACGAAGGAATTCGAATCGCACGTCATCGACGGCGTGCCCATCGAGTTCCAGCTCACGCCCGACACCGAGGCGCCCTCGGAAATGCACATGTACCTGCCGAAGCAGCATGCACTGTGCATGGCCGAGAACGCGACGCGCATGATGCACAACCTGCTCACGCCGCGTGGCGCTTTGGTGCGCGATGCCAAGGGTTGGTCGAAATACCTCGACGACAGCCTGGTGCGCTATGGCGACAGGGCCGAGGTGATGTTCACGCAGCACAGCTGGCCCACCTGGGGCGGCGAGAACATCCGCACCTTGCTGGCCGACCAGCGCGACATGTACGCCTTCATGAACGACCGCACACTGCATCTGCTGAACCAGGGGCTGACGCCGAACGAGATCGCCGAGGCCATCAAGAAGCTGCCGGGCGACCTCGACAAGAAGTGGTACGCGCGCGGCTACTATGGCGTGCTGAGCTTCAACGTGCGTGCGGTCTACCAGCGCTACATGGGCTTCTATGACGGCAACCCCGCCAACCTCGACCCGCTGCCGCCGGTGGAGTCCGGCAAGCACTATGTCGCTGCGATGGGCGGTGCGAGCGCGGTGCTCGCGCAGATGCGCGAGGCCATGGGCCGCGGCGACTACCGCTGGGCGGTGCAGATCGGCAACCACCTCGTCTTCGCCGAGCCCGACAACAAGGAGGCGCGCGATGCGCAGGCCGATGCGCTCGAGCAGCTCGGCTACCAGAGCGAATCGGCGGTCTGGCGCAACATCTACCTGTCCGGCGCGGCCGACCTGCGCAACGGCGTCCCCGAGCTGGCGAGCCGCGCCACGCAAGATCTCGTCAAGGCGGCGACGCCGGCGATGTTCTTCGACTTCCTGGCCGTCCGGGTCGATTCCGACAAAGCGCAGGGCCACGACATGACGCTGAACTGGAGCTTCGACGACGTGCGCCAGTCCTTTGCGCTGACCTTGCGCAACGGCGTGCTCACGCATCGCGAAGGCACGAAGCATGCGAAGGCCGACGCCACGGTGCGCATGAACAAGGCCGTGCTCGACCGCATCAGCTTGCGACAGCTCGACTTCGCCACGGCGCTCAAGCAGGGCGACATCCGCGTCGAGGGCAATGCGGGCAAGCTCACCGAACTGCTCGGCATGCTGGACGCGTTCAAGCCCAGCTTCAACATCGTCACCCCATGAGTTGACATGACACGTCCAAACGCCTCGGGAAGCGACGTCGTCCGCATCGAGGTGCCGGCGCAGCCGCGCAAGCGGCCGCGCCAGACGCGGTCCATCGTACTGGTGGAGGCGCTCAAGGAGACCGGTCGCGAGATCCTCGATCGCGAGGGCCGCGATGCGCTGACCGTGCAGAACCTCTCCGAGCGCTCGGGTGTCGCGGTCAGCTCGATCTACGAGTACTACCCGACGATGGAGTCGCTGATCGCCGCGATCTTCAACGACTACCGCAGCGAGGCGCGGCGCGAGGTGGTCGAACACATTGCAGCGCTACCGCCCTCGGCGGGGCTGTTCGAGGGCATCCTCTCGCTGCTGCGCTTCGGCATGGCGGCCCTGGAGCGGTGGGCGCAGGTCGATCCGGAGTTCAATCTCAAGGCCACCTACTACGAAGAGCTGGTGCGGCTGGAACTCGTCAAGTCGGAACACTTCTGGTCGGCCGTCGCGATGCCGGCGCTGATGGAGAAGTTCACCGACGAAGTGCTGGTGCGCGACCGCGAGAAGGCGGCCTTCCTCGCCCACCATGTGCTGCTGGCCCTCCCGCGCGCGATCGTGCTCGGCCGGCCGCGATATCTCGGCGACGAGGACACGCCGCTGCTCATCGCGCGCATGCTCTACGCGCTCATGACCACGCCTGGCGAAGCGCCGGATCCGAAGCCGGAGTGAAGGGTTTTCGGGTTTCGTGAATTCGGTGAATTCTCCTTGCGCGACAAGGACTTGCGTAGCGACGGATGGCGCCGGAATCCGGATTGGGAAATGCCTTCGCGCTTCCTACACTGACCCGATTTCAACGCCGAACCCATGAGCCGACGATGTCAATTTCACAAGCCTCCCTCGAAGACAAGACCCGAACGCTGCTGAACGAGCCGGCAGCCTTGGCGAACTACTCGCTCCATGCCTGGGGGCAGATGCCGCGCGCCGAGATCGACGCGCTGCAACTCGCGGCCCTGAAGCAGCGCTTCGCCGAATTGCGCGACCGCATCCCGATGCTGAAGAAGTTGGCCGATGCCGAAGGTGTCGATGTCGTCGAACAGCTCGACGACATCGTGCCGCTGATGTTCGAGCACACGGTCTACAAGTCCTACCCGCCCTCGTTGCTGGAGAAGCGCAACTTCGCTCAGATCAACAAATGGCTCGGCAAGCTCGTCACGCCCGAGATCGCGGAAAAGCTCGCTGCCGCTGACGTTCAAGGCTGCGAAGGCCTGGACGACTGGTTCCCGCGCATGGACCAGGCCGTGCCCGAGCTGCGCATGAGCCACACCTCCGGCACCTCCGGCACGGTCTCGTTCCTGCCGCAGAGCGTGATCGAATGGCGCAAGGCCTGCCAGGTGCGCAAGATGTTCATCTGGGGCATGGAGGGCCCCGACACGCCCGATCCCGATCTGCACACGGCCTATCCCTACTACCGCGCCGGCTTCCTCAGCCATGTGCGCGCGAACGATTTCCTGATCGAGGCGCTGCTGCCCGGCGAGGCCAACTTCCATGCCGCCTACCCGTCGACGCTCTCCAGCGACGTCCTGCACCTCGGCGCGAAGATCCGCGCAGCCCACGCCAAGGGCACGCTGGACCGGCTCGAGATCACTCCGGCCATGAAAGCGAAGAAGCTGGCCTTCGACAAGCTGCAGGCCGAAATGCCGCAGCATCTCGCGGCCTTCTTCGAGCGCATGACCCACGAACTGCGCGGCAAGCAGGTGTACATCGGCGCCACCTGGAATCTGCTGCATGCCATGGCCAAGGCCGGCCTGGAGCGAGGCTTGGAGGGCGTGTTCGCCGCGGACTCGTACATCACGACCACCGGCGGCGCCAAAGGCATGCCCCAACCCGAGGGATGGCGCGAGGACATCCTGCGCTTCACGGGTGCCCGCGTGCTCAACGAGACCTATGCCATGTCGGAGCTGGTTTCGGGCTCGCACGTCCGCTGCGAACACGGCCACTACCACTTCGCGCACACGGTCATCCCCTTCCTGCTCGACCCCGAGACCAGCAAGCCGCTGCCGCGCACCGGCCGGCAGACGGGCCGTGCCGCCTTCTTCGACTTGGGCGCCGACACGCGCTGGGGCGGCTTCATCACGGGCGACGAAATCGCTGTCGAGTGGGACAAGCCTTGCGCATGCGGCCGCTCGAGCGCCTACGTCGTCGGCCCGATCCAGCGCTACAGCGACAAGAACGGCGGGGACGACAAGATCACCTGCGCCGCGACCGAAGCCTCGCACCGCGAAGCGATGGACTTCCTCACCACTCTCGAAGGCTGATTCCAATGAGCACCATCGACAAACCCATCGCCCCGATGATCATTCGCGGGCAGATCATCACCGATCACCTCGTTGAAGTGGGTGGTCGCGGCGGCGATCTAGCTTTCCTCACGCCCGACTGGAACCGCTACCTCGACAAGCTGCCGCTGGGCAATCCGACGAAGCTGGCCGACCTGTACAAGCTCAGCTTCGACGACATCCTCGACTACGCGGTCGAGCTCGGGCAAAGGCTCAACCTCGCGGACAACCGTCATCTGCAGGAAGCCTGCGAGCTCTCCTACCTCACGGCACCGACCACGCCCACGCTCGTGAAGACGAGCTACATGGGGCTGAACCGCGTGCTCGAACGCGACAACATCATCGAGGCGGTCGAGGCCAGCGTCGGCATTAAGTACCTCGAAGGCTGGGTGCCGCAGAAGCTGCTCGACGGCACGGAGCTGGAGGTGCGTTGCTTCGGCGCGCGCGCGCTGCACATCGTGGCCGGCAATGCGCCGGCGCTGTCGTTGTGGACCATCCTGCGCAACATGGTGCTGCGCAGCGACGCGATCATCAAGGCGCCCTCCAACGACCCGTTCACGGCGCTGGCGATCGCCCGCACGATGATCGAGATGGCGCCGGACCATCCGCTCACGAAGCACGTGAGCGTGGCCTACTGGAAGGGCGGCGACACGGCCTTCGAGGAGCGGCTGTACCAGCCGCAGAACATCGAGAAGATCGTCGCCTGGGGCGGCTTCGCCTCGCTGAAGCACGTCACGCGCTACATCCAGCCCGGGCTGGAATTGATCTCGCTGGACCCCAAGCGCAGCGCTAGCATCATCGGCCGCGAGACCTTCGAAAGCGACGGCTCGATGCGCGAGGTCGCGGTGCGTCTGGCCACGGATATCGGCGTGCTGAACCAGAAGGGCTGCGTCTGCGCGCGCGTGGTGTATGCGCAGAGCGGCACTGATGAAGACGGTGTGGCGAAGCTCAGTGCCTTCGGACGCATGGTGCATGAGGCGCTCCTGAAGCTGCCCAACTCCGTCAGCACCGCGGCCAAGCGCTATGACCCGGGCCTCAAGGCGGAAGTCGACGCGCTGCGCCTCGATGACGAGTGGTACGAAGTGATCGGCGGACGGGACGGGGAGGGCGCCGTGATCGTGTCGAAGATTTGCGAGGCGGTGTCTTTCTCGGCGATGCTCGACGACCGCACCGCCAATCTCGTGCCGGTCGATTCGCTCGACGAAGTGATGAACGCTGTCGATGCCTATACGCAGACGGTGGGCATCTATCCCGAATCGCTCAAGGACGAGTTGAAGGACCTGCTGCCGCTGCACGGCGCGCAGCGCATCGTCTCGCTCGGCTATGCGGGCGCGATGAAGATGGCCGCGCCGCAGGATGCCATCGAGCCGATGCGCCGAATGGGCAAATGGATTTCCAACCAGATCGCCTCTCCCGACAAGACGCCGGCAGCGTGGCTGAGGCCCCCACTGCCGGCCGATCACTGATCCATTTCTGCAAGGACTTTTGAGATGACCACTTTCACCGCCTATTGCGCCTGCGAAGCGCGCGCCCAGCTGGTGCCGAAGCTGTTCGAGCGGCGCGCGCTGCGAGCCGACGATGTCGCGATCGAGATCGCCTACTGCGGCGTCTGCCACTCCGATCTGCACCAGGTGCACAACGACTGGAAGAACACCGTCTACCCGTGCGTGCCGGGCCATGAAATCGTGGGCCACGTCACCGCGGTCGGGCCGGAGGTCACGCGGCACAAGGCGGGCGATCGCGTCGCGGTCGGCTGCTTCGTCGACAGTTGCGGCCAATGCGAACCCTGCCTGCAAGGGCAGGAGCAGCACTGTGCGGGCGGCGTGACCGCCACCTACAACGGCAAGGATCGCGTGTCCGGCGAGAACACCCTGGGCGGCTACGCCGACAAGATCGTGGTGCGCGAGAAATTCGTGCTGCGCGTGCCCGATGCGCTCGACTTCAAGCACGCATCGCCGCTGCTGTGCGCCGGCATCACCGTGTGGACGCCGATGCGCGAGCACGGCGTGGGCAGGGGAACGAAGGTAGCGATCGTGGGGCTGGGCGGCCTGGGCCACATGGGCGTGAAGCTCGCCGTCGCGCTGGGCGCCGAGGTCACGGTCATCACCACTTCGCCCGCCAAGGCCGATGACGCCCGCGCGCTCGGTGCGCACAAGGTGCTGTTGTCCACCGACCCGAAGTCGATGATGGCTTCGCTCAATGCCTTCGATTTCATCCTCGACACGATTCCGAAGCGCCACGACGTCAACCCCTACCTGATGCTGCTGGGCCGCAATGGCGTGCTGGCCGTGGTCGGCGCGATCGACCTGCTCGAACCGGTGCACGGCGGCCTGCTGATCCGCAACAACCGCAGGCTTGCAGGTTCGCTGATCGGTGGGCTGCCCGCGACGCAGGAACTGCTCGACTTCTGCGCCGAGCATCAGTTGCTGCCTCAGTGCGAGCTGATCGACATCCGGAACATCAACGAGGCCTACACGCGCCTGCAGGCCAACGACGTGAAGTACCGCTTCGTGATCGACATGGCTTCGATGAAGAACGCGCAGGTGATGTAGCGGCCGACCACGGCTCCCTGATGCCTGAAGCGAGCGGGCGGCCGTGCTGCGGCGCAGCTTGACCGCCTCTCCGGTCGGCGTATCCTCTGGCGCCCCAACTCTGCAGATTCGGAGGCGCTATGAACCTGCGCTTTCTGGCGACGATTGCCATTGCTCCATTGGTCATCAGCGGTTGTGCGGGCACGGGCTCGCCGGGGAGGCAAAGTGCGGCGGCCGATGCGGTCGTGATGCCGCTTCAGGCGACGTCCATCAATGCCGGCCAGGTGGGGCGCGCGACCCTGCTCCCGGTGGCCGGAAAGACGAACATCCAGCTGTACTTCACCGGTGTTCCGAACAACACCACCTTGCCGCTGCATGTCTACACATACATCTACGAGGCTGCTGCCTGTAGCGCGCTGCCGGCCAAGCCCACGTATGCCCTGAACGAGAGGGTGCTCGTCTCCAGTTTCTGGGTAGGCGGTGCCCCCGAGAGCCTCGCTCACATGTCGCCGGTGCAAATGAACGAGCTCTTGAGCGGTCGATACTCGATCGCGCTGCGCTCTGCGCCGGAGGACGGCGGTCAGGTGATCTTTTGCGGCGAACTGCCTCGCGCTTAGCCTCGCGTTTCGAGGCGACGAGTTGATCTGAAAGCCCAGAGCTACGACGTGCCGGCATCGAGCCGGGAAAGGGCGACCGGACCTGCCTCGGCACTTCCAGGCCTTGTCGCGTGCCAACCAGGGCTCCGCGCATCCACGATCGTCGAGGCGCGCGCCGCTACTGCTGTTGCGCCGCGCGCTGCGCGGGTGCGGGCGACCGTTCCAGACTGTCGAGCAGATCGCGGTAGCCGGGCGCCTCTCGCAGCAGCCGGCCGGCAAGTGCGCGAAGCTTGTCGACCTCTTGCTCGGACAGCACGAAGCTCGTCGGAAGCTCCATGAAGTAGCGGCGCTCCTCGGGGTCCCTGATCGAATCAAAGCTCACGTCGATCGCGTCGAAGCGAAGGTCCGGCACTTCGGCTTCGGCCTGCGCCTTGGACATGCCGGCCAGCCGCTTCTCGGCGACCTCGAAACGCCGCTCGTCAGCCCAGCGCTGCGCGATGTCCTTCAGCAGTTCGACCGACTCGTAGGAAAAGTGATCGATCGGAACGCTCGACGATTGCAGTAGCTGGGACATGACGCCGGGTGCCCGGGGACTGCGATCCCAGTTGGTGGCCGGCGCCGATCGCGAGTTGACTACCACCACGACGATGCGCCGGATGCTCCTGAAATTGATCTCCTTCTGGAAGGCCTGACTGGCCTCGACCTCTTCGAGCGCCTCGATCACGCCGCGCAGGCCCAGATTGTCCGCGACGCCGCCATCGACGATGTGAAGATAGGGCCGGTTCGCGCTGTCCTCGAAGGCCAGCATGTCCCGGTAGCGCAGCAGTGCCCGACCCGAGGGGCGAGCCTGGGCATCCGGGTTGGTGACATCCTTGACCCACGCGGGCATCTCGGCACCGCAGTGACCGCCGTAGTTTCGGTAGGTCACCGGCGAAAGCACCACAGGCACGGCCGACGAGGTGGCGGCCGCTCGTGCCAGCCGCACCTTGCCGAGGTCCGAGCACAGCAGGTCGAAGTGGTCCTGTGAGAACTGGAAGCGCGCGCCGGTCGAGAGGTCGGTCCCGGTCACGGCTGCGGCCGGCGTCGGCTTGTCGAGCAGGTCGTCGAAGGTGGCGCCGCCGAAGAGAATCTCGTCGTAGTAGTCCGCTGCCAGCTCCGACCTGCCGTAGTCGGGGCTGGCCAGCTTGAACCAGTTGACCGGGTTCAGCGCGCGGGAGGTGAGAACACCCTGCACATCGCGCTTGAGAAAGCGCGACTCGTACTCGGAAAAGAGCTTCTCGCCGTACAGGGCATAGGCCAGCGCAGTGAAGCTGCCACCGGAAACGCCCGCCATCAGGTCCACCTCCGAAAGCAGATTGCGCGGTGTGCCATTGACCGTCACGTTCGTCCGCCGCAGTTCCTCCAGCACGCCGTAGGAGAACGCGGCAGCGCGCGTTCCGCCCCCCGAGAAGGTCAGGATGAAGAGTGTCTGGCTGTCATTGGTCGTGGCCTTCTTGCGCTTGAGCAAATTGCCCACGCGGTAGCCGCCGTCCTTGTCCACGTGATCGATCGGCGGATTGATCGGCGCCATGGAGTTGCAGCCGGCCAGCAGCACAGCGGCACAAGCGGCCGTCCACCTGTCCCAACGGTGCCAGGACGATGCCGGAAACAGGTTCATCTGCGTTCCCCCTGGGCTGAGTTGCACTGCCGTCAAGGTGGGCAACTGATGCGCCAGCTTAACGGGCAAGGTCGTCAATGTTCCATTGAACCAACGGGCATGACATCTTGCCCTTTGGGGCAGCCGCAAAGCTGGGCTACAGGCCGCCCCATCGATCGATATGCTCGCGCATGAGTTGCAAGTAGGCGCGGCGCCCGAAGTGCAGAAGGTGATTGCCCGCAAACCAGTGCATCGTGCTGCCGCGCCAATGGCGGTGCAGCAGCTCGACATGGTGCGGCTCGGTCACGCGGTCACCGGCGCCGCCGATGATCAACACCCGCTCCCCGGCCATCGGTGACACATAGCTGAGCGGGTTGTGCACTGCGACCAGGCCGCGCATCTCGGCCACGCCGACGCCATGGCTTCGCATCAGGCTCGACAGCAGCAGGCCGGTGGGCTGCCAGTCCAGAAAGGCGTCGATCGGGCTCACCGCGGGCACCACCGGGATGCAGTAGTCGAGCCGCTCGTCGACCGTCGCCAGCAGGGCCGCCGTGTAGCCGCCGAGCGAGATCCCGGCGACGCCGATTCGCTCGACCCCGCGCGCGCGAAGGTGGTCGATGAACACGCGCAGATCATGGATGGCGAGCAGCGTCACCTCGTTGAAATGCAACAGCCCGTTGCCGAACACGCCGTAGCCGTTGAAGGGCAGGCACGACTCGGCGCGCGGCCCGTGATGCGGGAATGTGAAGAAGAGGATGTCATGGCCGGCGTGATAGAGCGTCTGGAGCGACAGCGCGTGCGCATTGAGCCACGGCATGTCGGCCCCGAAGCCATGCACGACGATCAGGGTCGGCCGCGGCCCGTCGCCATGGCACCAGTGCTCGGCATAGGAGACGGCACCGCGTCTCATGCGCGCGAAGCCCGGCGCAGCGGCCGGGTTCAGCGGTACGAAGGGGCTCGTGAAGCGCAACCTGCTGCGCTTGATCGGCGTGCCGTCCGATTCGATCGAAGCCAGAGGGAGCTCCTCGATGCGGATGTCCTTCGGTGGCGCGACGAAAACGCGCGAGGCATCGCCCGCCCGCGCCAGCGGCTCGTAGAAGCGCAGCGCCTCGAACTCCCGGGCCGCTTTGCCGGGCTCCGTCAGCGACGCAGCCATCGCCATGGCAACCGCGCTGGCCAGCGGCACGCGCGCGACCCATTCGAGGGCAGAGACGCTCTGCACCTGCAGCCAATGGCGTGCTTCGAGGGAGGTGTGGTCGGCGCGGGGGCGAAAGTCGTCCGGCAGTTGCTCCCACCAGGAGGTATCCGATGCGCGGTTCCATGCGCGTGCGGGTCTCATCGGCTTGCGCACGTATTGTTAGTTTGGTTATGCATGCGTCGACCATAGGAGCAAGGCCGCGAGCCACGCCCATCCTTTTGGGGTGGGGCGGCGTGAAGTAGTGCCGGGAGTGTGGCGGAGACCACAGGCAGCCCATCCCAAACGGGCGGGCCCGCACGAGCCGCCCGCTCCTACGATGAGTCCAGACATCCCATCCACCCACAATGCCATGACCAATCGACTCACGGGCCAGGACGCCATGTTCCTGCACGCAGATCTTCCGCATGCCGCTTCGCACGGCACGATGATCTATATCTACGACCAATCCACCCTCGGCGGCAAGACGCTCGGCTTTCGCGAGATCGTCCGCCACATGGAGAGCCGCCTCGATGCATCGCCCGTGCTGCGACGCAAGATCGTGCAGGTACCCTACGGCCTGGGTTATCCCTTCTGGGTCGAGGACGAACTGTTCGACATCGACTTCCACGTGCGCCATTTCGCATTGCCAAAGCCCGGCGACTGGCGGCAGTTCTGCATCCTGGTGTCGCGCATCCATGCGCGCACCCTCGACCTCGCGCGGGCACCGTGGGAGATGTATGTCATCGAGGGCCTGGACAATATCGAGGGCATTCCGAAGGGCAGCTTCGCAGTCCTCAGCAAGATCCACCATGCGGCCATGGACGGCACCGCGGCCACCGAACTGACCTGGGCCCTGCATGATGTACAGCGCGCAGCGGGCCGGGCCGAGCCGGTCGTCGACGCGGCGCGTCCGGCGCCACCGCAGACCTTGAGCCTTCGGTCCTTCGACACGCTCTCCAACGCCTTCACCGAAAACCTGCTGGCGACGGCTCGCATGGCGCTGCCGCTGGCCCAGGCCCTGCCGGGCCTGACCACGGCCGGCCTGCGCCTTCTGCAGCGGACGCGCAGCGGGGTCGACCTGACCGCGCCGCGCACGCGCTTCAACGGCGACGTGCTGGCACGCCGCGTCTGGGACTCGGTGACGCTCGACCTGGCAGAGGTCAAGCAGATCAAGAGCGTCGTGCCGGGCGCTACCGTCAACGATGCACTGATCGCACTGATCGGCGGCGCGATGCGCCGCTACTTGCAGGCGAAGAAGGAACTTCCCGCGAAGTCGCTGGTGACGCTCGCGCCGGTGAACACGCGGCCGGAGGGTACAAAGGAAACCGCCAGCGGCAACACCATCTCGATGCTGCGCTTTGCGATGGGCACCGACATCGAGGATCCCATCGCCCGCCTCGAGGCAGTGCGTGCTGCCACTGCGGAATCGAAGGGGATCCAGAACGCCATCGGTGCGAAGCATCTCACCGACCTGCAGAAGTTCGCTCCGCCTGCGACGCTGGGACTGGCAGGCAAGCTCGCGGCGCTGACCGGCTCCGGCGGCAAGGGGCCGATGCCGATTCACAACTGCCTCGTGACCAACATTCCGGGGCCCGCCACACCCTTGTACATGCTCGGTGCCAAGCTGGTGCATTGGGGCGGCGTCGGGCCGGTGACCGATGGCATGTCGCTGATCTGGAACCCGTCGAGCTACTGTGGAAAGGTGTTCATCTCGCTCACGAGCTCGCCCAACGTGGTGCCCGATCCCGAGTTCCTGGCGGACTGCGTGAGGGAATCGTTCGACGAGATGAAGGAAGCGGCAGCGGCTGTCGCCGCGAAGGCACCGCATAGCGGGAAGGTGGCCGTGGCGAAGAAGGCGCCCGCGAAGAAGGGTCCGACGAAGAAGGTCACGATGAAGCAGGCGCCGGCGAGGAAAACCGCTGCCGCGACGAAGAAGACGCGGGTCACGAAAGCCACCGGGTCTGCGGTGGCTCAACAATGAAGACAGGAGTCGTCATGGACATGGGTGCAATGCTCGCGGGCAAGCGGGTTCTGATCACGGGGGCTTCGTCGGGCCTCGGCGACAACTTCGCGCGGCTGGCTGCCCGCTGCGGGGCCAAGGTGGTGATTGCGGCGCGGCGCAAGGCCAGGCTCGACGCCCTCGCCGAAGAGCTCGGCAGCCTCGGATCGCCACAGGTCACGGTCGTCGAGATGGACGTTGCTTCCGAGTCATCGATCGATCGCGCGTTTGCCGATATCGACGCCTCGGGCGACCTCCTGGATGTGGTCGTCAACAACGCCGGCGTCGCCGGCGAGGGTCCGGCGCTCACGTTGCCGAGCCATGACTTCGACGCAGTGATGGCGACCAATGTACGCGGCGTCTGGCTGGTCGCCGTGCAAGCCGCGCGGCGCTGGAAGGAAGCGCGCCGCGGGGGCTCGATCGTCAACATCGCCTCGATCCAGGGCGAGCGCGTGATGCCGGGCATCACACCGTATTCGGTCTCCAAGGCCGCGGTCGTTCACATGACCAAGAGCCTCGCGGTCGAATGGGCTCGCTACGGCATCCGCGTCAACGCGATCGAGCCGGGCTACATCGGCACCGAGATGACAGACGGAATGTGGGAGAGCGAGCAGGGCAGGGCGATGATCCAGCGCATTCCGATGCGCAGGCTCGGCAAGCCCGAAGAGCTCGACGGCTTGCTGCTCCTCCTGGCGACCGATGCCGGCTCGTGGATGACGGGCGCGTGCGTGCCGGTCGATGGCGGGCACCTCTGCTCGTCGTTGTAAGAGACAAGAGACAGAGATGCACGGGACCCGGGGCGGACCAACCGCTGGTGCAAGCCGCCAAGTCATTCGAGCGATCCAGCCTCTTGCAGGATTTTCTGCAGAACCAGAAGCGCCGGCGATGACGAAGCGCCGCGATCTGCTCCTGGCCGTGGCCGCCGCCTCGGCGGCTGCGGCGATCGGCTTCGCCGGTGGAGAACTCGGATCACGGGTTGTCGTGTCGGCGCCTGCGCGGCCCGCGATCATCCTCGGCAATGGCATCGGTGGTCCGCAGGGCATGGCCTGGGTATGGCCTTGCGACGATGCACCGTGGCGCATGTATTCGGCACGTTCAAGCATTGGATGGGCCGGCCAGAACGAGAAACATCCATGGAAATCAAGTCACTCACCGCAGCCCTGACCGTCTCGCTTGTCGTCAGCGCGTGCACCTTGGCACCGCGCGTTGTCGCGCCCGTCTCGCCGACCGAAGTGGGCGAATTGCGCGCCGGCACCGGAATCCTGAAGGGCTACCTCGCGCCCGCCGAACTGCCCGACAGCCTCGCCCTGTTGCCACCGCCGCCGGCTGAAGGCTCGCCTGCGCTGGCGGCCGACATTGCCACCTTCCACAACCTCACGAAGCTTCAAGGGACGCCGCGCGGCGCCATGGCCGTGTCGGATGCGAATCTGCGCTTTCCCGACGCCGCTGCGGTTTTCTCGTGCGCCCTGGGCGTGCAGATTTCCGAGCAGGCCACGCCTAACTTGAATATGTTGCTGCGCCGAACGTTGACCGACTCCGCCCTGGCCACCTACAAGGCCAAGGACAAGTACGTTCGCACCCGTCCCTTCGTCATGCTGAAGACCGGAAGTTGCACACCAAAGGAAGAAGCGTCTCTGGCCAAGGACGGCTCCTATCCGTCTGGCCACTCGGCCATCGGCTGGGGCTGGGCATTGGTGTTGACCGAACTCGCGCCCGATCGCGCTGACGCGCTGCTGCAACGTGGCCGAGCGTTCTCGCAAAGCCGCGCCATCTGTGGCGTTCACTGGCAGACCGACATTGAGGCAGGCCGCCTGGTCGGTTCCGCGACGGTGGCGCGCCTACAGGCCAACCCGGTATTCAACGCACAGATGGTCGCCGCACGTGACGAAGTCGCCAAGGCGCGTGCTGCCGGCTCCCCTCCTACGCCAGCATGCGCCGCCGAATCCGCAACCATCGCAGCTTCAAGTTCATTCGCGCCCTGATCGCCAAGGGAGCGGAAGCTGGCAGCAATCGGTCTGAGACGCCGTCCGGCGAAAAGGCAGAATTTGACTGCAAAGTAGTTTCTTGACCCGGCGTCCAGCCGAGGAAGTGGTGCCCGCAGACTTCAACCCTATCCGGAGAGGAAAGACCTATGAAATCCAGCAAGAGGCCTTTGAGCCGCCATGTGGGCCTGCTGACCGCCTTGGCCATCGGATGCGCAGCCTACGCGCAAAGCCCGGCGAATGCGCCGGTACCGGCTTCAGGCATTGCGGGGACGCCCGCAGGCACCGTGATGAGCAAGGAATACGTGGCAACCGTTGGACGCATGGCCTATGTGTGGGGATGGCCGTTGGTCAACAACCTGAATCGCTCCATCGCCATGAAGGATGTGCCCGAGCCAGGCCGCCTCGGCGGAATCGTCCCGGTATCACCACCGGGCTATGTCTCCATGCTCACGGACTACATCGACGCAGGAGAGCGGTTTGTCACCTGTCCCAACCAGGACACGGTGTACGGCGCGGGCTTCCATCGATTGAACAGCAAGCCAGTCATCGTGCAGGTACCGGACTTCGGCCAGCGCTTCTGGGTGTACCAACTCGCGGACGCGCGAACCAATGCCTTCGGCAAGCTGGGCAAGCAGTACGGCACCAAGCCGGGCCTCTATCTGGTGGTCGGGCCTGCCTGGAAGGGGCAGGCACCCAAGGGCATTCAGGCGGTCTTGCGCTCTCCGACCGATCTGGCGGCGATATTGCCGCGCATCTTTCAAGACGATACGCCGCAGGACAAACAGGCGATACAGGCGGTTCTGAGCCAGGTCATGGTCTATCCCCTGTCGGAGTACACCGGCAAGATGAAGACGAAGGACTGGAGCAGGACGCCAACCTTTCCCGTGCCGCCGGGCCAAGGTGCGGGCGAGACCAAGTGGGTCGTGCCAGAGAAGTTCTGGGACGAACTGCCCATCGTGATGAACGAGGTCCCGCCGCTGCCCGGCGAGGAGGCCTTGTATTCCACGATTCGCTCGGTGCTGGAGGCCGCTTCCAGGAATCCAGACCTCAAGACCGTGCTCGTGCAGACGGCGGTGTCTGCCGAAGAAGAACTCATCAAGCCGCTCTTCGAGTTCCGCAACAACGGGCGGCCCATCGGCAATGGCTGGAACTCGCCACCGAATGGTGCACGTTGGGGGTATGACTACCTTTCGCGCGCCGCCACCGCACGCTCCAACATGTACGACAACGCGCCGGAGGAAACCCGCTACATCTACACCGACGTCGACAAGGCCGGGCAACGGCTTCATGGCAGCAAGCGCTACAGCGTGACCTTCGCTGCAGGACAGACGCCGCCGGTCAACGGCTTCTGGTCGCTCACCGTCTACAACAAGGAGCATCTGTTCGAGCCCAATGTGCTCAACCGGTTCTCTTTGGGCACCAAGAGCAAGGACTTGAAGAAGAACGCCGACGGGTCGTTGACGCTTTACTTTCAGAACCAGTCGCCCGGCAAGGACAAGGAGAGCAACTGGGTCCCGACCCCGGTCGACGAGTTCTCTCTCTACATCCGCGCCTACTGGCCGAAGGCGGAAATCCTGGAAGGGCGCTGGATTCCACCTGCGGCAGAACAGGCAAACTAACGAAGGAACTCCATGAGCATGCTATCCGTACACACGCGCACCCTGCGTGTCCTGACTTTCACGGCCATGTTGTCGAGTGCGAGTTGTCTCGCGCAGCAGCCGCCTGCCTTGGCTTTGCCCAGCGAACAGGAAATCAGCGACAGCTACATCTATCTGCTCGGCCGGTTGCTGGTCTTGCGCCAGCAGCAGCTGGACTTCAAAGAGGGGTTCAAGTGGAACCAGCTGGTCCACCGAAAGCCAGGTGAGGTCGCCTGGCCGAATCCGAACCTCGACGTGGCCTATTCGGAAGCCTGGGTAGCCGTTGATGAAAAGAGTTGCGCGCTGGTGACGGTGCCGAAAATCACCGGCCGGTACTACACCGTACAGTTTCTGAATGGCTGGGGTGAAACCGTAGCCAACATCAACGAACGCATTTTTCCCGCGCATCCCGACGGCCAGTTCGCCGTGTGCCTGAAAGACGCGGACGTCAAGTTACCGGCGACAGTCCAGCGCGTCGACGTGCCGGTGAAGTACATGCGCGTGCTCTCGCGTGTAGAGCTTGGCGCCGACTGGAACCAAGCCGTGGCGCTACAGAAGAAGTTCACCATCCGCTCAACAGGCGAGCCCGTCGTGCCCACCATTCCCAAAACGGTGATGTTCGACTTGAACAAGCTGCCCGGCGGTGAGGCCTTCGACTCCGCCGACGCAGCGCTGGACAGCGAATTGGACATCAACCCGGGCATGGAGAAGCTGCAAGCCAGCACACGTGCGATTGCGAAGTTGGTGAAAGACCCGGTCGAGCGCAAACGCATCGACCAAGTCGTGCGCAGCAAGGCGTTTGCAGACATCAAGAAGGCGCTGCCCACGGTGGGCGGCAGCAAAGTGGAGAACGGCTGGGTGTTGCCTTCGACATCAGGTGTCTACGGCAACAACTGGCTTGTGCGCACGCTCATCAACTACGGCGGCATCTGGGCCAACGTGCCGGAGGAGGTCATCTACTTCAAGGCCTTTGCCGACGTGGATGGCTTGCCGCTTTCTGGCGACCATTCCTACACACTGCGCTTCACGAAAGAGCAGTTGCCGGCCCAGTACGCAACCTATTTCTGGTCGGTCATCGCCGTCGATGCGGTCGAGCGGCGTGTGCTGCCCAATCCGCAGAAGCGCTATCTTCTCAACAAGGAATCCAAGCTGCAGTACGGGCCCGATGGCTCGCTGACGCTGTACTTCGGCGACAAGAGGCCTGCTGATGTACCGCAGGCAAACTGGCTGCCGACGCCGAAGGGTCAGCGGTACAGCCTGACTTTCCGGTTCTATCGTCCGAAGGGGGCGGTGGCCGAGCGTAGCTATTTCCCGCCGAAACTAGATAAACAATGAGGCTGTCGGTGGCCGCTCTCCTTGGCGGTAACCGGACGCGCGACTGAATGCCGCTGGGCAAGCAAAAAGCCGCCCGAGGGCGGCTTTGGGCAATGGCCTCTTACGACACCCGTCGCGTCTGGTCCTTCCAGTACTTGTCGCGCACGTGGCGGCGCAGCACCTTGCCAACCACGCTGACGGGGAGCTGCTCTACGAACACCACCGCCTTGGGCGCCTTGAAGCGGCCGACCTGCCTCTTCACATGGTCGATCAGTTCCTCGACCGTGACTTCGACGCCTTCCCTAAGCACCACCTCGGCGTGCACGGCCTCGCCCCACTCCGGGTGCGGCACGCCCACCACGGCCGAGATCGCCACGGCGGAATGCGAGTTCAGCGCCGCTTCCACCTCGACGGCGTAGACATTGAAGCCGCCGGTGATGATCATGTCCTTCTTGCGGTCCACCAGGTACAGGAAGCCCCGATCGTCGAGGTAGCCGAGGTCGCCGGATTTCCAGAAGCCGTCCTGGAACTCCGCTGCGGTGCCGTCGGGATTGTTCAGATAGCCGGTGATCGTGCCGCGTGACCGCAGCCAGATTTCTCCGGTCTCGCCCTGCTTCATTTCATTGCCTGCATCGTCGACGATCTTCAGCTCCACGACAGTGGATACGCGCCCGGCGGAAGACAGGTGCTTCTCATCGCCTGCCGCCAGGTGGTCGGCCTTGGTCAGCATCGCCGCCGTCGTCAGGCACTCGGTCGCGCCGTAGACCTGCACGAAGATGTTGCCGAAGCGCTCCTGCGCCTGGCGCAGCTTGGACGGGCTCATCGGCGCGCCGCCGTACACGATGGTGCGCAGGCTGGAGAGGTCATGCTGCTTCGCCTCGGGCAGGTCGAGAAGTCGGTAGACCAGCGTCGGCAGCATCAGGGTGGTCGTGGCGCGCTCGGCCTCGACGTTTCGGCACCACGTCTTGAGGTCCGGCACGTTCTGCGTGACGGTGCAGCCGCCGCGGAACAGCGTCGCCAGCACGCCGAGCCCCGAACCATGGCTCAAGGGCGCCATGTGGAGGTAGCGCTGGTCGGCGTCGTAGATCTGCTCGGCTTCGGTATAGAGCGAGTCGCGCAGCGCCAGCCAGTTGTCCATGGTGTACTGCGCGCACTTGCTCTTGCCCGTCGTGCCTCCGGTGAAGCGGTAGATCACGATGTCCTTCATCGTGTCGTTCTCGACCTCGGGATTGGCATCGGACATGCCCTCGAGCAGGTCCTCGAAGGCGAGCAGGCCATCGCGCGGCGTGGCCGGGCGGTCCATGCAGACGACGGTCGTGCCGCGCTCGCGCAGCATGTCGAAATGGCTGTCCAGCAGCGCGTTCTCGATGAACACGACCTTGGGCTTGATGAACTCGACCTGCCAGCGGTGCTCGTCGATCGAGTCCCGGTAGTTCGTGTAGGCCACGGCGGCCTCGCCCTTGAAAGCCGTCCAGGCGTGCAGCAGAGACAGGTTGTCGTTCTCCAGGATGCACATGTAGACGTCGCCGCGCCCGAGCTGCAGGCGCTCGCGCATCATGTTCACGATGCGGTTGGTCAGTAGGTGCAGCTCGCGGTAGGTGTAGCGGCGCTTGCGCTCGATGTTGACCACGGCTTCCTGGTCGGTGAAGCGCAGGGCCAGCTGGCCCATCACGCGCGCGAAATTCGTCATCATCGTTCTGTCTCCAATTTGAGCTATGCGGATGCCGGATTATTTCGGCGCTTGTCACCGCCTGCCCCACTCCAACGGGATGGGGAGGGTTTTATCCCGGCGGCTCGTGCCCACTCCAAAGTGAGGGGCCCGCGGAAGATGCCCTCCGCCATAGTCAGTCCCCGAGAGAAGGCGCACCGGCGATGCCGATGGCGCCCGTTCACAAGCTTCAAGGAGACTGACGATGCAAGACAACTCGGGCGCATTCCTGAGCGAACAGGAAAACATGATCCGCGACTCGGCTCGCAAGGTGGCGCAGGAAGTGGTCGCCGCGACAGCCGCGGAGCGCGATCGCACCGGCGCGTGGCCGCGCAATGAGCTCAAGGCCGTAGCCGAGCTCGGCTTCCTCGGGATGCACATCCCCGAGGAATACGGCGGCAGCAAGCTCGGCTTCGTCGAGTACTGCCTCGCGATCGAGGAATTCGCCGCCGCGGACGCCGGCTTCGCGACCATCATGCACGTGCACAACGGCATGGGAGACTGGGTCAACCGCTACGGTACCGAGGCGCAGAAGCGCCGGTACCTGCCCGGCATCGCCAGCGGCGAGACGATCGCCTGCGGCCTGTTGACCGAGCCCCAGGCCGGCTCCGACACGGGCAACTTCCGCACCACGGCGCGCCGCGAGGGATCCGACTACATCCTCAACGGCACCAAGCAGTTCATCTCCAACGGTAGCGAAGCCGGCTTCGCCTTCGCCCTGGCCATCACCGACAAGAACGCGGGCAAGCGCGGCGCGAGCCTGTTCATCGTCGATCCCAAGGGGCCTGGCTACAAGATCGCTCGCGTTGAGGAGAAACTGGGGCAGCGCTCCGCGCACGTCGCCCAGATCGTGCTCGAGGATCACCGCGTGCCGGCCGAGAACCTGCTCGGCGAAGAGGGCAGCGCCTATGCCCGCATGCTGTCCGGCATGTCGGAAGGCCGCATCGGCATCGCCGCCGTGGCGGTGGGCGTGGCACGTGCCGCGCTCGAGGCTGCCGTCAAGTACGCCAAGGAGCGCGAAGCCTACGGCGCCCCCATCATCAAGCTGCAAGGCGTGAGCTTCGACCTGGCCGACATGGCCACGCAGGTGGAAGTGGCGCACCAGTTCGTGGTGCATGCCGCGCGCCTGCATCAGGCCGGCATCCCCTGCGCGAAGGAGGCCTCGATGGCCAAGCTGTTCGCCAGCGAGATGGCCGAGAAGGTCTGTTCCGACGCGCTACAGATCCACGGCGGCTACGGCTACCTCACCGATTTCCCGGTCGAGCGCTATTACCGCGACGCCCGCGTTACCAAGATTTACGAAGGCACCAGCCACATCCAGCAGCTGATCATCGGCCGCAGCCTGTGAAGCCGCCGAATCCCCCATCCCAAAGTGGGGGGGAATCGCCGTTTCGCCTCACGTAAGTTCGACCTCATCACCTGCTCAACAAGGAAATCGAGACCGTCATGGAAAACATTTATATCGTCGGCGCCGGCATGACGCCCTTCGGCCGCCACATGGACAAGAGCGTGAAGCAGCTCACCGCCTGGGCGGTCGAAGACGCGCTCAAGGACGCCAACTGCGACCGCAAGGCCATCCGCGCGGCCTTCTTCGGCAACACCACGCAAGGCCATTTCGACGGCCAGCACATGATCCGCGGGCAGGTCGCGCTGCTGCCGCTCGGCATCGAGGGCATCCCGATCTACAACCTCGAAGGCGCATGCGCATCCTCCAGCCACGCCTTCAATCTCGCCGTCATGCAGCTGCGTGCTGGCGCCGCCGACGTGGCACTCGCAGTGGGCGCCGAGAAGATGTACACGAACGACAAGGCCAAGATGTTCTCGTGCTTCGAGTCGGCCTGGGACATCGAGACCTTCGAGGCCAACAAGGGCTACCTCTCCGCGATGGGCAAGACCATCGTGCCGCCCGCCGGCTCGCAGTCCGAAAAGCCCTACAGCCCCTTCATGGACGTGTATGCCGCGCTCGGCCGCGGCCTGATGGAGCGCTTTGGCATCACCCAGCGCCAACTCGCTGCGGTGTCCTCGAAGAACCACGGCCACTCGGTGCACAACGAGCGCTCGCAGTACCGCAAGCCGATGAGCATCGAGGAGATCCTGGCCGCTCCCGCGATCACCTATCCGCTCACGATGCCGATGTGCTCGCCGATCTCCGACGGCGCTGCCGCGGTCATCGTCTGCACCGAGTCGGCCCTGAAGAAGTACGGCTTCGACCGCCATCGCGCGGTCAAGGTGCTCGCCACCGTCGTGCGCTCGGCCTCGGCACGCGATGCACTCGACTACGACAACGGCTGCACCAAGCAGGCCGCGAAGGACGCCTTCGAGCAGGCCGGCATCGCCCCGAGCGAGATCGACGTGGTCGAGGTGCACGACGCCACCGCCATCGGCGAGCTGCTGACCTTCGAAAGCCTCGGCCTGCGCGAGCCCGGCATGAGCGGCATCCTGGCCGAGCGCGGCGAGACGACCATCGGCGGCTCCATCCCGGTCAACCCGTCCGGCGGCCTCGAGTCGAAGGGTCACCCGATCGGCGCCACCGGCATCGGCCAGATCTTCGAACTGGTGAGCCAGCTGCGCGGCGAATGCGGCCAGCGCCAGGTGGAAGGCGCGCGCTTTGCCGTTCAGGGCAATGGCGGCGGCCTCTGGCGTGTGGAAGAAGCGACCGAGCACATCGGTATCTTTGCCAGCGCCTGATCGACGGACCGGGGTAAGCGGGATCATGGGGATCATGACGAGGAAGATCGTGGTGGCCGGGGTCGGCATGATTCCGTTCTGCAAGCCCGGGGCGGGTGCCAGCTACGCCGTGATGGGCGCACAGGCCGCGCGCCTTGCGCTGGCCGATGCGCGCGCCGGCTACGAGTCGGTGCAGCAGGCCTTCGTGAGCTACGTCTACGGCGACTCCACGGCCGGCCAGCGCGTGCTGTACGACCTGGGCTTCACGGGCATCCCGATCTTCAACACCCACAACAACTGCGCGAGTGGTTCGTCGGCCTTGTACCTGGCTCGCCAGGCCATCGCCAGCGGCGAGGCCGACATCGTGCTCGCGCTTGGCTTCGAGCAGAAGAGCGCCGGCGCGCCGCAGACGCAGTTCACCGACCGCCCCAGCCCCCTGGAGCGCTTCGTCGCGCAGTGCGACCCCGTGGTTGGCGACGCCGACATCCTGCCCGCGGTGCGCATCTTCGGGGCCGCCGGCCTCGAGCACATGAAGCGCTTCGACACGCCGCTGGAGACCTTCGCCAAGATCCGCGCCAAAGCCAGCCGCCATGCGGCGAACAACCCCCTGGCGGTGTTCCGCAAGGTCGTCACTGCGCAACAGGTGCTGGCCGATACGCCGGTGTGGCCCGGCGTGATGACGCGCCTGATGGCCTGCCCGCCGACCTGCGGTGCCGCCGCGGCCGTGCTGTGCAGCGAGGACTACGCGAAGAAGCACGACCTCGACGCCCGGGTGTGGATCGCCGGGCAGGCCATGACCAGCGACGGCCCGGAGAGCTTCCATTCCGGCGACCTGCGCGACGGCGCCGGCTACACCATGTCGCGTGCCGCCGCCCGCAAGGTCTATGAGCAGGCCGGCATCGGCGCGGAGGAGGTGGATGTCGTCGAACTGCACGACTGCTTCGCGCACAACGAGCTGCTGACCTATGAATCGCTGGGGCTTTGCGCCGAGGGCGACGGGCAGAAGCTCGTCGATGCGGGCAACAACACCTACGGCGGGCGCTACGTGGTCAATCCCTCCGGCGGGCTGCTTTCCAAGGGGCACCCGATCGGCGCCACGGGCCTCGCGCAGTGCTTCGAGCTCGTGCAGCAGCTCCGTGGCCAGGCCCACAAGCGCCAGGTGGAGGGCGCACGCATCGCCCTGCAGCACAACGTCGGCATCGGCGGCGCCGCCGTCGTCACGATGTACAGAAACTGAAAAGCAAGATTGACATGGACTTTCGTCCCGATCCCGGACTCGACGCATTCCGTCAGGAGGTCCGCCATTTCCTGAAGGAATGCCTGCCGGCCGACCTCCGCGTGACGCCTACGTTCTCGCGCTCGAAGCCGGAGGCGGTCGCGCGCTGGCAGAAGATTCTCCACGCGCACGGCTGGGGCGCGCCCTACTGGTCCAAGGCGCATGGAGGCACCGGCTGGACGATGCAGGAGATCCTCGTGTTCGACGAGGAATGTGTGGCCGCCGGCGCGCCGACGGTGGACGGCATGGTGCACAAGCTGCTTGGCCCGGTGCTCAACGAGTTCGCGACGCCGGAGCAGAAGGCAGAGCACCTGCCGGCCTTCTTCAACGGCGAGCGGCTGTGGTGCCAGGGCTTCTCGGAGCCCGGCTCGGGCTCGGACCTGGCCTCGCTGCGCACCCGCGCAGAGCTGAAGCATGACGAGAAGGGCGACCACTACGTCGTCAACGGACAGAAGATCTGGACCAGCCACGGCCACGAGTCCGACTGGATCTTCATGCTGGTGCGCACCGACGCCGGCGCCAAGAAGCAGGCCGGCATCAGCTTCCTGCTGGTCGACATGAAGACGCCCGGCATCACGGTACGGCCGATCCGCAGCATCGACGATGCACACCACCTGAACGAGACCTTCTTCGACAACGTGCGCGTGCCCGTGGCCAACCGCGTCGGCGAGGCAGGGCAGGGCTGGGCGATCACGAAGTTCCTGCTCAACAACGAGCACGCGACCACGGCCGACCTGCCGATGCTCAAGCACTACCTGCGGCAGCTTCATGCGCTGGCCGATACGCCCCTCATGGGCGGCGGGCGCCTGCGCGATCGGCCGGAGTTCGCGCTGAAGCTGGGGCGCCTGGAAGCCGAGGTCACCGCCGTCGGCATGTTCGTGCAGCGCGTCGCGGCGCTGGACATGGAGCACAACCCTCTGGCCCATCCCATGGGCTCGATGCTCAAGGTGCGCGCCACCGAACTGCAGCAGCGCATCACGGAAGCGCACGTGGAGGCGCTCGGCGACCACGGCGCGGTGGCCTATCCGCATCCGTCCGAGGCGGCCGAACTGCCGGGTGCGCCCCTCCCGCTGCAGGGCCTGGCGCGCGGACTGGCCAACGAGATGTTCTTCCGCCGCGCCTCGACCATCTACGGCGGAACGAGCGAAGTGCAGCGCGGCATCGTTGCCAAGCTGCTCTTCGGACTGTGAGTACGAGTACATGGATTTCAGACTGAATTCGGAGCAGCAAATGCTGCAGGACAGCATGCGCCGCTACATCGACAAGGCGTACGCATTCGAAGCTCGCACGGCGACGTTGAAGGCGCGCCGGGGGGGCGGCCTGGATCATTGGGGCACCTTTGCCGACAACGGCTGGCTGGCCGCTGCGCTGCCCGAGGCGCACGGCGGCCTGGGCGGCGGCCTCGTCGACACTGCGCTCATCGCGCATGAGTTCGGACGCGGCCTCGTGCTGGAGCCGTATCTCGGCTGTGCCGTGATGGCGGCGCAGACGCTGGCAGCCGCCGGCACCACGACGCAGAAGGAGCGTCTGTTACCCGCGCTGGCCGACGGGTCGCTCCGCATCGCGCTCGCCTACAGCGAGCCGGCCTCTCGCGGCATGCCCCTGCCCGTGGCGGCCTCGGCGCAGCCGCGCAACGGCGGCTATCTGCTGAGCGGTCGCAAGACGCTCGTGCTGAGCGGGCTGCTCGCGCAGCAATACATCGTCTCCGCGCGCATCGAAGGCGCGCCGGCCGACGAGATCAGCCTGTTTCTCGTCGACGCCGATGCGGTTGGCATGCAGCGCCAGGCGCTGCCGCTGCACGATGGCACCTGGGCCGAGGAGCTGGTGCTGGAGGGCGTGCAAGTCGCGGCCGATGCCGTGCTGGGCGAGCCGGGCAGGGGACTGCCGGCGCTGCGGTCTGGCCTCGCGCACGGCATCATCGCGCTCGGCGCCGAGCTGGTGGGCGTCATGGAAAAGGTGATCGAGCAGAGCGCCGAATACCTCAAGACGCGCCAGCAGTTCGGCGTCCCGATCGGCAGCTTCCAGGCGCTGCAGCATCGCATGGCCGACATGGCGACCGAGATGGAGACCGCGCGCTCCATGCTGTATGCGGCGCTGGCCTCGATGGAGAACGACGACGCTGCGGCACGGCAGCGCACGCTGTCGGCCGCCAAGGCGCTGATCGCGCGCGCGGCCAAGTTCGTGTGCGGACAGGGCATCCAGCTCCACGGCGGCATCGGCGTCACCGAGGAGTACCAGGTCGGCCACTACTTCAAGCGTGCCGTGGTCGCCGAGCTGCAACTGGGCAGCATCGACCGGCACGAGGCTGCGTGTGCGGCCTGAAACGCCACGGCGCAGCGGGGGCATGGCCGATAATCCGCAGTCTTGACTCGGCGGTGCCCAAGCCGCACATCGCTCGACATGGACTTCGACAAGCTGCTCGTCTCCACGAAGTTCGCGCCGCCGCACATCGGCTCGCGCTTCATTCCGCGCATGCACCTGCTCGACCAGCTGCGCGACGGGCAGCGCTGCGGCTTCGTGCTGGTGACCGGCGGCGCCGGCTTCGGCAAGACCATCCTGCTGGCCCAGTGGCGCCTGGAGCTGATGAAGGCCGGCGACGAGGTTTCATGGCTGTCCCTGAGCCATGACGACAAACAGCTCGGCAGCTTCGCCACCTACCTGACCGCCGCCTTGCGTCGCCTGGGCATTCCGGTCGAGGACGAGATGCTGCTCGACGGCCTCGACGGTGAAATCGCCAAGGCCATGGACAACGTCGTGGCCGCCACCGTGAACGCGGCCGCCGTCATTCCGAAGGATCTGTACCTGATCATCGACGACTACCACCACGTCGATGACCAGCGGGCGCACCTGCTGGTGCAGAAGCTGATCGACCACTGCCCCGGCAACCTGCACATCGCCATCGCTTCGCGGGCGGCGCCGCCGCTGCTCATCAGCCGCCTGCGTGTGCTAGGTCGCGTCACCGAGATCGGCTTTGGCGAACTGCCCTTCAATGCGGAGGAAACGCGCAGCTTCCTCGAGCAGAACCTCGGCACGGTCAAGCTCAATGCCGAGGAGGTGCGCCTGATCCACGACAAGACCGGCGGCTGGCCGGCGAGCCTCGAGCTGATGGCGATCATGCTGCGCTCGCGGCCCGAAACCCGCGCCCGCCTGCGCGAGCTCGGCTGGAGCTCGGCCGACCTGCAGGCCTACCTCGCGGAAGAAGTCGTGGCCCATCTGCCGACGGAGATGATCGACTTCATGGAGCAGGTGTCGGTGTGCCGGCGCTTCAACGTCGAGCTGGCGGCGGCAGTCACGGGCAGCGCCGATGCGGCGGCGCTGCTTCAGCGCGCGGAAGACGAGAACCTGCTGATGTACCGCGTCGAGTCGGACGACCGGCTGCCTTGGTATCGCTTCCATCCGCTGTTCGGCGAGTTCCTCGCCACGCGCGTGGCGCGGCGAGGCACGGCGGATGTCAACGCGCTGCACCGGCGCGCCAGCCAGTGGTTCGCGGGGCATGGCCTGCTGGTCGAGGCAGTGCGCCATGCCGTGTGGGGCGGTGAGCTCGAATTCGCCGCCGAGGCGATCGACCAGGCGGCCAAGGACACCTGGAGCCTGAGCTTCATCAGCCTGATGCTGAATTTGCTGGACCGTCTGCCGCAGGAGACGCTGTTCGCGCATCCGCGTCTCTTCTTCCTTGGTTGCCTGACCTTGTCGATGACAGCGCGGTATGCCAAGGCGGAACGCTGGCTCGCGCAGGTCCGCGAGAGCGGGGCGGCGAAGAACCCCGCGATCTCATCGAAGCTGCCGCTGGCGGATGCGGCGGTGGCGATGCAGCGCGACGACACCCAGCGTTGCATCGACTTGCTCGAGCCCTTGCACGGCATCGTGTCCGAGAGCCCGTACCTGCTTCACTTCTATCTCTGCCTGCTCGGGTACGCCTACGCCTCGGTCGGCCGCTATGCCGATGCGCACCGGCTGCTGGACGCCAACCCCATCGACCCC
The DNA here is from genome assembly GCF_056395305.1 of Variovorax sp. 10L426. Lineage (NCBI taxonomy): Bacteria > Pseudomonadati > Pseudomonadota > Betaproteobacteria > Burkholderiales > Comamonadaceae > Variovorax > Variovorax sp. 10L426. The sequence continues at coordinate 12,821 of NZ_JBFTJF010000007.1, read as the reverse complement.
GCCGAGCGCAAGAACGACATCGCCCTGGTCGCCGAGGGTTCGCGCGGGCTGCTGTTGCTGACGGAGGGCAAGGTCAGGGAGGCAGCGCGCATCGGCAACGAGTTGGTCGCGGCGGCCGAGGCGCTGCACGGGCGGCGCTCGGTCAGCGCGTCGGTCACTGCCACTACGCTCGGTGACTCCTACTACGAGCTCGACCGTATCGACGAAGCGCGCGAACTTCTCGCCAACCGCGCGCGTCTGGTGATGCAGGCCTCCATGCCTCCGGTGATGCTGAGCGCCGCACTGGTCACGGCCCGGCTGGACTCGCTGCACGCTCCATCGGAGGCCGTGCTGAGCTTCCTCGAGTCGCAGGCGGCCCACTACCAGGGGCTGGGGCTGCATCGGCTGGTGGCCTGCATGCACGCGGAACAGGTGCGGATCCTGCTGAAACTGGGGCAGAAGGCTCGAGCGGCAGGCGTCTCGGCGCGCTTGAGTGAGCTGGGCGCGCTCCATCGCAACGCGGACGGCGTGCGCGCCGAGATTCCCGCCGTGGCGGCGCTGGCACGCGCCCGCGTCGCGCTCGCGAGCAACGACCCCCACGAGGCCTTGGCGGCCCTGCCGGTCGCGCGCGAGCTTGCGCTGCAGTACGGGCGTGCGCGCATGCAGGTGCTGGAGAACCTGCTGGCAGCATTCGCGCTGGACGAACTCAAGCGCGTGGACGAGACGGCCACCCGCCTCGTGGAGGCGGTGCAGATCGCATCGCGCTTCGGCCTGCTGCGGACCCTGCTGGACGAAGGCCCGCGTGCCGGTGCGCTGCTTGCGACCGTGAGGGACGACATACGGCTGGACAAGGCGGCCGCCGCCCACCTCGAAGACCTGCTCACGCGATTCGGCAAGGCCGACGGCTCGCGAACGGCTGCGCCGAGCCGCAGCGGCACCAGCGCGCCCGAAGGTGTCAACCTCACGCCGCGCGAGCTGGAGATCCTGGCCCTGGTCGCGCAGGCGATGTCGAACAAGCGGATCGCACTCACGCTCAACATCTCGGTGGACACGGTGAAGTGGAACGTGCGCAACATCCTGACGAAGCTTGACCTGTCGAGCCGGTACGACGCGATGACCTGGGCGCGCAAGCAGGGATTGATCGAATAGGGTTTACGAGCCCCACACCACTCACCCACTCCAAAGTAAGGGGGGCTTGCAAGACCCGACCCCCTAATCTCACCTCCAAGCAATCGACAGAGACTTGGAGGTACTAGATGAGCTTTTCGCAAGCAAAGAAGGGCATGGTCGGCTGGATCACGCTCGAGCGTCCCAAGGCGATGAACGCCTTGAGCCGCGAGATGATCGAAGGCATGACCGCCACCCTGCAGGCGTGGACGAACGATCCCGAAGTCCGCACCGTGGTGATGACCGGCACCGGTCCGGCGTTCTGCGCCGGCGCCGACCTGAAGACGGCCAGCGCCGCCGTGGCGCCCGGTGAGAAGGACTTCCTCGACCACATCGTCATCTTCTTCGACACGCTGCGCGCCTTTCCCAAGCCGACCATCGCGGCCGTCAATGGCCTGACCCTGGCCGGCGGCCTCGAAGCCGTGCTGGCCTGCGACATCGTCCTGGCCGCCAAGAGTGCGCGCCTGGGCGACGGCCATTCCAACTTCGGCGTGTTCCCCGGCGGCGGCGGCGCGGCGATCCTGCCTCGCAAGGTGCCGGCCAACGTGGCCAAGTACCTGCTGTTCAGCGGCGACGCGATCTCCGCCGACGAGATGAAGGCCTGCGGCCTCGTCAACGAAGTTGTTGCCGACGCCGAGCTGGCCGATCGCGCGCAGGCGCTGGGCGAGAAGTTCGCCAAGAAGAGCCCGCTCGTGCTGGCCCGCATGAAGAAGGTCGCCAACGAAGCGGCCGACAAGTCCACGGCCGATGCGCTGCGCCATGAGCTGCACGAGTTGCGTGACCACCAGCGCTCATGGGACATCCAGGAAGGCCTGCGCGCCTTCGTGGAGAAGCGCGAGCCGCAGTTCAAAGGTTATTGAGGCGATCCGAAAAATGAAGAGCTACGAAACCCTTGCCGACTTGAAGCCCCTGGTGGGCGAGGTCATCGGCACCAGCGACTGGATCGTCGTCGACCAGCAGCGCATCAACATGTTCGCCGAATGCACCGGCGACCTGCAGTGGATCCACGTCGATCCGGAGCGCGCGAAGAGCGGCCCGTTCGGCACACCGATCGCGCACGGCTTCCTGACGCTGAGCCTGATGTCGGCCTTCATGGGCACGGCCTTCGACATCCGCAACAGCAAGATGGGCGTGAACTACGGGCTCAACAAGGTTCGCTTCATCAAGCCGGTGCCTGTGAACAGCCGCGTGCGCGGCCATTTCAAGCTTGTGGGCTGGGAGCCGATCGACAACGGCGGCGCTCAACTCGCGATCGAGGTGTCGATGGAGCTGGAAGGTTCGGACAAGCCCGTGTGCGTGGCCGAGTCCATCACCCGGCGCTACTAGTTTTCTTTCACCAGGCGCCTTGCGCCTTCCTCCGGTTTGTCCGGCGATCGCATCGATCGGCCGGCAGGGGATTTCTTTTTTTCAAGTTCTTGAGGGTAACGAAATGACGATTCGATTTGACGGCCGCGTGGCCATCGTGACGGGTGCCGGCAACGGCCTGGGCCGCGTGCATGCATTGGAACTCGCCCGGCGCGGCGCCAAGGTCGTGATCAACGACTTCGGCGGCAGCCGTGACGGCAAGGGCGGCTCTTCCGAGGCCGCGCAGAAGGTCGTGGAGGAAATCCGCGCTGCGGGCGGAGAGGCCATTTCCAACGGTGCGAACGTCTGCGACTTCGAGCAGGTGCAGGCGATGGTGGCGCAGACCAAGGCCGAGTGGGGCCGCGTGGACGTGCTCGTCAACAACGCCGGCATCCTGCGCGACAAGACCTTCTCGAAGATGGAGATGGCGGACTTCCAGGCCGTCGTGGACGTGCACCTCATGGGCTCGGCCAATTGCACCAAGGCCGTGTGGGAGACGATGCGCGAGCAGAACTACGGCCGCATCCTGATGACGACCTCGGCCTCGGGCCTGTTCGGCAACTTCGGGCAGTCGAACTATGGCGCCGCCAAGATGGCGCTGGTGGGCCTGATGCACATGCTGCACGTCGAGGGCGCCAAGAACAACATCCGGGTCAACACCATCGCACCGATCGGAGCGACACGCATGACCGAGGACGTGATGCCGCCGGAGATGCTCGCCGCGGTGCAGCCCGAGAAGGTGACGCCTGCGGCGCTGTTCCTCGTGAGCGAAGACGCGCCCTCCCGGATCACGCTGTCCGCCGGCGGCGGCGCCTTCACCTCGGCACGCATCGTGGACACCGAGCCGGTGTACCTCGCGGGCAGCGAGTGCTCGGTCGAAGGCGTTGCCGAGCACTTCGCCGCCATCACCGATTGGGACACGCAGCGCGCCTACGAGCATTCGAACGGGCAGGTGCAGGCCCTGATGGAAGCAGTCATGAAAGGCCTCAAGGCCTGATGGACGCAGGGCCGCGGCCTGCGGCCCTGCACTCGCGCAGCAATGGCATTCCCAGTCAACAGATCCCGTCATCAAAAAACCAACCGAGGAGATAAACACATGGATCGTTTCACACCGGCAGGCCGACCGAGCTTGCGTCGCCACGCATTGAGCATCGCCGCGCTCACCGTCTGCGCAGTGGCATGCGGCACGGCCGGCGCGTTCGAGATCGACACGGGGAACGACGATGTCCAGATGCGCCTGGACAACACGGTCCGCTACAACTACGGACAGCGCACCCAGGAGCAAAGCCGCGTCATCATCAACAACCCCAACTACGACGACGGCAACCGCAATTTCGCCCAGGGCAACACGATCAACAACCGCGTCGATCTGCTGACCGAATTCGATGTTGTCTATAAAAGGCAATTCGGCGCGCGCGTGAGCGCCGCCTCGTGGTATGACGCTGCCTACTCGGGTACCTTTTCCAACACCAGCCTGGCCACCCAGAACCACCTCGTCGATGGCAAACCTGCGTTCGGCCTGAGCGACTACGCCAAGCGCTACTACGAAGGCCCGTCCGGCGAATTCCTGGATGCATTCGTCTTCGGGACCGTCGACCTCGGCACCATGCCGCTCACCGCGCGCCTGGGCCGCACGACCGTGAACTGGGGTGAATCGTTGCTCGGCCTCGGCGCCATCCACGGCATCTCCTATGGTCAGGCCCCGCTCGATCAGGGCAAGGCACTGTCCGTTCCCGGCGTCGAGGCCAAGGAGCTGTACATGCCGCGCGAACAGCTTTCCGCGACGCTGCAGGCCACGCCGGAACTGAGCTTCGGTGCGCAATACTTCCTGGAGTGGCGAAACACCCGCGTCCCCGAGTCGGGGACCTACCTGGGCTTTGCCGACTTCTACCTGTCCGGCGGCCAGTCGCTGATCAACCCGGCGCTGCCCGGCGGACGCGCCTATCGCGGCTCGGACATCACGCCAAAGGAAACCGGCGACTGGGGCTTGATGTCGCGCTGGAGTCCGCAGTGGCTCGACGGGACGATGGGCTTCTACGCCCGTAACTTCTCCGACACCATCCCGCAGGTGATCTTGCTGCCCGGTGCAAGGAGCCAGTACTTCTTCAACTACGCGTCTGACATCGACATGTACGGCATGAGCCTGTCGAAGCAGATTGCCGGCATCAGCTTCGGCCTGGACGTGAACTACCGCCGCAACATGCCACTGGTCAGCGACATCGTGTCGGTCAGGTCCGCGAGCCAGTTGCCGGCCCAGGGCGACACGCTGGGTGCGCGAGGCAACACGGCGCACGTCGTGCTCAATGCGATCGGCTCCATCGGCAGAACGCCGCTCTTCGGCAGCGCCACGTGGTCCACCGAGTTGACGTTCAGTCAATGGCTCTCGGTGACCCAGGGCGCCCAGTACTTCAAGGGACGCGACAGCTATGTGGGCATCGATCGGGTCTCCAAGAATGCCACTCAACTCGCGCTGAATTTCACGCCCACCTGGTACCAGGTCTTCCCGGGCATGGACCTGTTGATGCCGCTGAGCTATTCGCTCGGTCTGTCCGGCAACTCGGCCGTGGCGACGGGTGGCAGCAAGAACGCCGGCAGTTTCGGCGTGGGCCTCGGACTGGATGTGTACAGCAAGTACCGGTTCGACCTGAAGTATGTCGGCTACTTCGGCGATCTCGCGCTCAACCCTGCCGGCACGGTGGTTTCGGCCGCCAACGGCACCCAGGCCTTGCTCAAGGACCGCGGCGCCGTCTTCTTCACTTTCAAGACCACGTTCTAGAACGGAGACATTCATCATGAAAAAACTCACTGCAGCATTGCTCTGCGCGGGGCTGCTGTCCGCGCCATGGGGTGCGGCGCTCGCGGCGGTGTCCGCGGACGAAGCCAAGAAACTGGGCACCGAACTCACCGAGGTCGGCGCCGAGAAGGCGGGCAACAAGGAGGGCACCATTCCCGCATACACGGGGGGGCTCACCACGCCGCCGGCCGGCTTCGACAAGGACAAGGGCGTCCGCCCCGATCCGTTCGCCGGCGAGAAGCCCGTGGTGCAGATCGACGCGAAGAACGTCGACAAGTACGCCGACAAGCTGACCGAAGGCACCAAGGCGCTGATGAAGGCCAATGCCGACTTCCGTATCGACGTCTTTCCGACGCACCGCACCGTCGCATTCCCGAAGTTCGTGCTGGACAACACGCTGAAGAACGCCACGCGCGGCAAGCTTTCGGACAACGGCCTGGGCATCACCGGCGCGCGCGGCGGCATTCCCTTCCCCATTCCGAAGAACGGCAACGAGGTGATGTTCAACCACGTCGCCCGCTGGCAGGGCCTGTCCACCGTCATGCCCAAGTACTCGGCCTACAACGTCGATGCGGCGGGCAAACTGGTGTTGAGCACGCAGGGCGTGTGGACGGTGGAGCTTCCCTTCTACGACGACAGCAATGCCGCGTATCCCACCCTCATCACGCGCGCCAAGGCCAACTACACCGGGCCCGCGCGCCGGGCCGGGGAAGCGGTGATGACCAACGACTACGTCGAGGAAGGCAAGGGCCGTCGTGCCTACCAGTACTTGCCCGGCCAGCGCCGAGTGCGCCTGGCGCCCGACTTGGCCTACGACACGCCCAACTCCAGCACCGGGGGCATGTCGACCATCGACGACATCTACCTGTTCAACGGCAATCAGGATCGCTTCAACTTCAAGCTCGTGGGCAAGAAGGAGATCTACGTTCCCTACAACGACTACCGCTTCGTCTACCACGACAAGCCGGAAGATCTGTTCAAGCCGAAGTTCATCAACCCGGACTTCGTGCGCTGGGAGCTGCACCGCATGTGGGTGGTGGAAGCCACGCTGAAGGAGGGCGCGCGCCACATCTATTCGCGCCGCACCTTCTATGTGGACGAGGACAGCTGGATGATCCTGGCCTCCGACCAGTACGACGGCCGCGGCCAGCTCTGGCGCCCGGGCTTCGCCTATCTCACGCAGCACTATGACGCGGCAGTGCCGAGCAATGCGGTGTCGGGCCACTATGACCTGAACGCAGGTACCTACTACATCAACCAGTGGCCGGGTGCCTACGGCATCAAGGTGCTGGACACCATGCAGTCCGATTCGCAGTGGACTTCCGACGCCCTGGCGTCGCAAGGGGTCCGCTGAACCCGCGGGGCACGGCGCGTCCGTGCCCTTACCGATTTCATCCGGGGGGCGCGGCCAGACCACCTGCGCTCCGGCCCCCCTCTTTCCCGGAGCAACCCGTGTTGTTGCACATCCCCAAACTGATTCGATGGCCGCTGGCCGGCATGGTCCTGGTCGCGGGCGCGGCCCTGGGCCAGTCCGCCTTCCAGTTGCCCTTGACCCTGCCTTCGGCGCCCAGCGCCCTGGCCAGCCGCGCGCCTGTCAACGCATTGGCCGTGGCCGGCACGCGACTGGTGTCCGCCGGCCAACGCGGCCACATCCTGTTCTCCGACGACGAGGGCAAGACCTGGACGCAAGCCGTGGTACCCGTCAGCTCGGACCTGACGACCGTCTTCTTCGTCGATGCCCGCCAGGGCTGGGCCGCCGGCCATGAAGGCGTGATCCTTCACACCGCCGACGGCGGCGCAACCTGGCAGCTGCAACTCGACGGCCAGCAGGCTGCCCAGCTGATCCTGCGCCAGTACGGGCAACCCTCGCAGCACGCCAACGCCGCGGCCCAACGCCTGGCGCGCGACGCGGCCACCTTCGCCGCGCAGGGCGCGGACAAGCCATTCCTGGACCTGTATTTCGAGAACGAACGCGAAGGCTTTGCCATCGGCGCCTTCAACCTGATCCTGCATACCGAGGACGGGGGCCGAAGCTGGACCCCGTGGCTGGACCGCGTCGACAACCCCGACGCCTTGCACCTGTACGCGATGCGGCCCGCCGCGGGCACGCTCTTCATGGTGGGCGAGCAGGGCCTGGTGCTCAAGCTGGATCGCGAGCGGCGCCAATTCGTCCGTGTGGCGCTTCCCTACAAGGGGACGCTGTTCGGCGTCATCGGCACGCCGCAGATGGTGATGGCGTATGGATTGCGCGGCAATGCCTGGCGCAGCACCGACGGCGGCGCGAGCTGGACGCGAACGAACACCGGCGTGAACGCGGGCCTGGCCGGCGGCACGGTGCGCAGCGACGGCTCGATTCTCCTGGCCAGCCAGGCCGGGCAACTGCTGCGCAGCACGGACGAGGGCGCCAGCTTCGAGCGCGTGGCGCTGGGCCGCGTGGCGCCGGTGTTCGCGCTCGCCGCTTCGACCGCGCAGGCCGTGGCCCTGGGCGGACCGGACGGCGTGCGCATTGAATCGCTGAAAAACAAGGAGGCAAACCGTGCTCAGTGACAACAACATCCAGGCCATGCCGGTGATCCGGGACCTGAAGGACTTCGACGCGCGCAGCGGGAGCCTCTTCGAGCGGCTCATCTTCAATCACCGCCGGATGGTGGTCGTGCTGTGCGTGCTGGCCACGGTGCTGCTGGGCTGGCAGTCGACCCGGCTCGCGCTCAACGCGGCCTTCGAGAAGACCATTCCCCATCACCAGCCCTATATCCGCAACTTCCTGGACAACCGCGCCGAGCTCAAGGGGTTGGGCAACGCGGTGCGCGTGGTGGTCGAGAACAAGCGTGGCGACATCTTCGATCCCGCCTACCTGCAGGCGCTCAAGCAGATCAACGACGAACTCTTTCTCACGCCGGGCGTCGACCGCGCCAACGTGAAGTCGCTGTGGATGCCGGTGGTGCGCTGGAACGAGGTGACGGAGGAGGGCTTCACCGGTGCGCCCGTGATGCCCGACCGCTACGACGGCTCGCCGGCCAGCACCGAGCAGCTGCGGCAGAACATCGCGCGCGCGCAGATCCTGGGCAGCCTGGTCGGGACCGATTGGCGCTCCAGCATGATCTTCGTGCCGCTGCTCGACAAGGATCCGCGCACCGGCGAGCCCCTGGACTACCACGCGCTTTCGCAGCGCCTGGAGGACATCCGCAACCGCTTCGCGCAGTCCGGCGGCGCCGACGTCGACATCCGCATCGTCGGTTTCGCCAAGGTCGTGGGCGATCTGCTCGATGGTCTCGCGGAGGTGATGGGCTACTTCGCCGTGGCGGCCGTGATCGCCGCAGCCATCCTCTACGGCTGGACGCGCTGCGTGCGCAGCACGGCGCTGGTGCTGGGCTGCTCGCTGGTGGCGGTGCTGTGGCAGCTCGGGCTGGTCACGCTGCTGGGCTACGAGCTCGACCCGTACTCGATCCTGGTGCCCTTTCTCGTGTTTGCCATCGGCGTGAGCCATGGCGCGCAGAAGATGAACGGCATCATGCAGGACGTGGCGCGCGGCACGCACCGGCTGGTGGCGGCGCGCTACACCTTCCGGCGCCTGTTCCTCGCGGGCCTCACGGCATTGGTGGCCGATGCGGTGGGCTTCGCGGTGCTGATGCTGATCGACATCCCCGTGATCCAGGAGCTGGCGATCACGGCCAGCCTCGGCGTGGCGCTGCTGGTGGTCACGAACCTGGTCCTGCTCCCCGTGATGCTGTCGTACACCGGCGTGAGCCCGAAGGCGGCCGCGCGCAGCCTGCGTGCCGAGCAGCGCGAATCGGGCGGCCTGTGGCGCTGGCTGGAGCGCTTTGCGCAGCGGCGCTGGGCCTCGGCGGCGCTGGCTGTGACCGCCTTGCTGGCCGTGGCCGGATTTGCCGTCAGCACTCAGCTGCGCGTGGGCGATCTCGACCCAGGTGCGTCCGAGCTGCGCCCCCATTCGCGCTACAACCTCGACAACGCCTACATCAACGCCAAGTACTCCCTGTCGAGCGACCAGTTCGCGGTGATCGTCAAGACGCCGCCCGAAGGGTGCCTCACCTACCAGACGCTGATGGAATCCGACCGCCTGGGCTGGGCGCTGCAGCAGGTGCCGGGTGTGCAGAGCACGGTGTCGCTGGCCGATGCGGTGCGCAAGATCACCGCCGGCTCGTACGAGGGCAATCCCAAGTGGCTGAGCATCTCGCCCAACCAGGACGTGCTGAACTACGCCGCACGCACCGCCATCACGAGCAACCCCGAGCTGTTCAACACCGAATGCTCCGTGATGCCGGTGATCGCCTACCTGGCCGACCACAAGGCCGACACGCTGGAGCGCGTCGTGAAAGCGGCCGCGACCTTCGCCGAGGCGCACAGCACGCCCGAGCACCAGTTCCTGCTGGCGGCCGGCAGCGCCGGCATCGAGGCCGCGACCAACATCGTGGTCAAGCAGGCCAACGTGAGCATGCTGATCTACGTGTATGCGGCCGTGATCGTGCTGTGCTTCATCACGTTCCGGTCCTGGCGTGCGGTGGTGGTCGCGGTGCTGCCGCTGGCCGTCACGTCCATCCTGTGCGAGGCGCTGATGGTCATGCTCGGCATGGGTGTGAAAGTGGCCACGTTGCCGGTGATCGCCCTGGGGGTGGGCATCGGCGTGGACTACGCGCTGTACCTGTTGAGCATCCAGCTGGCGCGGCAGCGCGCGGGCGGCTCGCTGGCCGAGGCCTACCGCGAGGCCCTGCGCTTCACCGGCAAGGTGGTGGCGCTGGTGGGCGTGACCTTGGCGGCGGGCGTGGTCACCTGGGCATGGTCGCCGATCAAGTTCCAGGCGGACATGGGGATCCTGCTGACGTTCATGTTCCTCTGGAACATGCTGGGCGCACTGGTGCTGATTCCGGCGCTGTCGCACTTCCTGTTGCGAGATGTCGGCGCGAGAGCGCACGCCGACCGCGATCGTCATGTCGCAGCACGGCCGGGAACCCTTCACGCAGAAGCATGCGCCCCCACGGCAGCGCAGCCATGAGAGCGAACCAGATGACATACCAATACCTCCTGCTCGACGTGCGCGACAGGGTCGCCACCGTCACCATCCGAGCGGAAACATTGCAATGACAGACACCTCGACCGCATTCTTGAGCGAACAGGAAACCATGATCCGCGACAGCGCCCGCAAGGTGGCGCAGGAAGTCGTGGCCGCGACCGCCGCCGAGCGCGACCGCACCGGCGCGTGGCCGCACGATGAGTTGAAGACGGTCGGCAAGCTCGGCTTCATGGGCATGCTCACGCCCGAGGCCTATGGCGGCTCCGGCGCGAGCTTTGTCGAGTACTGCCTGGCGATCGAGGAGTTCGCGGCGGCCGATGCCGGCTTCGCGACGCTGATGCACGTGCACAACTCGGTCGGATTCACGATCTCGAAGGCCGGAACCGAGGCGCAGAAGCGCAAGTACCTCGCCAGGCTCGCGAGCGGCGAACACATCGGCGCGTTCCTGTTGAGCGAGCCGCATGCCGGCTCGGACACGGCAGCCTTCCGCACCTTCGCGCGCCGGGACGGGTCGCACTATGTGCTCAACGGCAGCAAGCAATTCATCTCCAACGGCAGCGAGGCGGCGGTGGGACTGGTGCTGGCCGTGACCGACAAGGCCGCGGGCAAGAACGGCAGCAGCCTGTTGATCGTCGACGGCAAGGCCGCGGGCTACAAGGTAGCGCGTGTGGAGCACAAGCTCGGCCAGCGCTCGGCGCACGTGGCGCAGATCCAGCTCGATGACTGCCGCGTCCCGCTGGAGGACGTTCTCGGCGAGGAGGGCTCGGGCTACAGGCGCATCATGGCCTCGCTCTCGGAAGGGCGTGTGGCCATCGCGGCCGTGGCCATCGGCACCGCGCGCGCCGCGCTCGATGCGGCGGTGAAGTACGCCAAGGAGCGCGAGGCCTACGGTGCGCCCATCATCAGACTGCAGGGCGTGAGCTTTGACCTCGCGGACATGGCGACCAAGGTCGAGGTGGCGCATCAGTTCGTGCTGCATGCGGCGCGCCTGTGCGAGACCGGCATCCCTTGCGCGAAGGAGGCTTCGATGGCCAAGCTGTTCGCCAGCGAGATGGCAGAGAAGGTGTGTTCCGATGCGCTGCAGATCCACGGCGGCTACGGCTACCTCACCGATTTCCCGGTGGAACGCTATTACCGGGACGTGCGCGTGACCAGGATCTACGAGGGCACGAGCCACATCCAGAAGCTGATCATCGGGCGCAGCCTCTGAGCCGCGACGCCCGCCCGCCAACCATCGACACCGAGTTGGTGATCCAGCGCATCGAGGCTATCGGCTCTTCGCCGCGCAGGGCATCGTCGGCGCGTTCATGGAGACGTTCAAGAAGTTTCCACCGAGGCAGCCGGGTGGCGCAGGGTGCCGCGTTCACTCGAAGTTCAGCAGCACCTTCATCGCCTGCGTCCGATCGGCCGCCAGCGCAAAGGCGCGGGCCGAATCGCGGTATGACAGCGTCGCGGAAATCAGCGGCTTCACGTCCACCAGCCCCTTGTTGAGCAACTCGACCGCCATCGCGAAYTCCTCATGGAAGCGGAAGGCCCCGCGCAGATCGAACTCCTTGGCGACGATGGTATTGATCGGCAAGCTCATCTCTCCACCCAGGCCCAACTGCACGATGATCCCGCGCGGCCTGATCGCATCAAAGGCGCCGCGCAGGGCACGCTCGTTGCCGCTGGCCTCGAACAGCACATCGAAGCTCCCCTTGTCGGCCGCAAAGCGCGCGAGGCCGTCGGGCTGCTCCGCCACGTTGATGACCTCGTCCGCACCGACCTTGAGCGCCTTGCCCAGCGTGTGGTTGCCGACATCGGTCGCCACGATATGCGTCGCGCCCGCGCGCCGCGCCGCAATGATCGCGAGCGCGCCGATCGGCCCGCAGCCGGTCACCAGCACGCGCTTGCCCAGCAGCGAGCCCGCGCGGCGCACCGCATGCAGCGCGACCGACAGCGGCTCGGCCATCGCGCCTTCGCCATCGCTGAGCGAATCGGCCAGCCGGTGGGCCTGCCATTGCTCGACCACGATCTGCTGCCKGAACGCGCCCTGCACGTGCGGCGTGCGCATCGCGCTGCCGTAGTAGCGCATGTCCAGGCAATGGTTCTGCAGGCCCTGCTGGCAGTACTGGCAGCGCCCGCAGGGCCGGCTCGGGCTGATCGCCACGCGCTCGCCCGCCTTGAACGAAGTGCCGGGGCCGACCGTTTCGATCATTCCGGCCACCTCATGGCCCAGCACCATCGGCTCCTGGATGCGAACCGTGCCGAARCCGCCRTGCTGGTAGTAGTGCAGGTCCGAACCGCAGATGCCGCCGCAGCGCACCCGCACGAGCAGTTGGCCGGCTTCGAGTTCGGGCGTCGGGACTTCCTCGACGCGCAAGTCGCCGGGGGCATGAATGACGAGGGCTTCCATGGGCTTTTCTCCTTCTTCCTCAATCTGATGACAGTTCACGAACCCCTTCGCGAAACACCGCGGAACCGGCTCAGCCGGGCCGCTGGTGTTGCCCCCTGCAAGGGGGTGGGCGG